>CAXMNG010000134.1:0-2346 GCA_964194585.1 Salibacteraceae bacterium | reverse complement strand
CTCTGGGCAAGCTGTCCCCGCGCCCGGGCGAGGTGTTGTCCCAGCTCACGATTTCGCCGTTGGAGATCAGCAGAACTCGCCGTCAGGTCGGCGATACGGACACGATCCCGGGTCTGTTCTTCGCTCAGGGCGCGTAACCGTTGCTCGGCAGCGCCCAGAGCTTGCCGTGACTGTTCCAGATGTCGGTGTGTGCGCCGTAGCTCATCCTCGAGCGCACTCTGGGACTTTCCAGGAGCAGGTTCGGTGGCATCGCTGCAGGCGCTGAGCAGAAGCACCGCGAGGGTGCTCACAATCACGCGTAAGCGTGGGGTTCGAGATTCCGTCATGGGTTCCGATCCATGTGTTAGAGCGTCAATTTGCGAGCACGCGTGCCCCCGCAAGGGGTCTACCCCGCAGGGGGCTCGCTCCTACGGGCAATCGTCGATCGATTGCCTCGGTGGGTAGTGGAGAAAACGCCTTGATTATACGATCGGATTGTCAGAGATTCCGCTGCGTTGCGTATCGATGGCCATCAATTCGCCCATCAATTCGCTGATAGTCGACGGGTCTGGCACGGCGTAGACGACGATAGGCTCCTCGCGACCACGCATCGACGCCTCGTGCAGGCAGAAGGACGAAAGATCGATCCCGGCGTGTCGCGCTGCCTGTTTCGATACCACCAGCGTCACGCCATAGGTTTTGCACTGCGCCTCCAGGCGCGCCGCGATGTTGATGTTGTCGCCGATGGCGGAGAGATTGGGTGAGGACGGTGGGCCCATGGTCCCGACGATGGCCTCGCCGCAGTGGATGCCGATACCGATTTGCAGCCGCTCCCGCAGCTCGCCGGCCAGGCGATCATTCAGGGCCGCCAGCCGTCTCGTCATCGCCGCCGCGCCACGCATGGCGTCGCGGCAGCCCGTCGCCATGTCCGATTCGAGCCCGTACAGCGCCATCAGTCCGTCGCCGGAGAATTGCGCGTAGTGGCCACGGGTTTCACGCAGTGCCTCGGACATCTCGGCAAAGAACAGATTCAGGATGAAGACCACGTCGTAGGGAAGACGCTCCTCGCCGAGCCTGGTGGACGCGCGCAGGTCGACGAACATCACCGCCACCGATTGCTCGTGACCGCCGACGCCACCGGGTCGCTGGGCGTCGGCAGCGCTGGCGTTGGCGGGCAGCAGCGGGGTGACGTGCAGGTCGCGCGAGGGACGTGTCTGGCACGCCAGCCGCACATTGTCGCTGGCGCCGATGCGCTCGAGGGCCGCGGCCTCGATCTCGCGGGGTGCCGGCAGGTGCTCGAAGCCCGCTCCCACCCGCACCCGGCAGGTGGTGCAGCGGGCGCGGCCGCCGCACACCGATGCATGGGGGATGCCCGCTACGCGCAGCGCTTCGAGGATGGTTTGACCCGCCTTGGCGGTGATGGAGCCCGCCGTCGGATGCTCGAGGGCGTAATCGTGTTTGCGTCGGCGCCGCACCTGACGGCGGATTTCGCGGGCCACCAGCACCAGCGCCAGCAAAGCAGCCATGACCCACAAGACTTTCGGCTCCAGGGCGAGAATGAACCGGCGGCCATCACGGGGTGCGTCGGTCCAACCGGAGAGGATGGCACTGCGAGCTTCAGGGTCCGTCGCCAGTGCCAACACGTCGGTGCCGGCGCGGGCGAACCCGAGCAGGCCAAGCACCGGCAGCAGTACGGCGAGGGCGTAGAGCGCCGGCAGGGCCCGCGGATACCAGCTCTTGAGGCGCAGCCAGAAATGCAGTCCCACGACCACGTGGATCCACACGACGAGCACCAGCAGCGGTTGCTGAACCAGGTAGCGCGCATTGCTCCATTGCACATAGAGAACCCAGGGATAGTCCACATCGAAGCCGAGCAGCGACTGAGTCAGCCGCGTGCCGATGACGTGAATGGCGATCAGCGGTGGAATCAGAAGGCCGAGGGTCAGTTGCAGGGCTTCCCACCAGGGCATGCGCAGAGTGGTGCGCCGAAAAAGCGCGTGCAGGGCCAGGACACCGTGTACGGTGAAGGAGCCGTACAGGGCCAGGGTGCCGACCGGGTTTTGCCAGACGATAGCGTTGATCCGCCGGTAAGACTCCATGGCGTCCACCGACAGCAGACCGAGGCTGTGGTTGATGAAGTGGGAAATTACGTAAGCTGCAAGAATCAGCCCCGAGTAAAGGCGCAGTCGCCGTCCGAGCATGGCATCAAGCTCCGTGCAGTGGGCACGATGGCAATCGTGGACGCAGCTTAACCTAGCACGCGAGGGGGGTCAGGCGGCGGCTTTTCCTGTTTCCAGGGTGGTCTTCTTGCCACTCGCGTCCAGGGTATGCATCGTTACGGGCCGCCGCCAGACGCGGTGGATGTAG
>CAXMNG010000133.1:0-5797 GCA_964194585.1 Salibacteraceae bacterium | reverse complement strand
CGAAGCACGACCACACAGCCGGGGTACAGTCACGCGGCCGGTGCGCGATCGCGGATGTGCTGGTCGAGGTACTGTTGGAATCCGGCCGCGGTTTTGGCCATGCGTGCGTACCCGGCGAGATGCGCGGTGTCGGCCGGATAGCGGCCGGTCAGCCCCACGGGCCACGCGCCATTGCTTACCTCGGCGATCGCGCTCACGTAGAGGGCGGGAATGGTGCCAGCGGCATAGGCCTCGTCGGCGAGTAGATCGTCGTCGCAGATCTCCTCCACGGTGATCAGCGTGTGGCTCGCCGCGTGCGCCATCAGCATGAGCTCGCGGCGTACGCCGATCCAGACATTGCCGTGACGATCGGCCTTCGCTGCGTGGAACAACGCGACGTCAGGCCGGATGGCCGGTAGCACAACGATGGCATCATCCTCGGAAAAAGGATTGTCCACTATCTTCCAGTCGTCGCGGTGGGTCAGCAGATCGGATCCGAGAATGCCGCGCAGGGGCATGAACGGAATTCCTTTCTCCGCCGCCTGCAGCCCGGCGTGGATGGCGGGACAGGTGGCGTCCAGCAGCGCGATCTGCCCGCGTTTGACGGCATCGCTGAATCGCGGCGCGAATCCGTGCTCGCCGAGGGTAATGGCCGCCGCCTCGACGCTGGCGACGCAGCCGGCTCCGATCAGCATGTCGGCCTGAAAGCCCGCCTGGGGCACCGCAAGGAGGTGCAGATCCCGGGCGCCACGCCGAATCAACGCGCGTACGGCGGCCATGGCGCAGCCGGAATAGTCGGGAGCGACGGCGACGCATGCGCCGTCCTGAACGCGATCCACGAGATCGTCGAGGCTGATGATCACTGCGCGGCCCTCATTGCAGCGATCAAGTCTACACATTTCCCCCACCCGGGTAATCTGTAGACTGGGTGCCCCCATCGGAAACCGGGAGGCGAATCCGGGAGGTCATCGTGAGTCATTCAGAAGTGGCGGTAATCGTCGGTGCCGGACAGGGTCTGAGCGCGTCCCTGGCGCGCATGCTCGCCGGACAGGATGCGCAGGTGGTGCTGGCTGCCCGCGATGTGAGCAAGCTGTCTGCGCTGGTAGCCGATACCGGCGCCCGTGCCGTCGCCTGCGACGCGAGCAAACCCGAGCAGGTGGAAGCGCTGTTCGAGGACGTGGATGCGGCCGAGGGTGCTCCGAACCTGGTTGTCTTCAACCCCAGCCGACGGGTGCCGGGCCCGTTGGTGGACATCGATCCGGCGGCGGTGTCCGCGTCCCTCATGACAACCGCCTTCGGCGGCTTCCTGGTGGGCCAGGCGGCGGCGCGGCGCATGCTGGCGCGAGGTGGCGGCAGCATTCTATTCACCGGCGCCTCGGCGAGCGTCAAGGGCTACCCTCGGTCGGCGGCCTTCGCCATGGGTAAGTTCGCCCTGCGGGGGCTGGTGCAGAGCATGGCCCGGGAGCTTGCCCCCCGCAACATTCACGTGGCGCACTTCGTCATCGATGGCGGGATCCGCAAGCTCGGCGGTGGAGACGACGACACCGACACGACACTGCACCCGGATGCTATTGCCGAATCCTATCTGGCCGTGCACCGTCAACACCGCAGCGCCTGGACCTGGGAGATGGAGCTGCGTCCCTGGGTCGAAACGTTCTGATTGGCTGTCTGGTTATTTAGGGCGGGCACTTCTCGCCAGGTTGACTGTCGAAGCGAATGGTAGATCTCTCACGGGCCGAGGGAGATGGGCCGCAGCCCTGTGTCATGGCGCGATGGCACGGGGCGACAAGCGGCGGTTCATCCAATACCTGCGATCCGTAATCGAGGGAGATACTTGCATGCTCACGCGAACACACCTGGCCCGTATCACCGGATGGGCCATAGCTTCAAGCTGCCTGTCTGTCGCCACCTGTTACGCTGTAGAGGACGATCTGCGCCTGGCGCAGGCGAGTCCCGACGTCGAAATGAGCACCATCAGCGGTGAAGCGGCCAATCCGCGACGCCACTACCGGCTGCGCGACCCCGAACCCCTGGACCCGGAGCGCGCCGCGGAGATTTACGCCATCGCGCGGGGGGCGTTGCGCGCCGGTTACCCCCTTTCCGGATTGCAAGTGGCGCGCGACTATCAGAGCTGGCGTCGCTACAACAGCGCGCCCTACCTCTCGGCGACCCACGGAAACCACTACCTGAATAATTACGCGAACGAGCGCGCCCTGGCCTATGGAGAGTTCGAGGGCGCGGGACGGTTACCGGTGGGGTCGATAATCGCCAAGGACAGCTTTTCGGTGACGCAATCAGGCGGTATCCTCCTCGGCTCCCTGTTCATCATGGAAAAGATGCCCCAAGGGTTCAACTACGTCAGTGGAGACTGGAAGTACACGCTGGTAAGGCCCGACGGCACGCTTTTCGGGGAAACGAATGGCCCCGGCGCCAAGCGCGTGGAGTACTGTATCACCTGCCACCTTGCACGAGAGCGCTACGATCATCTTTACTTCTTACCGAAAGACTATCGTCGTTAGCTGAAGTCGAGCCCATATGAGTTTCAATTCCCTGCTCCGGCAGCGCCCGTTGTTCCTGGCCGCGTTCTTGGTATGCGCAGCGCTGATGGCCACCGCACTGACCATGCAGTACGCGTTGAAGCTGGAACCCTGTCCGCTGTGCATCTTTCAGCGGGTGTTCGTTATGGCACTGGGCGGGATCGCGTTGGTCGCTGCTATTCACGACCCGGCGCTCGCGGGCCGGCGCGTGTACGGTGTCCTCATCGTGGTCTTCGGTGTGCTCGGCATGATCGTCGCCGGCCGGCACGTGTGGCTGCAGACCCTTCCCGCCGATCAGGTGCCCGAATGTGGCCCCGGCCTCGAATACATGCTCAACGCCTTTCCATTGACGGAGGCGTTGAGCCTGGTGTTTCGCGGCTCCGGAGAATGCGCCGACGTGCAGTGGGTGTTCCTGGGGTTGACCATCCCCGGATGGACGTTGGTGATATTCACGGCCTTCACGATCTTCGGCTCGTTATTGATCGCGACGCGCATGGCCATGCCGGCGTCGCTCAGTGCGCCACCGGCGGCTTGAACTCGATGGCCTGCCAGGCATAGGAGACGTCACGGCTGTCCTGGTACTGGAACCGCACGTTCCAGCCTATGCCGGGCGCGAACCAGATGCGGTTGCGTGCGTGGAAAGGGTTGTCGAGTCCCCGAGTCTCACTCTGGATGACATAGGCGTCCACCGCGCCCAACGGCAGGTGCAGCGTTTCCGTGTCCACGACTTCGATTCGGTTACTCCAGTGCCACTGGTCGACGCGGCGCGGAAACTCCACGGCCTTGCCCACGCGGAGAGGAAAAATAGCCCTGTAGGCGGCCAGATCGAAGTCAACGTCCGGGGACCCGCAGCCGATGCAGAAGAGATACATGCGCTGAGGCCTGCCTTCCCAGCTGTAGTGCACCAGTAAGTCTTCGACCTCGTCGATACAGCCGCGTTCGACCTTGTAGGCGTCCAGCCGCCCCCAAATCATCGTAGTGCCAGGAGCGGCGATCCGAAAATCGGCGGGAGGCAGTTCCGGTTCCACGCTGATTGAATCCTGCGCCGCCAGGTGATGTCAGCCCACGGTCCGGGGGTACCGGTCAGTTGAGACCTTTCAGGCTGTACTCGAAGTCCGCGGATTCGCCGTAGTCGAATATTCGCACGCTGCCCTCGTGTACCTCGCCGGTGTATCGCGTACCGGTGGCGTAGTCGAAGCCCTCGAAGTCATCCCCGTCTAGATTGAGATCCACGTACTGGTTCCCATCGTAGTCGAACAGGCTGTAGCCGTCCTCGCTTTGTTCGCCGGAAAGCCGGCAGCTCGAGTTGAAGTCGAAGACGTCGATGGTATTACCGCTCACCAGGCCCTCGATGTGGACCGCCGTGGTGCGTGCATGATCTTGAATTTCCTTGGCATTGCTGCTCGCGATGAGGCGCGCCGCCACGTACGCGATTCGTGCTCTCAAGTCGTCGCGCATGGGCTCAGCCGCTCCGCCGGGCGTCGCGCGCCGCCCCTGAAGCGTGTGGAATGTCGTGGGTGTGCACATTTCCCAGTATAGCCAAGGGTGCTCCCCGAACGGCGCGTCGGAGGTGGCCAGTGGACGCGACAACGCCGTTTCGGGGAGACTGTTCCGATTCGCGCAGGCGAACGGGATACAGCAAATGACCAAGGGTACGCACGAGTACGAGGACGATCCTCGCAACGCCGGGATTCTGATCCATGTCAACGGCGAGCTGGTGCCGCGTGCCGAGGCGTCGATCTCGGTGTTCGACAGCGGCTTCGTTCTGGGTGACGGCGTCTGGGAGGGCTTGCGACTGCACCGCGGCAGGCTTCTGTTTCTAGACGATCACCTGGACCGGCTGTATGCAGGCGCACGGGCTCTGGACTTCGATATCGGGCTGAACAGCGAAGCGCTCACCAAGGCGCTATACAACACCGTGCGTGCCAACGGTATGCACGACAACG
The DNA here is from genome assembly GCA_964194585.1 of Salibacteraceae bacterium. Lineage (GTDB taxonomy): Bacteria > Pseudomonadota > Gammaproteobacteria > HK1 > HK1 > JAABYT01. Next base: position 1,335 of record CAXMNG010000133.1, on the reverse strand, counting down.
TGCACGTTCGGTTAATGGTGACCCGGGGTCTCAAGTCCACCCCCTACCAGGACCCGCGCGTCACGGTGGGTGCGGCCACCATCGTCATCATCGCCGAGCACAAGCAACCCGACCCCGAGGTCATCGAGCGTGGCGTGCGTCTCGCCACCGTGCATGTGCGGCGCGGTCCGCCGGACGTGCAGGACCCGAGGATCAACAGTCACTCCAAGCTCAACTGCATCCTCGCCTGCATCCAGGCCACCAAGGCCGGCGCTGACGAGGCGCTGATGCTGGACCCCCATGGTTTTGTCGCCACCTGCAACTCGACCCACTTCTTCATCGTCCGCGAGCAGGAGGTGTGGACCTCGTCGGGGAATTATTGCCTGGCCGGAATCACGCGCGCCAACGTCATCGATATCTGCCACCGGCACGGGATCCCGGTGTTCCAGCGGGACTTCAGTCTCTTCGACGTTTACTCCGCCGACGAGGCGTTCGTCACCGGAACCTTCGCCGGTGTCGTTCCCGTCATGGAGGTGGACGGACGAACCATCGGTGCCGGCCGCCGCGGACCCATGACGGCGCGACTACAGGAGCACTACCGCGATTTCATCGACGCCGAGTCTGCGGTGTCGTGAGCAGCGCGATTCGCATCGCCATGTGGTCGGGTCCGCGGAACATCTCCACGGCCCTGATGCGCGCCTGGGGCAACCGTGGTGACACCGCCGTCTGGGACGAGCCCCTGTATGCGTTCTATCTTCACCGCACGGGGATCGATCACCCCGGCGCCGGGGAAGTCATGGCCGCCGGCGACACGGATTGGCGAAGGGTGGTGGCAGCCGTGACGGGTCCGGTGCCGGGCGGTGAGCCCATCTATTTCCAGAAGCACATGACCCATCATATGCTCGACGAGGTCGATCGGAGCTGGCTCGCGCAAATGCACAACTGTTTTCTGATCCGCAATCCACGGGAAGTCATCGCCTCCTATGCGCGCACTCGCCCGGAGGTGACGATAAGCGACGTCGGCGTGCTGCAGCAGGCGGCGTTGTTCGAGTACGCGCGCCGAGCAGCTAATGCGACGCCGTTGATTGTTGACTCCCGGGACGTTCTCGAAGATCCGCGCGCCATGCTGACGGCACTGTGCGCGGCGCTGAATGTCTCCTTCAGCGAGCGTATGTTGTGGTGGCCTGCGGGGCCCCGAAGCAGTGATGGCGTGTGGGCCAGGTACTGGTACGATGCCGTGCGGGCGTCCAGTGGTTTCTCTCCCTATGTTTCCAAGGTGCACACCCTGCCACCGGCGCTGGAGTCGCTGGCCGAGGAGTGCGAGCCACACTACCGCAACCTCTACGAGCAACGGTT
>CAXMNG010000132.1:0-1945 GCA_964194585.1 Salibacteraceae bacterium | reverse complement strand
AGTCTCCGTCAAGCTTTCCTGGAAGACCTCGAAGGCAGCGTTCTCGCGGCGCTTCAGCTCTTTCACGTGTTTGCCCATGACGACGGTGAGGTATACCACCACCGGATTCATGAACAGGATGAACAGCGCCAGGGGCCAGTGCATCCACAAGAGCACGGCGGCGGTGCCGAACAGGCTCAGCACGGAAATCAGAAACTTGGCCACGGTCGTACCGACAAAATTGTCGATGGCATCCATGTCGATGACGAAATGGGACGCGACGCCGCCGCTTCCCAGAGTTTCGTATTCCGCCATGGAAATGCGTTCCAGCCTGCCCAGCAGCTCGCGACGCATATGAAAAATCATATTCTTCGAAATGCGAGTGAACTCGCGCACCTGCAGGGCGGTGAAGGCCAGAGCCGTGAGACGAAGCAGCACCGTAAGCATCAAAATGGCAGACACATAGAGTAACGGGCCGTGCCAGGGGGTGGGGAAGATCCCGTCCAGGGTGGCGACCACAACTCCCGGCCGGGCTAGAAGAACCTCGTCCACCAGCAGCGGCATCAGCAGCGGGATGGGTATGGCAGAGAGCACCGCGGCCACGGCGATGATGTGGGCGACTATCAGGGTGCGGCGATGCCGCCGGGCGATGTCGAGCAGATAGCTCCACCCATAACCTGACGAGCCGGTGGCGCTCTCAGCCCCGGTCGAAGGCACGTTTCACCTCTTCGGCGATGATAGTGATGCCCTTTCCGACGACTTCAGCGGATTGCGAGTAGGTAACGCGGATGCATTCGTGCTTGTGTCGCCAGTCCCCGGCCAGTCCCGGGAAGAAGTGATGCCCGGGGATCACCAGCACGCCGCGTTCCTTCAAGCGCTGGTAGAGCTCCGCGCATCCGATGGGCAGCCCGGGAAACCACAGCCAGAGGAAAATCGCGCCTTCGGGCCTGTGAATAGCGTAGTCATAGCCCGCGAGATCATGCCGGACGAGCTCAACGGCCTGGCTTGCTCTGTCCTGGTAGAACGGCCGGATGATGTCGTTGCTGATGGAGATAATCTCACCACTCTCGACCATTTCCACGGTCAGGGCCGCGCCGAATCCTCCGGTGGTCAGATTGACGATGGCATTGACGCCCGCCAGGCCGCGAATGACTTGCTCGTTCGCGATGACGATCCCTGTGCGCACGCCCGGTAGACCCAGCTTGGAGAGACTCATGCAGAGAATCACGTTGTCGTCCCAGACCGGCGCCACGTCGGTAAAAATGATATGCGGGAAAGGGGTGCCGTAGGCGTTATCGAGGATCAGAGGAATGTCGTGACGGCGGGCAAGCCCCATGAGCTTCGCGACCTCGTCGTCGGTGAGGACGTTGCCGGTTGGATTGGTCGGGCGCGACACGCAAATGGCGCTGACGTCGTCGCCGATGGTCAGATTGTCGAAGTCTACGTGGTACTTGAAAAGGTGATCGTCCAGGTGCTCGATGGTGGGCCTGTTGGCTGTGAACATGTCTGCCGTGACGCCTTGGTCGGCGTAGCCGATGTACTCGGGTGTCAGAGGTAGAAGAATTCGCTGCGCAGCACCGCAATCGTCGTGTCCCGCGAGCATATTGAACAGCATGAAGGAGGCGGATTGGCTGCCGTTGGTGATCGCGATATTGCTGCTGCTGAGCGGCCACCCGAACTCGCGCCTCAGGAGCCCCGCCAGCGCTTCGGCGAATCGCGATTCGCCCTGGGGAGGATCATAGTCGCCGATGAGGCGCTCGAAGCGATCGCCCTCGTCGAGGATGTCGCGCATACGCTGGCGGAATCGCGCCTGCATTTCCGGAATGCGCCCCGGATTCCCGCCGCCGAGCATCAGCATGCTCTTGTTGACGGACAGCGCGTTTCCGAGATCGTCCATGAGCTGGACGATTCCGGCATCGCTGCTGAAACTTTTTCCGAAGCTGGAGAATTTCATTGCCGCACGCCG
>CAXMNG010000131.1:0-11572 GCA_964194585.1 Salibacteraceae bacterium | reverse complement strand
CCGCGGCCGATCGCCTCACCGTCCTGCGCGAGCTGGAGAAGAAGGTGCTGTGGCTGGCCAGCTGGACCATCCACAACGCCAATCACCTGCGCGCCGGCAGCGACGGGCTCAAGGTGGGCGGCCACCAGGCGTCCTGCGCGTCCATGGCGACCCTCATGACCGCGCTCTACTTCGACGTGCTGCGCCCCGAGGATCGGGTCGCGGTCAAGCCCCACGCGAGCCCGGTCTTCCACGCCATCCAGTACCTGCTCGGGCATCAGAGCCGCGCGCACCTGGAAGGATTTCGCGCCATGGGCGGCGCGCAATCCTATCCGTCACGGACCAAGGACGCCGACGACGTGGACTTCTCCACCGGATCGGTGGGCCTCGGCGTCGCCATGACCAGCTTTGCGAGCCTGGTGCAGGACTACGTCCAGGGGCGGGACTGGCACGAAGGTCCGCGGGATCGGGGCCGCATGGTGGCGCTGGTGGGGGACGCGGAGCTCGACGAGGGCAACGTGTTCGAGGCGCTCCTGGAGGGCTGGAAACACGATATCCGCAATCTCTGGTGGGTCGTGGACTACAACCGCCAGAGCCTCGACGCGGTGGTGAGCGATCGCCTGTTCGGGCGTTTCGACCAGCTGTTCTCGAACATGGGCTGGCGGGTGCAGACGCTCAAGTACGGCAAGCGCCTCCAGGCGGCCTTCCAGCGGCCCGGCGGCGAACGCATCAGGGACTGGATCGACGCCTGCCCGAACTCCCTGTACTCGGCGTTGGTGTTCAAGGGTGGCGCCGCGTGGCGCGAGCACCTGGCCCGGGACATCGGCACCAGCACCGGCGTCAAGGCGCTGCTGGACGACTACGACGATGAGGCACTGGCGGCGCTCATGACCAATCTCGGCGGCCACGACATGCAGAGCGTGCTGGAAGCCTTCCACGGCGTCGACGGCGATCAGCCCACCTGCTTCATCGCCTACACCATCAAGGGCTTCGGCCTGCCCTTCGCCGGCCACAAGGACAATCACGCCGGTCTCATGAGCGTCGCGCAGATGCAGGCGCTGCGGGAGCGGCACCGGGTGCCCGAGGGTGCGGAGTGGGATCATTTCGCCGGGCTCGATGTGGCACCGGATGTGGTGGGCGAATTTCTCGCCCGCGTGCCGTTCGCCGAGAGCCCCGGGCGCCGCTACCGGGCGGCCCGCATCCCGGTGCCGGCGGCCATCCCACCGCCCACCGGCGACACGCTCTCCACCCAGGAAAGCTTCGGCAGAATACTCGCCACCCTGGCCCGGGACGGCGGCGAGCTTGCCGATCGCATGGTCACCGCGTCCCCGGACGTCACCGTGTCGACCAGCCTCGGCGGCTGGGTGAACCGGCGCGGGATCTTCTCCCGCAAGGTGCAGGAAGACACGTTCAACGCGGAGCAGGTCGCCTCCTTCCAGCGCTGGTCGGCATCGCCGAAGGGCCAGCACATCGAGCTCGGTATCGCGGAGAACAATCTCTTTATCCTACTGGCGGCCCTGGGGCTTTCCCATTCGCTCTTCGGCACCCGCCTGCTGCCCATCGGCACGCTCTACGATCCCTTCATCGAGCGCGGGCTCGATGCGCTCAACTACGCCTGCTATCAGGATGCGCGCTTTCTGCTGGTGGCGACGCCCTCGGGCATCACCCTCGCTCCGGAGGGCGGCGCCCACCAGTCCATCGCCACACCCATGATCGGCATGGCCCAGGACGGACTCGCAAGCTTCGAGCCCGCCTTCGCCGACGAGCTGGCGATCATCATGGGGTGGGCCTTCGACTACCTGCAGCGCGACGCCGCCATGGATGGGGGATCCCCCGGCGACGACGACTGGCTCGCCGACGCCGCCGGCGGCTCGGTGTACCTGCGCCTGAGCACCCGTGGGATCCCGCAACCCGCACGGGCCATGGACCAGCCGCTTGCCGAGGACATCATCGCGGGCGGCTACTGGCTCGAGGCCCCGGCACCGGGGGCACGGCTTGCCGTCGCCTACACCGGTGCGGTGGCCAGCGAGGCCATGGACGCCCACGCCCAGTTGCTGGAAGATCTGCCGGGCGCCGGACTATTGGCCGTGACGTCGGCGGACCGGCTGGCGAAGGGCTGGCACGCCATCACCGGCGCGCGCCGCCAGGGAATGACCGGCGGCCAGTGCCACGTGGAGAAGCTGTTGGCGCCACTCGCCCCCGATGCCCATCTCGTTACCGTCGTCGACGGCCACCCGGGAACCCTCGGCTGGCTGGGCTCGGTGCACGGGCAACGGTTGCGCGCCCTCGGTGTCGCGCATTTCGGCCAATCGGGCACCATCGGCGACCTCTACCGCCACCACGGCATCGACAGCGATGCCATACTGGACGCCTGTGCCGCCACCTGCCTGCAGCCATGAGCACCGACATCTGCCTGCCACGGGTTTCACCGGACGACGCCCCCGTCACGCTGGTCAAGTGGCACGTGGGGGTGGGATCCAGCATCAAACCCGGTGAGGTCATCGCCGAGATCGAGAGCGACAAGGCCGTGGTCGAGCTCGAGGCCGAGGAAGCCGGCATCATCACCGAGATCCGGGTGCCCGAGGGCAGCGACGACGTGCACGCGGACCAGGTGCTGGCGGTGCTCGACGACGCCACCGACGAAGCGGGTCAAACGACGCCCGCTGCAGAAGCGCACTCGCTCGCCAACGATGGGGCGCGGAAGTCTCGAGCGGCGCCCGAAGAATCGCGAGCACGCACGCCCCCGCCAGGGGGTCTATCCTCGCCAGGGGACTCGCCGCTACGGGAAGATGCGGCACCGGATGCCCGGACAGCATCCGAAGATTCGCGAGTAAGCCCGGCCCTACAGGAAGATGCGGACGCTGGCGACGGTGCATCGCCGCTCGCCGAGCGCATGGCCCGCCAGGCAGGCATCAACCTGCAGAGCATTACCGGATCGGGTCGCGACGGGCGCATCCTCGCCGACGATGTCCGCGCCGCGGTGGGCCCGGCGCCCAGCGTGCTCAGCGCGCGCCTGCCGGGATCCGACACCGTGGACGGCGACACGGATCTGCACGGGGGATTCGAGCCCGAGTTCGACATCCAGACACCGGACAACATGCGCCGCATCATCGCCGAGCGCCTGGCGAAATCGAAACGCGAGGCGCCGCACTTCTACATGTCCCTGGATTGTGGCGCCGACGCGCTACTGGATCTGAAGAAATCCCTGACCGACAGCGGCGCGCAGGTGTCGCTCAATGATCTGATCCTCAAGGTAACGGCAACGACGCTGAAGCGCGTGCCCGCCTTGAACGCCGCCTGGAGCGACGCGGGCATCCGTCACTTTCGCAGTGTGGATCTGGCGGTCGCAGTGGCCATCGAGGGCGGCCTCATCACACCGGTCATCCGCGCAGCGGACGGCAAGCGCATCGCGGAGATTGCCGCCGAGATGCGCGATCTGGTGGCCCGCGCGCGGACCGGCCAGCTGTCCCGGGAGGAGTACCAGGGCGGCACCTTCACCGTATCGAACATGGGCATGTACGGCGTCCGCCGTTTCACCGCCGTCATCAATCCACCCCAGGCCGCGATCCTCGCCATCGGCACCGCCAGCGAGCGGCCGGTGGCGGAAAACGGCGTCGTATCCACGGCGAATATGATGACCTGCAGCCTGTCGGTGGATCATCGCGTCACCGACGGCGTCGCCGCCGCCGAGTTCCTGCAGATCTTCAAAGACCTGGCCGAGGACCCGAGGTTGCTGTTGCTGTAGATCGTCTGTCGGAAAGGTTGATCATCTCGCGTCGATTCTGTGAAAGTGAAGTAACCGCCTGATCCACAAGAAAATCTCTCCACCGTTATCGGCCGGCGGGTGCCCTTGCGGGCACAAATAGTATCGAGCTTCTTGGGATAGCGTCGAAATCCCTTACCTTTCGCGATAGCCACTCGTCTAACTACTTGGAAATCAAGAAGAAAATATTCTTGGCGCGCATCTTGCTGGGACTGATGGGAGCGCTCCGCGAGGCGCGGAAAACGTGGCAACAATTCCAACAGGCGCACGGCAGTGAAAATTTACTTCGTCGCAAGAACCGTCAGCTCCAGACCGATCAAAGTGACCCAGGGTATCGTCGAACGGAAACATTGGGTAACGCTCAAGAAAGAGCTTGCCGCCGATGGCTTCGTCATCACCTACTGGAACTCGGTCAGCGACACCGTCTGGGATGACGTTGCAGCCTGACGGCAGCGCAACCCGACGCCCGGCGCGCCGGATGGCGAACGCCGGTGCCCGCGCGTCGGATCATCAGGACGCGCACGACGAGGCATGCCCCGACGACCTGGAAGATGTGGATGCCACCGACCACGAGGACCCACAATATGTTCAACGAGACAGATCCGAAGACGGCATCCGACCAAGCGCGGACCGCAAACCAACCCTCGAGTCCCGCCTCCATCATGCGCAACCAGGACCCTACCGCCATCGGACCGTCGAGCCACGTCAGCGGCCACATCAGAGCCAACGAGGATCTCATCGTGCACGGTCACGTGGAAGGATCAATCCACCTCGGTGACGGATTGCTCATGGTGACCCGGGAGGGACAGGTCGATGCCGATGTAACCGCGAGGGTCATCAACGTCGAAGGGCGGATCGAAGGCAATCTGCGGGCCACCGAGCAGATTATCGTACGCCGATCCGGGCGGGTTCGCGGCAGCATCAGCGCCCCGCGCATCGCACTGGACTTCGGATGCAGATTCAGTGGCGCCATCGATACGGATGCGGCGAAGAACTCTGCACCGGCGACCGGTGCCGACAAGATCGCGGATTTCAAAGCGGCGATTTCCGGCACCGGCGGCGCATCCGTCAAGGCGGCCATGGGAAAAAGCTCAGCGCGATAGCACCCCTTTGCAACGGGCGAACATATCGAACATGTCGGCCCCGGCACCATTTCCCGTTATCCGATCGTATTCGTTGCGGGTCCACAAATGGGGACGTAGGTTGGTAGTTGCCATTTTCGATCCAGAACGTGTCGGCTCGTCAGTCAGACTAGCATGGGTGAATGTCTCCCGAATTCGGACTATTGCCCAAATCCGTGTGCGCGCTCGGGGCCGATTACCGACGCCGTGCGCTCAGCTCCAACGGTTTGCTTGTCACGCGCCCGAGAGTTAAGGTGCTTGATCTACGACTGGGAGGGGTGAAATATGAACCGCATAGCCTCTTTTCTCCTGGTGCTACTCGGCCCGTTCGCGGCCAGCGTAGCTGATCCCATCCACGACGCGGCCAGTACCGGGAATATCGCGCAGGCCGGAAAGCTGTTGGACGGCGGCGCCGGAATAGAGTCGAGGGGAGCCAACGAGGCAACGCCCTTGATTCTGGCAGCCCTGAATGGTCACGCGGGCACTGTAGAACTATTGATTACTCGCGGGGCCGATATTCGCGCACGCAACCAGGGTGGCCTGACCCCCCTGCACGCGGCGGCCTATGGTGGCCATCCAGAGACCGTGGAGCTTCTTCTCGCTAAAGGCGCCGACATCAACGACCAGAAAAATTGGTTCGGCATTACACCGCTGCACGCTGCTGCGGAAGAAAACCACATCCCCGTCACCAGTCTGTTGCTCGACAAGGGCGCGGATGTGAACTTGCTCGAAGCGAACGGTCCCTATACGCCTCTCACCAGGGCCGGCTACCGGGAACACTGGGAAATCGTTTCGCTGTTGATTAAAAATGGCGCTGGCTGTCAATCGGTGGAGATAGTGGGAGACTGGCTTGCCGAGGAGTGCGCCAAGCGCCTGAACTGAGCTGCCGAAACACGGGATACGCGTGGAGGGTGACCAAAATGAACGCAATGGCCGAGGCGATTCCAGGAAAGTGCTCTGTGATTCTCGCCGGGATTTTTGCAGGCCTTGTTGCCAGCCCCGCGCTGGCGGGTGAAATCAACACCGGTTACTTTGGCGATGTGGCCATCAAAGGCTATGACCCGGTGGCATATTTCACGGTAAGTAAAGCTGTAAGAGGCTCCGAGAAATATTCCCATCGTTGGCTCGGTGCGAAATGGCATTTTTCCTCGCCGGAGAATCGGAAGAGTTTTCAAGCCACTCCGACCAGATATGCGCCGCAGTATGGGGGTTACTGTTCCGACGGCGTCGCCTATGGCCAGGCTACAGCCAATATCGACCCGGAAGCGTGGCGGATTATCGACGGCAAACTCTATCTGAACTTTGATCCCGGGTCCGCCCAGGAGCTGGAGGAAGTGGAGGGCCAGCTCGAGAAGGCGGAAGCCAACTGGCCGGAGATTCAGAAAAAGATTGCGGCCAAGTAGGCGTCAGTCTGGCACGCTGAACTTCATCAGCGAGTACGCGTTGATGTAGACATACTCGTCGTTATTCTCGGGAGAACCTTGGGGGTTTCGATAGATAAAGCCGCACTGGTTCCGTCCGAGCACGCTCACTTCGGACCGTAAACAGAGCATTTCGGCGTCGATGAACGCCTCGCCTGTGAAAAAGCTGTTGGCGCTGCGGTATGCCATGGTGCCGTGCTCGTCGATCTCTTGAATAAACGGCGTTCCCTGGTTCACCCGGCCGCTCCAGGTACGACCAAATACAATTTCTTTGACGGCGTGCGCGTTCAGGCGATCTTCGGGCCGGCCCTCGAAGCCAAAGGGCCACTCGGGCACACCCGCCTCCTGTAACGCACCCAGAAGATGCTCGAGATCTTCAGAGCGCTTGTAATAGCTGTATTGCTCCCGCCGATCATTGATGCTGAGCGGGGGGAAAACAGCCAGAAGTTTCGCCATTTCCCTGGCTGCATCCTCGCGACGGCCAAGCTTGGCATAGGACATCGCCAATAGCTCACTCAGCACTTCGTTTTCCGGCATTTCGGGCCGCGCGCGCTCAAAGGCTTCGAGTGCTCTCTCGTGCTGGCGGTCCATGAACCAGATGAACCCCGCTATGCTCAGCATTCTTGGCGACAACCGGGGCTCGAGACGCTGAGCCGTGTCCACGGTCTCGATGGCCTCGCTGATGAGACCTGCATACGTCAGAATCAAGCCGAGAGTGAGATGGGCGTCGGCGCTGCTGGGGCCGAGCAGCACAGCGCGACGCCCCGATGCGATGGCCTGTTCGTGCTCCCCGTCCACCATCTGCAGTAAGCCGAGCACGGAATAGGCACGCGGATGTTCAGGTTCCAGCCGCAATGCCTGGGATGCCGCCTCGTATGCGAGCTTTTTTGCGATTGGGTTCGAGAGATACTGATCGTAGCTGTAGCGCCAGACGTCCACCGCCATGCGCGCGTAACTGGCATACGCATGCGCAAACTCAGGATCGAGCTGAATTGCCTTTTCGTACAGTCGCATGGCAATCGGAACACCGTGTATTCCGGCGTTTGAATACTGCTCGGCCCGCAGGTAATTATCGTAGGCCTCCAGATTGGTCGTGGGAACGCGCGTTAGTACTTGCTGCTCGGTGGCCGTGAGCCGAACGGCCATCGCTTTTACGATCTTTTCGATGACTTCATCCTGAACTGTAAATATGTCCGAGTACTCCCGATCATAGCGCTCGGCCCACAAGTGATGGCCTGTCTCGACGACAATCAGCTGCGCGTTGATTCGAATGCGCCCACCGGCGCGCCGCACGCTCCCTTCCAAAACGTACCGCACACCCAGTTGTCTTCCGACATCAGGAATATTCACGGCCTTGCCTTTGAATGCGAACACCGAATTGCGCGCAATCACGAGCAAGCCGGATATCTTCGACAAGTCGGTGATGAGATCATCGGTCATGCCGTCCGCAAAATATTCTTCCGCCTCGTTACCGCTCATGTTGGTGAACGGAAGCACGGCAATCGATGGCTTGTCGAGCGTTGCGATAGATTTTTCGCCAAGCGCATGGGTATAAATCGCCCAGGGCCGAGTCCACGCGATCAGAGCAACAGTCACCGCAAGAAGCGCCAGACCAGCCACAACCAGGTTTCTTCTGGATCTATTTTTGCCCGGCGCGCCAAACGAAGCTGGTGATGGCGGCTTCTCACCGGCTTTCAATCGCAAGTGGAAGGCACGGACCGGTTCCGAAATATTTTTGACGGACTGAAGCCCCAGGGACTCGAGCTCTACTGGCGCACGGGTACCAAGCGCAACACGCACGGCATCGGAGACACAAATACCCCCCGGCTCCGCAAGGCTCTCCAGCCTTGCCGCCACGTTAACGCCATCGCCATAGATGTCATCACGATCGATAATGACATCACCGAGATTGATGCCGATTCGGAACTGAATCCGCCGGTCCTCAGGAACCTCTGTATTTCGTGATTTGATGTCTTCCTGAACGGCGGTTGCACAACTCACCGCGTCAGTAACGGTCCGAAACTCCGCAAGAATCGCGTCACCTGCGAAATGAACGACTTTGCCGCCGTAAGTTTCGATCACCCCGGTGAACGCATCCAGATAGGTGCTCAGGGCTTTGTGGGTACCAGCCTCGTCGAGCCCGGTCAGCCGACTGTAACCAGCCACGTCGGCATAGAGGATGGCCTCGAGTCGTCGTTCGTACTGATCGGTCGACACCGTAACGGAAATCCTGAATCAGGATGGGATTAACAAGACCCGGATAGCACCCGTACCATGATAATACTAAGCCCTGGAGACAAAATCAGTGGCTTGGAAGCTGACAATCGCACGAAAGTCCTGCACCTAAATTTGGCCGTCGTCGTTCATACCGACAAATTGCGCCAGGTACGCGGGATCCTGGTAACGTTCCAGGGAGAAAGCCGGGGCATAGTACGGCAGCTCGGTGCCGGTAACGTGGGCCGCGAGCAGCTCACCGGAGGCACAAGCCGTCATGATCCCGAACCCGGAGAAGGCGCCCATCATGTACGCCCCCTCCACCGGCAACGGTCCGATGAGGGGGCGATTCTCCTCGGTCTTGGCGTAGTAGCCACCGTCCACGAATGGCTTCGGCAGGTGTTGGAAGTAGGCGCTGAGGGCGGGCACCGCGACGGACATGCCGCGCAGCAGTATCTCGGGAGTCGCGGGATCCCAGGTCTGCGGAAAGACGGGCTCGACCCGTTCTGTGTTGAGGGTCCAGTACAGCAGCACGCTGTCACCGCCGGACGGCCTGGCGTGTACGCCCGCGGGAAACTCCGCGAGAAGAGCGCGGCCTTCCGGCTCGCCTGCGAGCGCCTCGCGTTCCTCCTCCGACCAGGGCAAGTGCACGGGGTCGTTCCAAATGATCAAAGGCGCATCCTGAGACAACGCACCACGCTGGTCGTGAAACGCGAGCTTCACGTGGGACTCGCCGAACAGGGGCAGCTCGATGCCGAGCAGCTCGCCTACGTGCTTCGCGAAAGGCCCCGCGGCATTGACGAACGTGTTGGTTGCGATTGCCTGCCTGCCCTCGCCGCCTACCAGCTCCACGCTGCGCACGCGTCCGCCGCTGGTGTCGACGCTCTGCACGCGCCCCCGCAGCAGCCGCGCGCCGCATTCGCGGGCTTTTTCCAGCATGACCATGCCGAGCTGCTGCGCGCTCAACCAGCCACAGCGGCGCGCGTGCACGACGGCGCGGGTTGTGTCACTGAGATATGGGAAATGGCGGCGGATGAGTGAAGGATCGCAGATCAGATCCGCGCCGTCCGGAAGATCCTCGAAACCACTGCTCGGCGCCGGGATGTAGTCGCCGCCGCTCGCTCCGGCTCCATGCTCGCGGAACTCTCCCGCGCCCAGCGCGCAGGATGCGCGCGCGCCTTCGCGCATACGATCGATGCGGCTCTCGTCGGCGGTGGCGAACAGATAGCCACGGCGATTGAGCAGAAAACGATTATCGCTCTCCCGGGCGAGCCGCTCCATGATGTCGATGCTGCGATTGCTCATGGCCACCATGGCGTCGCCGGGTCCCGGCCACCAGTTTCGATAGCACTCGGTGGACTTGTCGCTGGTGAGCGAGAGCGGCGCCAGCTCGTCGACGATGACGACATCGTGCACGCCGCTGTGCACGCTCAGATGATAGGCGGCGGCAATGCCGGCAATGCCGGCGCCGCAGATGACTACTTCGGCGTTCATAAAGAATACGGAAAATTAATTATTCGACCGTGTAGCCGAACTCCTCGGCGCCGCCCCTGAGCCACTCCCACAGGCTCGCGCCGAAGCTGCGGAAAACATACACGTCGGCGCTGTCCTCGGTCACGCAGTGAATGATCACGGTGAAGTGGCTGAGAAGGCTGGCGACACAGTCGCCCGGCACCATGGCATCGATGTCCGCCGGACAGCCCTTGGCGAGAAGATCCTTCCACGCCGCGCCGCTCACCCGCAGCACCGTGCGCGCGTGGCTGAGATCGCTGACCGTGGCGTCCGTGGAGGAAAAGCGTTCCTCGAGCCCGGCGAGCAGCCCGTCGGCGCCCACAGACGCGGACACCGCGAACCACTGCCCGGGACCCGTCCACAGAAGGGTCGTGTCGCCGTCGGTCACCGAACCGAGGGTTGCGGGTCCGCTCTCGTCGGGGGCGCCATTGACCTGCGCCATGGCGAGCCCACAGCGTTCGCTGAGCGCGAGCGCCGGCGCACCGGGGCCGGTGGCGCCGAAGCTGCCCGGTTCGTAGTGCCGTTCAAGCGCCGAGCACCGTTCGCTGTCAGCCACGGGGACGCGCTCCTTGCGGGTCGATGAACACGGAATGGCCGACGCGCACCGGAACGTGGCTGTTGGTGAGTGGCGATGAAGCGTACAGCAGCTTACTCTGATAGGCTGCGGCATCGTCGAGCAGCGCCAGCGCGATGTAGTTATCGAGGTTGGGGCTGAAGCAGGTGGAGCTCACGTGCCCGAGCATCTCGACGGGCTTGGTTGCCGTCGGGTTCCAGACTAGTTGCGCGCCATGCGGGATTTCTCGCCCGTCCTCGGAGGTGAGACCGACGATGTGCTTGCGCGACCCGTAGGCAAGCGCCGGCCGCTCCAGGGACCGCTTGCCGATGAAATCGACGTCCTTCTTCTGCATGCGTTCGAATCCGAAGTCCGCCGGCGTGGTGCGCCCGTCCAGCTCCGCCCCCACCACATGGCCCTTCTCGATACGCAGCACCGTCATGGCCTCGGTTCCGTAGGGTATGATGCCGAAGCTCTGCCCTGCCGCCATCAACGCTTGCCACACGCGCGTGCCGTAGTCGGACGGCGTGTGCACCTCGTAGGCCATCTCTCCCGAGAAGGTCATGCGCAACAGCCGAACCGGTACGCCGGCGATGCGGCTTTCGAGATAACCCATGAAAGGCAGTGCCTCGTTGCCGACGTCGCTGCCTTCGCAGGCAATGGCCAGCACGTCCCGGGCACGGGGCCCGGCGATGGCCATGCCCGCCCATTGATCGGTCACCGAAGTAAAGTGGACGTGCAGCTCCGGCCAAACGGTCTGGGCGTAGTATTCGAGATGCGCCATCACGGGTCCCGCCTGGGCCGTGGTGGTGGTCATGTAGAAGCTGCTCTCGCCGGTGCGCGTGGTGGTGCCATCGTCGAGGATGAACCCGTCCTCGCGCAGCATGAAGCCGTAGCGGCAACGCCCGACCTTGAGATTCTTCCAACGATTGATGTAAACGCGCTGCAGAAACTCTGCGGCGTCGCGACCCTGGATCTCGATCTTGCCCAGCGTCGACACATCCACCAT
>CAXMNG010000130.1:0-37900 GCA_964194585.1 Salibacteraceae bacterium | reverse complement strand
GCGAGATCGATCTCAAGAATCTCGCCGAGCGCTTGGGGGCGGGACGTTTTTCCTTTGCCAGTGCCGAGCGACTGATGCACTACCTGGGTGTGAATCCCGGTGCCGTCACGCCTTTCGCCGTCATTAACGATCACGGCGGTGTCGTGCACATGGTGGTGGATGCCGGCCTGCTCGAGCACGATCCTCTCAACTTTCACCCGCTGGACAACGCAATGACCACGGCGGTATCGGCGGATGGGCTTTTGCGTTTTCTGGAGTACGCGGATCACCCGCCGCAGATCGTGGAACTGGGCTAGCCGGCGTCGCGTTCGATGTACTTCTTGACCGTGCGTCGATCCAGATCGATGTGCCGGGCTACCTGCTCGTAGGAACCCATTCGCGCGTACAGGGCCCTGCAGTAGCGGCTCAGGAGATCAGTGGCCGTCAGGCTCCCGTCGTGGATCTCCGTTGCGAGTGAAGATTCCGCGTCCCGGCCTGCCTCGGTCGTCACACCTTCGTAGCGGCCATTGAGCAGAATGCGGCGTACCGCCTGCTCGAGCTCGCGCACGTTACCCGGCCACGGGTAGTCGTCCGGGATGGTTGCGCGCAACGAGCTCACCACCATATCGGCAAGATCCGGCGCTTGACTTCCAGTGGCGCGGGTTATGAGCAGACACACGAGCTGCTCGAGCTCCGGGGGATGTTCCTGCAGGCGCCGGCGCAATGGCGGCACTTCGATGACGTCGGAGCACAGGCGATAGAGAAAGTCATCGCGAAACTCAGCACTTGCACGAAGCTCCGTCATTGAGCGGTTGGTGGCGGCGATGACCCTGCCATCGAAGCGCAACTGCTCGTGACTGCCTACCGGCGAGTAACGCCGCTCTTGCAGTACCGTCAACAGCTTGATCTGGATGGGTTCCGACACTTCACCGATATCGTCGAGGAACAGCGCGCCGTACTTGCTCAGTCGTTCGAACAACCCTCGATGGTTGTCGATTGCCCCCGTGAACGCCCCTTTGCGGTGACCGAACAGCTCCGACTCGATAACGCTCTCCGGATACTGCGACAGATTCGCGGCGACGAAGGAGGTGTTGAAGCTCGCGGCGAAGCGACCTCGTTTCCGGTCATAAGGGATCAGCCCCGATCGTCCGATGGCGGCCGCCGCCGACGTCTTGCCCGTTCCCGTCTCGCCGAGCATCAGGGTGGAGAAGTCTTCCATGCGATTCCACAAGTGCTTTTCATAGATGCGCACATCGGTGGTGAAAACGTTGTTCCACAACGCGTGACGCAGGCGGCCCATGGCCGGACTGTCGCCCAGTAGTGAATCGACGATGAAGTAGTAGGCGCGGCGCAACTGATAGAACAAAGCCAGGTAGCGGGCAGCGTCGTCGCCGTTGAAACCGCAGGCGCGCAGCTCGCCGAGCAGCGCGTCCGCAAAGGGCGCCGCGACCGGCTCGTCGCCCTTCGTCAGTTGTTCGGCGATGAGCGCGTCAAAGTGGTCCACGTAGTGGTGATAGACGCGGAACAGTAATACGTAGCCGAGAACTTCCCGGTCACGGGTGATCACGTCCCTGGGGGCGGTGACGCCTGCTGCTGCGAGCCTTTCCAGCCGTTCCTCACACGCTGGCACGACGGCGCCGAAGGGATGCTTGCTGGTGGCGCCGGCGGTTCGCGGGGCGCCGGGTACCAGCGCGCGGATCCCGGCGCCCGCGTCGTCGAACGGGTTGCTGAAAATGATCTCGACGACAGCCGTGAAAAACTGCCGATCATCGGCGTTCAGCTCCATGGAGGCGTCTCACTGAATGTGCGTTGCATGTTCAGTGTAGTAAAAAGGGGACAGATCTATTTTCCCGCGCCGGAAGCCAAGGAATTCTGTTGGGTGCATGGAAAATAGATCTGTCCCCATTTTTTCCTAGAAAATCGCCAGCTGCGCGTCGGTAATCGCCTCGAAGCTGGTATCGAGAAAGTGCAGAATTCCGTTGGCGGCGGGTGCCAGCTGGCGCTCGCGGTAGTGATCGTAGTCGGGCTTCGGCAATTCGCCCCGCACCGGCTCGGGGCCGGTGGAGGTGATCACATAGCGCACCCATCGGCCCGGCTTGTCGAGCTTGCGCGCCGCCTGAACGTGGGGCGGCACGTTGCGCGTGTACTCGTCGATCGCCCGGCGAAGTCGTTTGCGGTAGACGAGCTCCTCGTCGAGCTCTCCGGCAAGTAGACGGGCAAGGGTCTCGCGGACGAAGTCCTCGAAGGGCAGATCGAGAAAAATCCGGCGGTAGAGCTCGCGCTGAAAACGGCGCGCCAGGGCCGTCCAATCCGTGCGCACGCTTTCCAGCCCTTTGAACACCATGTCGGTACCGCCGTCAGCGGTGCGCACCAGGCCAGCGTAGCGTTTCTTGCTGCCGGTCTTCTCACCACGCACCGTCGGCATGAGAAAACGCAGATAAAGGGTCTCGAATTGGATTTCCAGAAAGGAATCGAGTCGAAACTCTCGCAGAAGCTCGTCGCGCCACCAATCATTGAGTGTGACGGCGAGATCCGTGCCGAATCGCTTCGCTTGCGCCTCGTCGACGGCGTCGCCGAGCAGCACGAACAGTGAATCGGTGTCGCCGTAGATGACACGAAACCCGTGCTCCACGATGCGGTCACGGCTCTTTTGAATTATCTCGTGTCCGCGCCGGGTAATGGAGCTTGCGAGGCGGGCATCGTAGAAACGGCAGCCAGGGGAACCGAGCACGCCGTAAAAGGAGTTCATGAGTATCTTGACGGCCTGAGATAGCGCGGCATCGTCATTCTTCTTGGCTTCGTCGCGTGCCCGCCACAGCTCCTCGATGAGCTCGGGAAGAATCGCGCCGTGGCGCGCGAAGCGGGCCTCGAGAAAGCCGGGAACCGGATCGTCGCCGGGCACGGCGAGTCCCATGGGATCGATTTGGAATGTACGGATGATGCTCGGATAGAGACTCTTGAAGTCCAGCACCAGGACGTTGTCGTAGAGACCCGGTTTGGAATCCATGACATAGCCGCCGGGGCTGCCGGGGCCCTCTGCGGCATCGCCCACGTCCGGGGCCACGCAGCCGTGCCGGTGCAGCCGCGGCAGGTAGAGATTGTCGAAGGCGGCGACGGATCCGCCCAGCCGATCCATGGCAAGGCCGGTGAGCTCCGCACGGCGAAGCGCAAACTCCACCAGTCCCGTGGCGGCGAAGATTTCCGTGACCAGACGGCAGTCCTCGATGTTGTAGGCGGCAAGGCGAGCGCGATCTTCCCGGAACAGCCGGTTGATCTCGCCGACCTTGTCGCGGTCGCCCGTATTGCCACCCGCGTCGCCACTCAGATCATGCTTGCCGCGGCCGAGCAACGCGCGCGCCACCTCCTCCAGCGCGAAACTTTCGAAGCTCCAGAACGCCGCGCGCAGCCAGTCGATACCATCGAGCACCACGCGGCCCGGGATCCGCGCGATCCGCGTGCCGCGTGCGTTCTGCGGTTGCAGCACGGTCGCGCGATCGCCTCCGCGCCCCATGGCAAATGCAACGTTCAAGGCCCGGCAGCGGCGCTCGATGAGATCCAGATCGAAATTGACGACGTTCCACCCGAGGATCAAGTCCGGATCGGCTCTCGCCAGCCAGGCAAAGAATGCCTCCAGCAACGCCCGTTCGTCGGCACAAGACTCGACGCGTGCCCCGTCCACGTGGATGGCTTCATCGGAGATCATGAAGACGACAGCGCTATCGCCGTCGCTATCGCCATCGCCATCGCCGTCCTCACCGTGCGCCGCGATGGAGTACAGCTGTCCCGATAGCCCATCGCTCTCCACGTCCAGGGACACAGGGGTAAGCCGGGCGCGGAAGGTGTCGCGGGTGAGCACCGGGTTGCGAAATTCCAGATAACCCGCGCATTGGCGTGCTTCGCCGCTGGCGCTGAATGCGGCATTGATGAAGCGTTCCATGAGATAGCGATCGTTGGGCTTGAGATCGGACTCGTACAGGGTGACGCCGCGTCCGCGGAGCGACTCTCTGGCGGTCGCGAGATCCCGTTGAGAGCAGAAATAAAGGCCGTCCACCGGTGCTCCCGACAGGGTCGCGAGCTCCAGGGGTTTGCGTTCGAAGCGCCGGTTGCCTCTACCCAATCCCGGCAGCGGCGACTCGCGGGCGACAAAGCAGATTGCCTTCTGATTGTCGATGACGACGCGTACCGGTCCCTGATCCGATTGGGCCCACAGCACGAGCTCCAGCCCGTCGCCCACATCACGCCACTGGCGGGTCAACAAAAAGCAGGGCAGAGGCGTGGACATTCAGCGGGGCCGGTCGCCCGCGAGAGTGATGCGTTGCATTGCGCGGTGGTGGCCGTGGTAGTCGTTGAGGGGATAGTGCTGAGCGGCACGATTGTCCCAGAAGGCCAGAGAGTCGCGCCGCCAGCGGAACCGGCAGGTGAATTCCGGCTGCGTCTGATGGCGATAGAGGTAATCGAGAATCGGTGCACTCTCGGCCTCGCTGAAGCCGACGATGCGCACGGTGTGCCCGGGATTGACATAGAGCGCCTTACTTCCGGTTTCCGGGTGGGTGCGTACGATGGGGTGCTCGGCGACTGTGACGGTTTCGCCCGCCTCCCGGGGCCGTTCCCGGAGCCGGTCGACGCGGGTCGCCGCGGCAACATCCTTTTCCGCGCTGTTGACGGCCGTCAGTCCGTCCAGCAGACGCTGCATGCCCGGTGACAGGTTCTCGTAGGCCATGATCATGTTGGCGAACAGCGTATCGCCGCCAAGGGTTGGTATCACGCGCGCATACAGCATGGTTCCCATGGGCGGGCATTCCAGATAAGTGGTGTCGGAATGCCAGATACCGCCGAAGTTGACGCGCTCGTCTTCTTTCTTAGTGACCTCGGTGATCTCCGGATAACCGTCCATGCCTTCGACGAACGGGTACTTGCTGGGCTCACCCACGGTGCGGGCGAAGCGCAGATACTGCTCTTGCGTCAGGGACTGATCGCGGAAGAAAATCACCAGATGAGCGAGAAAGGCGCCTCGAATTTCCGCGATCGTTTCGTCGTCCAGGGGCTTGCCGAGATCGACGCCGCTTATCTCGGCTCCCAAGGCGGGAGACAGAGGTTGGACCCGGATGCGTTTGTAACCCATGGCGTCAGCCAGGATAATTCATGAACCCATGCGCTACCAGGCGGATGCCGCCACGACCAGGAGGCGCAGGGCGAGCGCCGTCAAAATGACCTTGAAGGCGCGGGCGAAGATGTGGTGGGGCAGGCGATCCAGCAGCCGCCTGCCGAGCATGGTGCCTAGAAATCCGGCACCGATCATGGCCGCCAGCAACGGCAGCCAGGGCAGGAAGCCAAAGCCGAGAAATCCGAATGCGACGACCTTCAGGGTATGCTGCACTGTCATGCAAGCGGCGTGGGTTGCCACGACCGCGTGCCGGTCGAGGCGATCCGGTGTAATGAAGCTCGCCACGAATGGACCGGTGGCGCCGACGAACATGGTGCAGAAACTGCCGACGATGCCGACCAGGGTGAATCCGCGTTCCGGAATGTGTGATGCTTTGAGCTGCGGCAGCCAGACCACGGCGAGGATGAACAAGCCGAGAATTATCGTCAGTACCGGCGTCGGCAACGCCACGAACAGCTTCGCGCCCAAGACGATGCCGAGCACCGAGCCGAGCATGAATGGCAGCAGTATGCGGCGATTGATATGGTGGCGCATGAGCACGGCGCGTCCGGCATTGGAGCCGAGTTGAACCACGCCATGGGTGGGAATGAGGACCACCGGCGGCAGAAAAGAGGCCATGACACTCAGCAGCACGAGTCCACCGCCGATGCCGGCGGCCGCGGTGAGCGCCGAGGTGAAAAGGCTCAGCGCGATCAATCCGATGGCCGCCAGCGCCGATACGTCCGGTGGCAGTAAGGTTATGGTTAAAGATTCCATTTCAAACTTGCAATGAGGGATTGATGGCGGATTCCAACGACAGCGCGAACAGGTATCGCACACCCACGGAGCCGATTGTCGTCGAGGCCGGCGAGTTTCTCGCCGGATTTCGCTCCATATTGATGGCCACGACGAGCGCTGACGGTGTTCCCGATGCCAGCTACGCGCCCTTCGTGCGCATCGACGATAACGCCTTCTACGTCAATTTGAGCGAACTTTCGACACACACGGGTAATCTTTTGACGACGCCACGGGTAAGCGTCATGTTGTTGCAAGCGGAGAACGATACCAAGCAGCTGTTTGCGCGTAAACGCCTGGGCTTCGATGCCGATGCCAAGGTCGTCGAACGGGATTCAACCCGTTGGAACCAGGTAATGGATTTGTTCGCGGTCAAGTTCGGCGACATCATGGATTTGATCCGGCCCCTTCAGGATTTCACCCTGTTTCGTCTTGTGCCGCGAAGTGCTGTCTATGTGCGAGGATTTGCTCAGGCCTATCCCATTGAAGCGTCCCAGCTCGAGCTGCTTCGCCGAGTCAACGATCTCTGAAATTCATGAAGAGAATTCAAAGCCTGTGCGTGTTCTGCGGGTCCAGGTCGGGCGCGGATCCGGTCTTCGGCGAGGCGGCGGAGCAACTCGGCCGCCTTCTCGCCCAGCGCGGCGTGCGCCTCATCTACGGCGGCGGCAGCATCGGCCTCATGGGCATCGTCATGCGTGCGGTTCTCGAGAACGGCGGCGAGGTCTGCGGTGTCATCCCCGAATTTCTGACGCGCCGCGAGGTGGGCAATCCGGATCTCACAGAGATCGTCGTCGTCGACAGCATGCACGAGCGCAAACGGCGAATGTCCGAGCTCGCCGATGCCTTTGCTGTTCTGCCCGGTGGCATAGGCACACTCGATGAAGCCATCGAGATCATCACCTGGCAGCAACTCGGACTGCATTCCAAACCCATTGCCGTTTTGAGCGTGGCGGAATACTGGAAGGTCTTCGAGTCACTCATCGAGCAGATGATCGCGCAAGGCTTTGCCGATGCGGCGATCCGCGATCTTTTCGCGGTGGCCGGGGACGTGGAGTCACTGCTCGCGACGCTGGAAGAACGGGCCACGAAGCAACTGGCCGCTTCCAGTCAACGGCTCTGATGTTCAGGGCGCCTTGATGAGCTTCTGGATGCCCTCGAACTGACGTATCCACGGCGGATTCTTGCCCACGTCTGGCGGCAGGGTGGCGACGGCGTTCTGTGCCTGGGACTTTCCAGGGTAGGCGCCGTAAACGGCCGCGTACCATTGCTTGCCGTCGCGCTGGAAAGCGAAGTAGGTCGCCTGGCCGGTAAGCTGGTGCTTGTCCAGGTACGCGCGCATCAGATCTTCGTCGTGAGTGGCCAGAAGCTGGAGGGTGTAATCCTCGGGGTTTTGCGCCAGAAGCCAGGTTTTACCGCCGCCGGTTGTTGTGCCGGCAACCGCAGGCGCAGTCGCCGCCGCTGCAGCGGGGGCGGCAGTCTCGGTGGATCCGGCCTGGCTGACGACCTGGCTGGCGGCGACAGTGCTGGCGGCGGCCGGCTCGGGCGCGCTCGTCCGCACCTGGTTGACCGGCGTATCGGTCATGCTGAACAGGCGTTGGGCCTGTGCGTGGCCGTTTTCTGCCGCCCGACGGTACCAGCTGATAGCGGTTTCCTCGTCCTTCGGTACTCCGCGCCCGAAGTAGTACTGGGTGCCGAGATTGAATTGCGCCGGCGCAAAATCCTGCTCGGCCGCCTTCCGCCACCATTCGGCGGCTTTCGGATCGTCCTGCTCGACGCCGTTACCGTGCTTGTAAGCGTTGCCGAGATTGAACTGGGCCGGTGCGTAGCCCTGCTCGGCGGCAAGCTGAAACCATCTGGCGGACTCCGTGTAACTCTTTTCGACGCCGGCACCCTCGAAGTAAAGGCTGCCGAGACTGAACTGGGCGAACTTGTTGCCGTCATCCGCAATGGGCTGCCAGATTCGCAGAGCCTCGGCGTAGTCGCCGGTCAGGTAAGCGCGCTTGCCCGCGTCATAGTCCTCCACGGCGGTTGCCAGCGGTGCTATGGTCATGAGCGCGGCTAGCAGCAACATCCGGCACCGCCATGGTTGCGACCGGGGTTGTCCATGGTCGGTTCGTAGTCCGGTGATGCGACTAATCGTGGACACTCTCACATTCGCCTCCTGCCCTCGGGTGGCCCGGCGGTCACAGAGCCTAAGCCAAGCGTAGGTGGCCGACAAGTCCATCGCCAGTCTCACGGACCCGGGCGGCGACGGCGGGAACACTGATCGGTGCTGACTGACATGAATTGGCCCTCTCGGCAACTGTTTCTCACGCGTGAGCGGCTGGCGGCTCTGGCCGAGCGCTGCCGGCCGGCGTTCGTGGCCGAATGCCGGGCAATGCGCATCGACGAAGACCTGTCACCGCTGCTCGAGTCACTGTATCTGCCCCTGGCCGCCTGGTTGCGCGCAAGGCGCGGTGACCATGGGAGTACCCAGGTGGTCGGGGTATGCGGTGCCCAGGGTTCCGGAAAATCGACCCTCTGCCGGCTTCTTGGCACGGTTCTCGAGACCGGATTCGGCGAGCCGGCGGTGGCTTTGTCCATAGATGATATCTACGAGACCAGAGAGCGGCGCGAGGAGCTGGCGGCAGAGGTGCACCCTCTGTTCGTTACCCGCGGCGTGCCGGGTACCCATGACGTGGCGCTGGGTATCGACATCGTCGGCCGGCTCATATCCCTTGGAGAAGATCAGGCGATCCCGCTGCCGGTGTTCGACAAGGCCGCGGACACGAGGCTCGCTCCGGATCGGTGGCGCTGCCAACGGGGTCCTGTCGCCAGCGTGCTTTTCGAGGGTTGGTGTGTGGGTGCAGTTCCTGAGAGCGAGGCGGCGTTGGCCGACCCGATCAACGTTCTGGAACGCGAGGAGGACCGGGAGGGTGTCTGGCGCCGCACGGTCAACGAGCGTCTTCGAGGAGACTATCAACGATTGTTCGCACTCATCGATGTATTGATTCTGCTGCGCGTGGACGGTATGCACCGGGTTTTCGAGTGGCGGCGGCTGCAGGAGCACAAGCTGGCGGCGGAAACCTCTTCCAGGGCGGCGGACACGAGAATCATGACAGACGAGCAGGTGGATCGTTTCATCATGCACTATGAACGGCTTACCCGGCACATCCTCTCGGAAATGCCCGATCGCGCCGACATCGTGTTCGACCTCGACGAAAGTCACAGCGCTGCCAGGGTGCACATCAACAATCCGATTGGTGACCCGTTATAATGAGCGTCGGGTTAAACGTTAAACGTTGAACGCGGTGACTGTGATCGTAAACGAGGTGTAATAAGTGAAAACCGGATTGGTACTGGTAGACATTCAAAATGACTATTTCCCCGGGGGGGCCATGGAGCTGGTCTCCATGGAATCCGTTGCCGGCACGGCGTCGACTGTTCTCGACACGTTTCGGGAACAGAAAAACCCCGTCTACCATATTCAACATGTGTCGACGCGGCCGGGCGCCACCTTCTTCATGCCCGGTACCGAAGGTATGGAAACCCATGGGAGTGTCGCGCCGATGGATGGTGAACCGGTGATCCAGAAGAATTTCCCGAACAGCTTCCGGGAAACTTCATTGCTCGAAATTCTGCGCGACGGCGCTGTCGAGCATCTCGTCATCTGCGGCGCCATGAGTCACATGTGTATCGACGCCACCACACGTGCGGCATTCGACCACGGGTTCTCGTGCACCGTCGTCTCTGATGCGTGCGCAACCCGGGACCTGGAGTTCGACGGAGAGACCGTCTCGGCGAAAGACGTACACGCGGCCTTCATGGCGGCGCTTCGCGTTCCCTACGCCAGCGTCGTTACCGCGCGGGAGCTGGCTTCGGGTGGTGATTTATGACGCATCCAGCCTTCGAGCTGATTCGCCGGGAGCACGTCTCGTCTCTGGATGTGACGCTGGAGCAGTACCGGCACACGGCGACGGCGGCGAGCCATATTCACCTGGCGAGCGCCGACAGCAACAATGCGTTTCTGGTGGCGTTGCCCACCGTTCCCCGGGACAGCACCGGAGTCGCTCACGTGCTCGAGCACGTGTCGCTGTGCGGCAGCGAGCGTTACCCCGTCCGGGATCCCTTCTTCATGATGTTGAGGCGTTCGCTCAATACTTTCATGAATGCGTTCACTTCAAGCGACTGGACCGCGTACCCATTCGCCACCCAGAATCGCAAGGACTTCGACAATCTGCTGGGCGTCTATCTCGACGCCGTATTCTTTCCGCTGCTGGATCCGCTGGATTTTGCCCAGGAGGGTCATCGGCTCGAGTTCGAGGAACCGTCGGATCCGAATTCCGCGCTCACCATCCGCGGTGTCGTTTACAACGAGATGAAGGGGGCCATGAGCGCTCCCGTCGCCCAGGTCGCACAATCCCTGCAGTCGAAAATCTTTCCCAGCGTCACCTATCACTACAATAGCGGTGGCGACCCGGCCGACATTCCTCGATTGGATCATCAGCAGCTCAAGGATTTTCATGCCCGTCACTACCACCCGAGCAACGCGCTGTTCATGACCTTCGGAAACTTCCCGGTGGAAGAGCATCACGCGACTTTCGAAACGGACGTGTTGTCGCGGTTCGAGCGCGTTGATCGCGACGTCGACATTCCCGACGAACGCCGCTATTCCGAGCCGCTTGCGGTGGAGGGCAGTTACAGCCTCGATGACGATGAGGACACTGGAAAGAAGAGTCACGTGGTCATCGGCTGGCTCCTGGGCAAGAGTGACGATTTGCCGGAGATGTTGCGGGCTCACCTGTTGTCCGGCGTTCTTTTGGACAACAGCGCCTCGCCGCTGCGTAAGCTCCTCGAGACTACGGATCTCGGCAGCGCCCCGTCGGAGCTCTGCGGCCTGGACGATTCAACCCGGGAGGCGACATTTCAATGCGGATTGGAAGGAACCGACCCGGAGTGCGCCGAAGCCATCGAGCAACAGGTGCTTGGCGTGCTGGAGAGTGTTGCCCGCGACGGCGTGCCTCTGGAACAGGTGGAGTCCGTGTTACATCAGGTGGAGCTCGCGCAACGGGAAATCGGCGGTGGGCGATTCCCCTACGGCCTGCAGCTGATGCTGCGGGTCATGCCGGCATATCTCCACGGCGGCGATCCGGTAATGGCATTGGACATCGACGACACTCTCGCCGAGCTCCGTCAAGCTATCGAGGAACCAGCCTTCATCAAAAATCTCGCGCGACGTTTGCTGCTCGACAACCCCCACCGGGTTCGCCTCACCATGGCGCCGGATAGAGAGATGAGTGCCCGGCGCGCGGCCCTGCTGGCCGAGCAGTTGCAGGAGCGCAAGCGCCTGCTCGATGCGGACGAGGGTAAGCGCATCGCCGAGCAGGCGGCGGCGCTCAAGGCGCGCCAAGAGCAGGAAGAGGACGCGGATCTGCTGCCGAGGGTGGGTCTGGAGGACGTGCCCGATGATCGCGCAATTCCCGAAGGATCCCTGCAGCAGGTGGATGGTATGCCGCTTGCCTGGTACGGCCAGGCTACCAACGGTCTCGTTTACCAGCAGTTGGCTGTCGATCTTCCCGCGCTGGCACCGGAGCTCGTCGATGTGCTGGGTCTGTTCTGCGACTGCGTTACGGAGGTGGGATGCGGCGGCCAGGACTATCTTCGCGTGCAAGCCCGGCAGGCCGCCGTCAGCGGCGGTGTGAGCGCGAGGATCTCCTATCGGTCCCACGTCGATGATCTCGTCCGGGTGCACGGCTTGTTCGTGCTCTCGGGGAAGGCGCTGGCCCGAAACGAACAAGCGCTGGCGTCACTGCTGAAGGACACTCTGGACGGCGCCCGATTCGACGAACTCACGCGCCTGCGCGAGCTCATTGCTCAGTTCCATGCCATGGCAGAAGCGTCGCTCACCCAGTCGGGTCACTCGCTTGCCATGTCGGCGGCAAGCGCGGGTCTGACGCCGGCCGCTCTGCTCGATCATCGCTGGGATGGACTCGAGGGTCTACGGCGGCTCAAGGTACTGGAGGCCGCCCTGTCCGACGACAGTCAGCTCGCGGATTTCGCCGGCAAACTGGAGCGTCTTCGCGACAAGCTGCTGGCGGCGCCGCGTCAGGTGTTGCTTGTGGGCGAGCCGGACCGGCAGGAGAGCATGCGCGCATCCCTGGCAGAGCTATGGAGGGACGCGCCGGAGACGAATGGCGGCCACCATACCGCGTTCAGCTGCGCCTGGACCGAAAGCCACGTCCACCAGGCGTGGAGCGTCAATACCCAGGTGAACTTCTGTGCCAAAGCCTACCCGACTGTAGCCGAATCCCACGCGCACGCGCCCGCGCTCATGGTGCTTGGTCCCTATCTCACCAACGGATTTCTGCACGGTCGCATACGTGAGCAGGGTGGTGCCTACGGCGGTGGGGCGAGCTATCACTCTGATAGTGGCGCCATGCGATTCTACTCCTACCGGGATCCGCGCTTGGCCGAGACATTGACGGATTTCGATCGCGCGATCACCTGGCTCATGGAGGAACGCCACCAAGAGCGGCAACTCGAGGAAGCCATTTTGCGCGTGCTGAGCGACATCGATCGGCCGGAATCCCCGGCCGGCGAGGCCATCGCCGCATACTTCGGCAGCCGGCACGGCCGCACGCCGGCCCATCGGCGTGCGCTGCGGCGTGCGGTGATGGCAGTCAGCATGGACGACTTGAGGCGAGTCACCGGGCAGTATTTGATCGCCGACGCTGCCAGTGTCGCCGTGGTCAGCAATGAGGCGACCATCGAAGCGAACTCGGCGCTGGGATTGGAGCTGTGTAAGATCTAGCTCGCTATCTAATGCGCGGGCGCGCCGTCGGCGTGGAGGTGCTCGGTGATGGTGCCGATGATGCGGTCGAACAGGGGCACGTCTTCGATGATCGCGACGTTGCCGCGCTGCATTTCCACCGCCAGGCCGTGGATCGTGGCATCCGCGACTTTCATGCCTTTGCGATCGGTGAACAGATAACGTCCCGTTACGGGGCTCATCCAGGTCAAACGGGCAGGGGTCTTGGCGCCGTCTACGTGGTAGAACTCTACCCAGCTCCCCACCTCCAGATTGCGGATGATTTCCGTGTATTCATCCTCTTCCTCGGGCTCGTAGGCGACGTCGGCCCCGAGTCCCTGGATGACGATTCCCTCGTCATGATGGTCCAGCAGGGCGCTCGCCTGGGAGCCCGCCTCCGTCAATTGCTCGTCGGCCGTAACCCTGGATGTGCGGATTCCGTCGCCGGATGTGACGGTGATGGAATCCACACTTCCGTTGCGCAGGGCTTCCAGTACGATCTTCACGGCCATTTCACTCGCGACCTCACCGGCGTTGCAGCCGCCCATGCCGTCGGCAACGATGGCAATTCCAAGATCCGCGTCGAGGGCGATGTGGTCTTCGTTGTGGGATCGCTTGATCCCGACATCGGTGAGGCCGTACATGTCGAGTTTCGCTTTTGGATCGAACTCTTCGTCTCCCGGCATAGAGTCGGGATAGGTGCTGACGACGCGCGCCAGTATCACCGAAATATTGTCTCCCCCACCGTTCCTGTTGGCGGTGTCCACGAGTATTCGACTTGCCGTAGCGAGCTCGGTTTGGTTATCACACAGAATCTCGGCCAGGGTGACATCGTCGACCATGTCCGTCAGCCCGTCCGAGCAGAGAAGATACAGATCGTCTCGCTCGGTGGCGATATCCTGCACATCTACTTCCACGGTGGACTGTGGCCCGACGGCGCGCGTGATGACGTTGCTCTGGATCTTCTCGTCGACTTCCTCGGCGGTGTAGATGCCCTTGTTGACGAGTTGTTGGCGCAGGGAGTGGTCGGCGGTCAAACGTTGAAACACGTCGCTGCGCAGACGATACAGTCGTGCGTCACCCACATGGGCAGCCGTGAGGCGGCTGTCGTGGAACTGCACGACGACGAGCGTGGTACCCATGCCAGCGCACTCGGGCCGGGCTTCGGCCGTTCCGTAGATCACGTCGTTGGCTCTTTCAATGGCGATCTGAATCAGAGACAGCTCCTCGACGCTGTAGGTTGTCTCGTCAGACCACTGGAAGTCGATGTCCCGGGGATCCAGACCGGCGCTGTCGATGTCGGCGCCGTTCTCGGCAGTCTTCACATCGGATAGCTCTTTCACTTCGTCGGGATCGCCCACGCAGGTCTCGTTTCGAATGGCTGCTATGTGCAGCTTTTTCAGCGCACCGAGGAAGTTGCTGCCGAGCTGAGTGGCTATCCCCAGCTGCTTCATTCCGTCTCTTATCTGGCGCAACAGCCCCGGAAGAATATCGGTCAGATGGTGTCGATCCTCATTCAGGGTCTTTGGCGCAATGCTCCAGACGAGGTCATCCATGGTCTGGACAGCGCTCTTCCAGCCGTCTCCCGTATCACCTTCCTCGAAGTGGCGGATGAACAGGAACTCTTTCCAGTGACCGATGAGAAACTCCCGAACGATATTGTGCATCCTGGCTTTTTCCAGGCAATGCGTGGTCTGCTCTTCCGCATTCTTTCTGGCAAGCGTCAGGCGTTCACGATCCTGGATGACATCGGCGAAGGTGCTCGCGGTGTTCTCGGCCCGGTTCTCCTCCTGATAGAGGAATGATTCCAACTCCGCCAGGACTTCCACAAACACGTCGACGCGCTCGTCGAACTCGTCCAGAATGCGACCCACCATCGATTCGAGCTTGTTGTAAAGGGCGTCATTGCGATCCTGATCCTCGCTCCAACCGACCGCGGCCTCGGCGATGGAATTGAGGAATTTTCGTGCCGGGTGAAACTTCCGCGCGAAGAATTCCTTGTCGAGTATGGCCACCTTGAGCATCGGGATTTGCAGCCGGCCGATGAGGGCCTTCATCGGCGCCGGTATTTTCTTGTCGTCCAGGATGAAATCGAACATCATTGCGACGACGTCGAACATCATGGCGTCCATTTCGGCCATTCCGTTTACGACATTCGTCTGCTTCAGATCCCGGAGCACGTTTACGGTGCCGGTGTGAACACCCGAGATATCCAGCGAGCCGAGCTCCTCGCAGGCCGCCTCTTTGTCCCCGTGCTGCAGATGAGTGAGTTGGTTGACGACTCGAAGCTGCTCTTCACCCGGAGTGTGTGTGCCGGTTCTGTTGGCGAAGTTCACATCCATGATCTGGCGCAACGCGTCCAGTAGAACGGCGCTGGTCGGGGTCGCATATATGGGCGCGACCATTGGCGCGGCCATGGTTGCGCCCGGGGCTTGTGGGCCGGGCTCGGGGTGTCCGTACGACTGCTGGCCGTTGGCGTGATTCTCAGTGGAGCGTGCGGCGCTGGGTTGAATTTTCACATGGTGACGTATTTCCGGGAGCACGCCCTCGCTGACCAGGTAATCGTTGATTGCGCCGTAGAGTTGCTCGGCCTCCGCGCCCACGTGGTGATCGAACAGCTTGAGTATGATCAGGCGGACCTCGACGCCTGCATCGATCTGACCGCACGCGTCCTTGAACGCGCTGCACATGGCCTCCGGTCCGAAGGGATTATCCTCGGGCCTGAGCTCGTCGACTGCCAGGAGTTCGGCGATGCGTCGCTCCAGCGCGTAGAGTAGCTGCTTACAGTCGCTGCGGATCTTCCGCACCATGTTGGTGACAGCGAGTGTTTCCTCGAAGTCGCCCTCGTCCACCAACCCGAGATCCGCGCTCGAGGTGTCGGCCAGCGAGTTACTGGGCGCCGACCCGGCAACGCGCTCGATGGTGGATCTGACCGATTCTTTGAAGCATCGCCGGAACTCTGTCTCGATGCTGGCACGCTTCACGCGCACCTGGCGCATGGTTTCGAAGTAGACGCCTTGCTCCTTGCCGCTGCTGGAGCGATTGGCGAGATCGAATAGCGCATCGTCGAGCTTGTCCATGACGATGGGAAGGGCGCTGATCAGGGTAGAAGAAGCCAGCTCCCTGCAATGCTTGAGCACGGACCCGGACCGGGTTCGGTCGGTGAGCCCCGGGCTTTTCATGTGCTCGTCCAGACGGACGACGTTGCTCAGCTTCGATGTGTTCATAGCGCTGGCGCTGGCGAGTGGCCGTCGTAGGCGGTAGCCGATTCGGTCGGCGTTTGATATTCAGAGATGCCCCGAGGCACCCGAGCCCTTCCGTCGTGGGCGGGCCCTCGACGTACTCCCTGTATCTCTACTATATCGTCTCGTAGCCCGGCATCTTTGAACGGGCCGCCGAAGCCGTGACACAGGTCTCAGGCTGCCGGGAACAACTTTCCCGGTTTGTGATGGGTTTCAGTAACGGAAATGTAAGCGGGGCGCTGGTGGCCAGTTTCGGGCAATCGCGGGGGGGTGAAGACATGGCCAAGTGGCACCCGCAGGGCGATTTGTGGATGAAATTCACAGGATCACAGCTAAAATGACCTTAATTACCATTTCCTGCGCTTAGAAGAAGTTACGTACTGAACTGGAGGCAAAGTGGAAGCATACGTCTTGATGGTTGTGTGTCTGGCGGCTTGGGGGGCAACCGTCGTTCTTTTCAAATTCTTGATGAAGGATTCCGAGTACGCCTTCGTCATAGGCAGCATTGCCGGGCTCGTCATCGCTGCGGCGGCCGGCGGTGCCTATTATCAGCATCTGGCGGCCCCGTCCTTGTAGGCCCGTCCGCTTGCTCCACTCCCGCCGTTACCCGGTGGAACGCTGATCGCGGCCACATTCCGGGTACAGTGATCGCAACCCGGCCGAGGTCGCCGGGCACAAACCCCGTTCCGTAATGAGGCTGGTTATCAACCGTGCCGGCGTAACGTCGAACGCGAAGTTGGCTGCCGGGCACGCGCTCGGTGTGAGCTGGATCGAAACCAGCTCTCCGGCGGGCGAAAGGCCGCTTATGGTCGTGACCTCACCGGGGTCGCGCTCTTCGATGGGGATTTCGGCGATCCCGTCGTCTATGGTCCAGTCGATGGAGGGTCCCGGCAGCCCGACATAGAACGGCACGTCGTTGTCTCTGGCGGCGAGGGCCTTCAAATATGTCCCGATCTTGTTACAGACATCACCGGACGCCGTTGTCCGGTCGGTGCCGGTGATGCAGAAATCGACCTGGCCCCGCTGCATGAGATGACCGCCGACGCTATCCACTACGACAGTGTGGGGCACGCCGTGCTGATCCAGCTCCCACGCGGTCAAGCTGGCTCCTTGATTCCTGGGTCGCGTTTCGTCCACCCATACGTGCACGTCGATGCCGGCATCGTGCGCCATGTAGACGGGGGCTAGTGCCGTTCCCCAGTCCACGGTAGCCAGCCAGCCGGCGTTGCAGTGGGTAAGAATATTGACCGGCCCCGAGCGCTTGCTCTGCCGATGCTCCTTTATCAGTGCCAGGCCGTGCTCGCCGATAGCGTGGTTGATAGCGACATCTTCGTCGCAGATCCGCGCAGCTTCCCGGTAGGCGACGTCGTTTCGCGCGTCGGCAGGCGTGTGCTCGAGTATCCCGCGCAGCCGCTCCACTACCCAGCGAAGATTGACTGCGGTGGGTCGAGTGGCCAGCAGCATCTCGGCACTTCTGGAGAGATTGTCGTCTTTCGGGTCGTCGCGCATGGCCAGTGCCAGACCATAGGCGGCGGCGGCGCCGATCAGCGGCGCACCGCGCACGATCATGTCCGAGATCGCTCGAGCTGTATCCGCGACACTCGCGAGGCGCAACGTGACAAAGTGATGGGGCAGGCGGGTCTGATCGATTACGTCGACGGACCATCCGTCGTTGTCGAGCCAGATAGTTCGAGTGTGGGTGCCCTCGACCTTCATCGCACCTATGCTCGGTCATTTTGAACGGGCTGTCCATGCCCGCTGAAGGTCAGGCAATTTCGACGGCGCAGCTTATTTTGGCGCGGTTGGTGAGGCGGTAGAGCCTGCGCACGTCGTTGAACAAGCCGACCTGGCCATCGCGCCTGAGGTAGCGCTTCTCCAGGCGTGCGCAGTATTTGCCAGCGTAGTAGTTGGCATCGCGATAGCGTTCCATGCTCACTCTATCCAGCGAAGAGTCGAACTCCGGTTTCTCGAAAAGCCATCGGTGAAGGCTGGAAGGCACCCGTCCACTCGCCTGTTGACCGAAAAGAAATGCAGTGCTCACGTATTTGTCGATTTCCGCCTGCATCTCGAGCTCCATCCGAGATACGCCACGCTCGTAGCCTGCATTCCAGATCAGATACAAAAAGTGGCTTACCCCTTCCATGGCCGTGCAGTAGTCGGCGAGATTACCATCGTGCAGGCACGATCCGGGATCGTCCTGCGTAAGGCGATTTACGATCTCACTGTCCATATATAAGGCAACATCCACATGATCGCCGTCTTGAACGACCAAAAGCCGTTCCTCGACTACCGATTCGTCGAATTCATCATGCCCCTGGAGGTTCTTCAATACTTCCAAGTCGGTAAAGACAAAGTCGTCGACGCTGTGCGGTATCTCTATTTCATAGATCCGCTCGAGCTGACGCTGCAATTGTGCGAGCACGCGGCCGGGCTCCATTACGCGTCAGTGCCGAAGGCGGCTCGACGCATTTGCCGACGGGTGAATTCCGGCTGCGCGCAAACGGTCAGCCGCCCTCGTGCTGCCGGTGCGAAGCCAAATCTCATACTGTCGCAACACGTCGATGTCATTGCTGCAATTCGCCCCTTCGCTGACTTCGCTAAGGACATCGACAAATGCGACGAATTTTGAGGCGAGCTCATCATAGATACCGCTCATGGCCCGGCCACGACTCGTAGCGCGTATCGTGTCGGAAAGATAGCTGTACGCGCTTCCGCCCATGGACACGTAGTAGTCGACGTCTACAACACATCGATTGAGGCTCTGGGAAAATATTCCGGAGATGAACAGGGCCACGTCACCGAGCCGGCGAAGAGCCCGGTGGCGCTCGTCCACTGTCTTGCCTTCGACTGCCTCTGCGTATACCAGTGCCAGAGGTCTGATCATCATGCCGTCGGGCGTCCGGTCAAATAGCTTTTCGGCGCGAGAGAAAGAGGTGAGAAGGCTGACCACGTAATGGATGGTGTCGGCACCGGCCTTTACGTTCTGATTTTCGAGAGCATCCGAGAGGGAAGCCTGAAAATACTCCTGCAGAGAGGTCTCCGTGATCAGTTGTTCATCTCGAGTATTGGTAACCATGAGGTCAATGCACCTCCTGTTCGAGCTGTGACATTAATTATAGAGTTCGCGGCTTCTGTTCCGTGTGAGCGTTTTGTGATCAAATTGGCACTCTGACAAACGGGTACAGACGTGATTCACATTTCCAACAGCAATCTACCGCGCTTGGAGGGTGCTGAACCAGCCTGCTCAAACCCTTGATTTCGTGCTAATCTTTATAATTCTGGAGGTCAGGACGCCTCTTCACGCCAGCCGACAGCGATGTCACTCACAGAGCATCTGGAAAACACCTCTTCGTCGAGAGTGCCGACATGAGCGTGCCGGCCGTTAATGCCGAAATGGGATTTCGGCGGCGGGTTCTCATCGTCGATGACGATCGCGACTTCGCCGACAGCACCGCCGACCTTCTGGCGATGCAGGGATTCGAGGTTCTTCCGGTATATGAGACAGGCGCCGCCAAGCGGGCCATCACGAGCTTCCCGGCGGACGTCGCGCTGATCGACGTTCGGCTGGGAACCGGAAGCGGCATCGGTCTCGTGAGGGGGTTGAAGGAGAAGAATGCCGGGGTGACCTGCGTGATGATGACCGCCTTCGCCTCCACAGAGAGCGCTATCGAAGCATTGCATCTGGGCGCCTATGATTATCTGCGCAAGCCCTTTCACCCGGAAGATCTTCTCGCCACTCTCAATCGGATATTCGAGCGACTCGAGCTGGAGTCGGATAAGACTCGGGCAGAACAAGCGTTGCGGGACAGCGAGGGCCGTTTCCGAGATTTGATTGACGCGTCCGTACAGGGCGTATTCATTCACAGGGACTGGACACCGCTCTACTCGAATCAAGCTTTTGCCGACATGCTCGGATATGCGGACCGCGATGAGGTGCTTGCGTTAAAGACACTGGAACACCACTTCCCGGTGTATGAGCGTGCACGTTTGCAGCGCTACATGGAAGCTCATGCCAAGGGTATTTCAGTGCCCAACCGTTACGAGTTCGATGCAAAGTGTGTCGATGATGCGGTGATTACCTTGGAGGTGGTGGTTAGAACGCTGACATGGGAGGGGCAGACCGCAATTCAAGCTACCGTCACAGATGTCACGGAGCGCAAACGTGCGCTCAGGGCGCTCAAGCGGTACGAGCAGATCATTTCCTCCACGGCAGATCTCATGGCTTTCGTCGATCAGTCTTGTGTCTATCAAGCCGTCAACGATGCTTTTTTGCGCGCCTATGATTTGGCACGGGACGAAATTGTCGGCAAGTCCATGCAAGACATCCACGGTGAAGAAGGCTTGGAGAGTCAATTGCAAGAAGCGCTCGATCGCTGTCTTGCCGGTACGGAGGCCCATTATCAGGCTTGGTTCGACTTTCCGGCGACCGGTCGGCGTTTCATGGACGTCGCCTTTTATCCCTACCACGACGGCAAGGGCAAGGACTCCGGCGTCGTGGTCAGCTGGCGGGACCTTACGGAAACACACACTCTATCCGAAAAGCTCTCGTATCAGGCGAGTCACGATGCATTGACCGGATTGGTGAATCGGCGGGAGTTCGAGCAGAGGCTGCGTCATCTGATAGAGTTGGCCCGCCAGGAAAACACCGAGCACGCGCTGTGTTATCTCGATCTCGATCAATTCAAAGTCATCAACGACACCTGCGGACATGTGGCAGGCGACGAGTTGTTGCGGCAACTGGGCATGTTGTTACCCGACCAAGTGCGAAAGGGAGATACTTTGGCCCGTCTCGGCGGAGACGAGTTTGGTGTGCTCATGGAGCGCTGTTCCATCACGCAGGCAACACG
This sequence comes from Salibacteraceae bacterium, assembly GCA_964194585.1. Classification (GTDB taxonomy): domain Bacteria; phylum Pseudomonadota; class Gammaproteobacteria; order HK1; family HK1; genus JAABYT01. The sequence goes on along the minus strand of CAXMNG010000130.1, from coordinate 17,107 downwards.
TGTCGCCAATGCGCTGCTCGAGGCCATCAGGAATCTGCAATTTCATTGGGAAGACAAGACTTTCAACATAGGCGTCAGTATCGGCGTCGTCCCCATCGATGAAACCAGCGAAAGCATAACGGAAGTTCTCAGCACCGCAGACTCCGCCTGCTATGCGGCCAAGGACGGCGGGCGCAATCAGATTCACGTATTTCGCGAGGACGACGTCAAGATCGCGGAGCGGCACGGCGAAATGCAATGGGTCGCGCGGATTCAACACGCCCTCGACGATGATCGCTTCGAGCTCTATGCTCAACCGATTGCATCGGTGGCCGCTCCCGATTCAATGCCGGTCCATTACGAAATCCTCCTCCGCATGCAGGACGAGCGGGGTCGGATCGTCTTGCCCGGGGCATTCTTGTCGGCGGTCGAGCGATACAACCTTTCGGCACGACTCGATAACTGGGTGATACTGAACGCATTCGAGTGGCTCGTGCAGCATCCCAAGTGCATGCAGGAACTGAATCTTCTGTCCATCAACCTCTCAGGGAACTCTCTCGGTGACAGTCAGCTCATGGGTCATATCATCGAGCGCTTCGAAGAAGGCCGTATCCCTCCCGAGAAAATCTGTCTGGAAATCACCGAAACCGCGGCGATCACGAATCTCACGAACGCCACGCGATTCATCAAATTGCTCAAGGAATGGGGATGCCGTTTCGCGCTCGACGATTTCGGCAGCGGACTGTCCTCTTTCGCCTATTTGAAAAATCTGCCTGTCGACTTTCTCAAGATCGACGGGTTGTTCGTGAAAGATATTCTCGATGACGCCATCGATTACGCCATGGTGAAGTCCATCAACGAAATTGGACACGTGATGGGTAAAAAGACGGTGGCCGAGTTTGTCGACAGTGAGGCCATTCTCAATTCGCTGAAAGTCATCGGCGTCGACTACGCCCAGGGTTATGCTGTTGGGAAGCCCCGCCCCATCGACCGCATACTCGATACCAGCTAGGAGTTTTCCACAAGGAAAGAAGTTGAGCGTCAAGGGCGAAAAGCTGCGGGAGCATGTCGGTCGGCTTCTCTGCTGGCTGGGGGTTCACGACTTTCGTGTCGTCGATGTGACCTTCGGTTTTGGCGCAGGTGGCAGCGTTGAACGGGTGGAGTGCCGGCGCTGCGGCCTGGTTACAACGCACCAGGTGTGAGTCGGGGCGAGCAGGCGACGCCCGAGACTCGCTTGACTTGTCCTGAGTCGGCTTTTCCGTTAGCGTAGGTGGGTTAGGGTAATCGCTTGTATGCCAATTTCGCCTTGTACTGCGGTGATTGCACGCCGGCCGGCTCCGCCAGGTTCCTACGAAAAGGCACCCGCAAGATCGCCGCCGAGTTCTGCGGACGCGTGGGATCGGTAGAGCCCTCCTAAGTTGTCGAATCGGTGTCTCGGGACGGAGCAAATGTTGCGCAACAGGAGGACGCCCATTATCTGTTAACCAACAATCAATCGAGTCGGTCCGGCGGATCGACTGGCGAACTCGAACGATAGAGGAAAATACGAATGCGCAAGATCAGAGTCGCGATCGCTGGGGTGGGAAACTGTGCGAGTTCGCTGGTTCAAGGGCTCGAGTTTTACCGGGGGCGCAACGAGCGGGACTATGCCGGGCTCATGCACCCGAGGATCGGTGACTGGGGTGCGAGCGACATCGAGATCGTCGCCGCCTTCGACATCGACCGCCGCAAGGTAGGCAAGCCCCTGGAGGAGGCCATCTTCGCCAAGCCCAACTGCACCAAGGTGTTTCAGAGCACCGTCCCCGCTTCTGGCGTAGGCGTCCAGATGGGGCCCATTCTCGATGGCGTGGCGTCCCACATGGTGGACTACGCCGACGATGAGGCGTTCCGGCCTGCGGAGTGCGAATCGGTGGACGTGGTGCAGGCGCTGGTGGCCGCCCGCGCCGAGATCCTGGTCTGTTACCTACCGGTGGGCTCGGAGCAGGCGGTGCGCCATTATGCCGAGACTTGCCTGGAGGCCGGGGTGGCCATGGTCAACTGCGTGCCGGTGTTCATCGCCTCCGATGCGCACTGGGCGGGGCGGTTTCGCGATGTCGGCCTGCCGATTGTCGGCGACGACATCAAGAGCCAGGTAGGCGCCACCATCGTCCACCGCACGTTGACTCGCTTGTTCGGGGACCGCGGCGTGCACCTGGATCGCACCTATCAGCTCAACACCGGCGGCAACACTGACTTCCTCAACATGCTCGAGCGCCGCCGGCTCAAATCCAAGAAGCGCTCCAAGACCGAGTCGGTGCAGTCGCAGCTCGATGAGCGGCTGGCGGCCGGGGACATCCACATCGGACCTTCCGACTACGTGCCATGGCAGAACGACAACAAGGTGGCCTTCATCCGCATGGAGGGCCGTGGTTTCGGCGATGTGCCCATGGAGCTCGAGCTGAGGCTGTCTGTTCAGGACTCGCCCAATAGTGCCGGGGTGGTCATCGACGCGATCCGCTGCGCCAAGCTGGGGTTGGAGCGGGGGTTGGGTGGTCCTCTGGAGGACCCTTCCGCTTACTACATGAAGAGCCCGCCCAGGCAGATGCGCGATTCGGAGGCGTACGCGCGCACCAACGCCTTTATTCTCGGCAACGGCGTGCTGGCGGGTGAGGATGCGCCGCTCGAGCCCACCTTCGCGGCTGATTGATCCAGCCGCCGGCTTTGCTCACGGGCAGCCGCTCAGCACCGCCGTGTCCGGGGGCGCTCGCGCAGACCCACGCGCGGACCACCCGTGGTTGCGGCGCCTGGCAGATCTGCATGGCGCGGTGCGCGCGGCGGTGCTGGAGTGCGCCCGGGGACGCACCGGGCTGACCAACGCCAAAGGCGACGCCGTCAAGGTCTTCGACCTGGTCGCCAACGACGCGGCGCTCGCGTTTCTGGAGACGCTTCGCGTACCACTCCTGGTGGAGTCCGAAGAGGTCGAGGTACCAATCAAGGTTGGTACCGGCACGCCTCGCCATCGGCTGGTGCTCGATCCGGTGGACGGATCGGACAACTGGGCGCGAGGATTGCCGCTGTCGGCGGTGTGCTGCGCGGTGCTCGAGCCGGATGCACCGTTGCACTCCGATTTCGTGGTGTCGGCCATGGTGGGTCCGCTCGAGTGGGAGACCCCACTGTTGGCGGAGCGGGGCTGGGGCACCTGGCACGGCGCGGCTCGGTGCGAGACCTCGACGGTGTGCCGGGTCGCCGATGCCGTGATCGCCATCGAGCTCAATCACTACGCACCGCCGCCTCGCCTTGCCGAGATCATGGCGCACGCGAGAGGGGTGCGCAGCTACGGCTGCGCATCGCGCGCCCTGGCCCTGGTCGCCTGCGGCGCCATCGACGCGTATATCGACGTGCGCGGCAGGCTGACCGCCGAGAGCTATCTCGCTGCCGCGTGCTTGCTGCTCGAGGCAGGGGGATGCGTTGCCGGACCCGGCGGCGCGCCGCTGGCGGGCGCCCGCGGCTTGACCGATCGCGTCGCATTGATCGCGGCCGCGAGCGAAAGCTTGTGCAAGGACATCGCGAAACACCTGAATGATGACCACGCTTGACGCCCCGACGCCGAGCCCGCAGGTCGCGGTCATCCTGGCCGCCGGGCAGGGCACACGGCTTTACCCGACAACCAATCGACCGAAGCCGTTGACCCGCGTGCTCGGCCTGACGCTTGCCGAGCGGGTCATGTGCACCTTGCGCGAGGCGTCCGGTATCCGGCGCTTCATCGTCACCGTGGGCTCCGAGGCTCCCGTCGTGAAGGCGCATTTCACCGACATCGCCCGGCGCCGGGGCTTCTCGGTCGCGTTTGTCGAGGCCCCGGACTGGCAGCTCGGCAACGGCGCCAGCGCCCTCGCCGCCAGGGAGCGCACCGGCGACGAGGCCTTCTTCCTGGTGATGAGCGACCATCTCTTCGACCGGGGCATCGCGGAGGCGCTGCTGCGCGATCCCCCGGCGTCCGGCGAGATGTGCCTGGCCGTGGACGGCGACAAGTCCGGCATCTTCGACCTCGAGGATCTTACCCGGGTGCGTGCCGACGACGGCCGTATCACGGCGATCGAGAAGGGACTCGAGCCGTGGGATGCGGGCGATACGGGCGTGATGCTCTGCACGTCGGGTCTTTTCGACGGCTTGGAGCGGGCTGCGGGGAAAGGCGGGCACGGTCTTTCGGACGGCCTGCGCGAGCTCGCGCGCGACGCACGAGCGCGAATTGTCGACGTAACGCAACGATCCTGGCTCGATGTCGATACGCCGGAGGCGCTGCGTGAGGCCGAACGCCGGCTGATGCGCGACGCCGGGGGCAAGAGTACCGATGGTCCGGTGTCGCGCTATCTCAACCGACCGCTCTCGCGGTGGCTGACCCGCTATCTGGTGGAGATGCCAGCAACCCCGAACCAGATCTCCGTGCTCTCATGGATGCTGTCGTGTATCGCCGCCGCGCTGTTCGCGGTGGGTGGTTACCCCGCGCTCGCCGCCGGTGGTGCGCTGGCGCAGCTCGCCTCGATCGTCGATGGCTGCGATGGCGAAGTTGCGCGGTTGAAACGCATCCAGAGCGAATTCGGCGGTTGGTTCGACGCCATCCTCGATCGCTACGCCGATGGTTTTCTGTTGTTCGGCTTGACGTGGCACGCATTCGCGGCCAGCGGCGGCGGGCAGCTCGCCCTGGTCACCGGTTTCGCGGCGATCCTGGGCTCGTTCATGAACAGCTATACGGCAGACAAGTACGACGGGCTGATGGCGAGAACGCTACGCGGTGCATCCTACTTTCGGCTGGGTCGCGACGTGCGCGTGTTCGTCATTTTTCTCGGTGCGCTGGTTAATCAGCCACTGCTCACCCTGATGGTGATTGCGCTGGTCACGAATGCCGAGGTGGCGCGCCGGATCATCCTGTGCAGGCGAGTGCAGACCATGTGAGAATCTACGGCCCGGCTACTCCTTGCGACAAGGCTTTTCGCTGCTCGAAGACGGCGTCGATCAAGCCGTACTCTACGGCCTCCCGGGCGTCCATGAACCGGTCCCGATCGGTGTCGGCCCGGACTCGTTTCAAGGGCTGGCCCGTGTGCTTGGACAGGATCTCGTCCAGCCGTTCGCGCGCACGCAGAATTTCATTGGCGTGGATGTCGATTTTCGCGGCCGGCCCCTGGAAGTCGCCCAGGGGCTGGTGGATCAAAATTCGCGCGTGAGGCAGGCAGTGGCGCTTGCCTTTGGCGCCTCCGGTGAGCAGCAACGCGCCCATGCTGGCGGCTTGCCCGATGCATAGAGTGTTGATGTCCGGTTTGACGTACTGCATGGTGTCGTAGATCGCGAGGCCGGCACTCACCGGGCCGCCGGGTGAGTTGATGTAGAGGTAGATGTCCTTGTCCGGGTTCTCGGACTCGAGGTAGAGCAGCTGCGCTATGACGACATTGGCGATCTCATCCTCGACGGGACCGACCACGAAAATCAACCGCTCCTTGAGCAGGCGGGAATAGATGTCGTAGGCGCGTTCGCCCCGGGGCGAAGTCTCGATCACCATCGGCACGTGATCCAGTGCCCGGATGGCGTCACCTGACAGTGGGTTTGTCCGATCAGTCACGAGTTGCCACACTTACCGCCCTGTCAGCAGAAGCGCTGGGATCATTCAAAGCAGCGATAAGCAAATCCAGTACTTCCCCCGGCTTTTCGGCCATGAGCATGTGACCGCAGTTCTCGAGGATCGTCACTCGCCTATCGGCGATTGACTCCAGCAACGGCCGGGCCGCCTTCACCGGCGACATGCGATCGTCCCTGCCGAGAATCACGTGCACGGGACAGGTGATACGGGCGCTGCTGGCGAGACCGTCGCGGTATTCGTTGCAGGCATTCAGGTCCGCGTAAAAAACACCCGGCGCAGATCGTTCCAGCAGGCGCACGCCCGAGCCGATCATCCACATCCCCGGCACCTGATTGCCGCCCAGGTGGGCGCGGCTGCCGTGTCCCCAGTAATTTACCATATCGAAGGCATCGTGCTTGTCGGCCTTCGCGGCCGCGAGCAGGGTGTCCGTCACCGGCATGGGTACGGAAATACCCAGTGTGACGATGCACCGAACTCGCCCGGGGTGTCGCGCAGCGGCCTCGTGCACGACGAGCGCGCCTAAGCTGTGGCCGATGAGGGTGGCGGTTTCGACGCGAGCCGCATCCATGAGTCGCACCACCCAGTCGGCCATGTCGGCGATGCTCGTGAGCGCTTCGCCCCCGGACTTTCCGTGGGCGGGCAGATCTACCGCCATCACGTCGCGGTCATGATGGGCAAAGTAGCGACTCTGCAGCAGCCATACCGTGTGGTCGAGGCCACCGCCATGAACGAAAATAAGTGGATCGCGCGTAGCCTGGAATTCCTTCGCGCCCGTGTAGGCGTAGACGTCGTGGCCATCGACCACCAGGTTCACGATGCAGGCTCCGAGGCACGAATCCGCTGGGACGCTTTGATAGCCTGGCTCAGATCATCAATGAGATCGACCGGGTCCTCGAGGCCGATGGACAGTCGCACGGTCCCCTCGGTAATGCCGGCGGCTTCCAATGCCTTCGCGTCCATGCGGTGGTGGGTCGTGCTGGCGGGGTGGATGACCAGGGATTTCGCGTCACCGACATTCGCCAGATGGGAGAATATTCGTACCGTCTCGATGAATTGCCGGCCCGCCGGCCGCCCACCCTTCAAGCCGAAGCTGAAAACGGCACCGCACCCGCGCGGAAGCAGCTTCTTGGCGAGCTCGTGGTCCGGGTGCGACGCAAGCTCCGGATAGCCGACCCAATCCACGGCATCGTGGGCATCGAGAAAGGCGACCACCTTGCGAGTGTTCTCCACGTGTCGGTGCATGCGCAGGGGCAGCGTCTCGATGCCCTGCAGAATATGGAACGCGGTGGTCGGGCTCATGCAGGCCCCGAAGTCCCTGGCACCCTCCTTGCGCGCACGCATGATGAACGCGGCCGGGCCGTACTCCTCGACGAAATCCATATTGTGAAATCCCGGGTACGGCTCGGTGAGGGTCGGAAACTTCCCCGATGCTTCCCAGTCGAAGTGCCCGCTGTCGACCAGAAGGCCACCGATCGCGATGCCGTGTCCGCCCAGGAACTTGGTGGCCGAGTGAAACACCAAATCCGCGCCATGGTCGAATGGTCGGCAGAGGTACGGCGTCGTGAATGTCGAGTCGATGAGCAATGGCAACCCGGCCTCGTGGGCGACCCGCGAAACCGCTTCCACGTCCAGCACCTCGAGCCCCGGATTGCCGAGAATCTCCCCGAATACCAGACGGGTCTCGGGGCGAATCGCACCCGCGAACGCGTCCCGGTCCCGGGGGTCGACGAATGTCGTCTCGATGCCGAAGCGCGGCATGGTATAGGCAAGCAGATTGTGGGATCCGCCGTAGAGCGAGCGAGACGATACGATGTGCGATCCCGCATCGACGATAGTGGCGATGGCAAGATGCATGGCGGCCTGACCACTGGCAGTGCAGATCGCGCCGATACCACCTTCCAGAGCAGAAATTCGCTCTTCCAATACTGCGTTGGTGGGATTGCTGATTCGTGAGTACACGTGGCCGGCGCGCTCGGCGTTGAAAAGCGCTGCCGCGGTGTCGGTATCAGGGAACACGAAAGAGGTGGTCTGGTAGATGGGAGTCGCGCGTGCCCCGGTGGCGGCGTCGGGTTGCTGCCCCGCGTGCAGGCTCAATGTATCGAAACGATGGTAGTCAGGTGGGGCCATTGGTCATCTTCCTGGAACGGGCTAACGCCATCAAGAACGGCACGACGACTCGCTCAGTGGGTAGGCAGCAAAGGTGTTGCTGAACTCTCTTCTCAGTTCGCGGCTTGCGCCGGCATTGACCGCGACCCAGTAGGTGGTACGCGTCTTGTCGCGCGGCTTGAATTCTACCTGGTAGCCTTTGGCTCGAAGTGTCTTGACTCGCCGCTCGGCGTTGCCGAGCTTGCGGTAAGCGCCGACGGAGACACCGTTTTCGAGTGCCCCGCTGCTGATTCGCATGATGTCGACGAAACCGTCTTCGCGCATGCGGCGCATTTCTTCATCGGTGGCAGTGCGGCTTTTCATCGGAGGCAGGTACACTTCGTAAAAAATGCTCTCCTGCGCCGAGCGCGTGTGCTCCCTGGCTTTCACGCCTCTGGTGGTGAACCATTTGGCAATTGAACGCGCTGCGGAATGGTTCTCCATGCCATTGACCGCGTAACAGGTAGCGGCAATCTGCCGGGTTATGGCGGCAGATTCTGCCTCACTCTCGGCCCGGGGCTCCATCCGCTCTGCTGCTCTGGTTTCCAAACTGGGAAGCTCGGCGCTCGCTCTGGTCGGGACGTCGCCTGGTGCCGCGGGCTCGGTGTCGAGCACCCGGGTCATCCAGCTGGCCTTGTCTCTGGCGCTGGCGTTCTTCTTGTTCAGCGTGAAGGCACGTTCATAGGCGATGTTGGCGAGCTTCGCATACACGTCACCGAGATTTTCGTGGGCGGTATCATAGCGTGGCTCCAACGCGATGGCACGCAGCAGTACTTCGCGGGAGTCGTCGTATCGACCCTGGGCGGCATAAAGCACAGCCAGATTGTTGAGCGGCTCTGGAAGCTCCGGCCTGTCTTTGGATAACTCTTTGAAGGTGGCGATTGCTTCGTCGACATTCCCCTGACGGGTGAGAATGACGCCCCTGAACAGGCGCGCTTCGACATCGTCGGATTTGCCCTCGAGGAATGTATCCAGCTGCTTCAGCGCTTCCGCGTATTGTTGCTCGGCCGCCAGGGCACGGATTTCCGGCAAGTTGCTGGCCGTGACGGAGGCGCAGAAGAGCCAGAAGACAGTGAGCATCGCCACCGCAGGAAGCCTGGTGAGCCGGAAAAGCATGCTGAATGTTATCGTCTGACACCTCATGAGAGCGCGTGCCACCCTGGTGAAAACGCGGGCTAATTTATCAACTTGAGAGCCACTTGGACAGCCTGACCGAAGTGCCACCTGGACCGGCGAAGAGCTCTGTTCTGATGATTATTCGCTGCATTCGGCGCAAATCCCTGTTTCATATGTGCGCGGTGTCTCTTTTTTGGAACTACGAACTTGCGATCCGGGAGCAGTGGTGGTTATCTATGCGCCCACTAACCCGGCCGACCCCGGGGTACCGCCAAACATGGAGCCAATGCATGAATCCTGAGGTCCAGGAGCAGAGTGATCGCAGAAGTGGAACGCGCTCACTTATCGATAAGATGTTGAGCGAGCGACAGCGTATGCTGGTGCTCTTTGAGCGATGCGCTGGAGTCGAGCCCTACGCCGCCGAAACGCCCAACGATAAGCTGCTACAGGAATTCTCACAGATACTGGTTGACTACATCGCCTCTGGTCACTTCGGTCTCTATGAACGCATATCCGAAGGCAAGGAGCGCCGCCGCGGCATCGTGAAGCTCGCCGAGGAACTTTATCCGCGCATCGCCAATACGACGCAGGTTGCCATCGAGTTCAACGACATCTGCGAGCACGCGAACGGAGAAGAGATCGGCGGAGACTTGTTGAAGATGCTCTCGAAGCTTGGTGAAGAGCTTGCCGTACGCATCGATCTCGAGGACCAGCTGATAACGGAAATGCTCGGGAGCGCTTGACCCGTCCTCATTGGTCGAGCAGCTCGATCCAGTGCACCACCGGCACGTCCGATGCCGCGCGTAACTCCAGAAGGCAGCCGATATTGGCCGTAGCAATGAGGTCGGGCTTGCCGGCTGTCAGCGCCACCACCTTGTTCTCGCGCAATCGCTTCGACAGAGATCGCTGAAGTATGGAATAGGTGCCTGCCGACCCGCAGCACAGGTGTGAATCCTGCACCTGGGTCAGTCGATGACCGCGGGCATCGAGTATGGACTCCACCGTGCCGAGAATTCCCTGAGCGTGCTGCAGGGTACATGGCGAGTGAAATGCCACACGCCGTGATACCACGGTATCAGCCCCGAGAGCCGAAAGATCTTCCCCTGCGATTACTTCGGAAAGATCTCGGGTCAGCTCCGACACGCGCGCCGCCTTGTGCGCGTACGCCGGATCGCCGGCGAGCAGCTCGCCGTACTCCTTGACCATGGCAGTGCATGCGCTGGCACCGGTGATCACCGCTTCGGCTCCCTGCTCCAATCGCGGCCACCACGCGTCGATATTACGGCGCATGAAATCCAGTGCTTCGGTCCTGGCCGACAAATGATGGCTGACGGCGCCGCAGCAGCCGGCAGCGGCCGTTGGTATCAGGGACACGCCCAGGCGATCGAGCACCCGGGCGGCGGCAGCGTTGATGCCGGGAGCAATACTGCTTTGCACGCACCCATTCAGGCACAGCATGCGGCGCGCATGCCGAGGCTCGGGCCAGGAGCCTGCGGAAGTTCGCTCTGGAATACGCCGGCGCAGCGCCGCCGGCAGCAGCGGCGCTAAGCTTTGTCCGAAGCGGAGGCACGGCCCGAATCGACGCGGGTGGGGCAGTAGCCAGCGCAACACCTTTCTCAGTGCACGCTCGTGAACGGGGCGCGGTGCGCGTTTCTCCACCAACGCCCGGCCGATGTCCAGCAGCCGACCATAGCGAACGCCCGAAGGACAGGTGGTTTCGCAAGCGCGGCAGCTGAGGCAGCGGTCCAGGTGCCGCCGGGTTTTTCCCGTTACGGGCTGTCCTTCCAGGGATTCCTTGATGAGATAGATACGTCCCCGCGGTCCGTCCAACTCGTCTCCCAGCAGCTGGTAGGTCGGGCAGGTGGCGGTGCAGAAGCCGCAATGCACGCACTTACGTAGAATGCCGTCGGCTTCATGCCCCTCGGCGGTGTTTTTGATGAAGTCGGCCAGGTTGGTTTGCATGATTTTAAAATCAAAGCTCGCTGTAAATTCTGCCGCGATTGAGTACGCCCTTCGGATCGAAGCTCGCTTTCAATCGTTGGTGAAGTTTCAATAGCGGACCACTGAGCGGATGATAAACTTCGCCTGCGCGATCACCATGGCGGTAGAGCGTCGCGTGTCCGCCGACTCTGCTGACCGCGGCGCGTATCTCTTCGCCTCGAGCTTCACTTTTGAGCCAGCGAAGCGCACCGCCCCAGTCGATGAGCGTTTCGCCCGGCAGCGCCATGGGCGGCGTCGCCGGTGGTACGGACAATCGCCACAGCGCCTTATCGGTGTGGAAGTGTTCGAGCTGGTGCTCACGCAGCGCGTGCCAGTGGCTCGCGTCTTCTACCACCTCGCCGCCCAGTCGCTCGATGGCCTGGGCAACACCGCGCGCCGTGCCCGAAAGCCGAATAAAAAGCCTGTCCTTCTCATGGTAGGCGCCGGATAGCGGCACGGGTTTCGCCGCCCAGGCGTTCATTTGCTCGATGGCGGCGGCGGCATCCAGGGAGAAGCCGAGGGTCGCGGTCTGCGCCGGTAGCGGCAGCACTTTCAGGGAGATTTCCAGCAACACGCCGAGGGTGCCCATGGCGCCCACCATGAGCCGCGACACGTCGTAGCCGGCGACGTTTTTCATTACCTGTCCGCCGAAGGTGAGCGTGCGTCCTTCACCGCTCAGTATCTTGACGCCCAGCACGAAGTCCCGCACCGCACCTGCGTAGGGGCGCCGCGGACCGGAAAGGGCGCTTGCCACCGTACCGCCGAGTGTCGCCGCCGCACCGAAATGCGGTGGCTCGAAGGCGAGCATCTGGCCGCCGTCGGTCAGCACCGTCTCAATCTCGGCGAGGGTTGTTCCCGCGCGCGCCGTGATTACGAGCTCGGTGGGTTCATAAGCGACGATGCCGCGGTGTGCGCGGACGTGGAAGGGTTCACCCTCGGGAGTGCGGCCGAGAAATGACTTGCTGCCCCCGCCGACGATGGCCAGTGGGGTGCCCTCGGCCGCAGCCCGAACCAGACGTGCCTCGAGCTCGCCACTCGCGTCGTTCTGATCGCCCACGGGCTCAGAACCTCTCCAGATCCGGGAACGGCAACTCGCCGCCGTGCACGTGCATGCCGCCGAGCTCAGCGCAGCGCGTTAACGTCGGCACGGCCTTGCCAGGGTTGAGCAGCTTGTGTTTGTCGAAGGCGGATTTGACGGCGTGAAAGTGATGGAGCTCAGCGGCAGTGAACTGCACGCACATCTGATCGATTTTCTCAATCCCCACTCCGTGCTCGCCGGTAATCGTGCCGCCGACCTCCACGCAGAGCTCCAGTATCTTTGCTCCCAGCTCCTCGACCTGCTCCACCTCGCCGTCCTTGTTGGCATCGTAAAGAATCAGAGGATGGAGGTTGCCGTCGCCGGCGTGAAAGACATTGACTACCGCTAATCCGTATTCCTCCGAGAGCTCGGCGGTGCGGGTAAGAACTTTCGGCAGCTCCCGGCGCGGAATCGTGCCGTCCATGCAGTAGTAGTCTGGAGAAATTTTTCCGATCGCCGGAAAAGCGGCCTTGCGACCCGCCCAGAAGCGCAGACGCTCCGCTTCGTCCCTCGCCACTCGCACCTCGCTGGCACCGCAATCCTGCAATAACGACGAAATCGAGCCCACCTGCTCGACGACCTCGTCTTCAGTGCCATCGAGCTCGCAGAGCAGTATCGCCGCGGCGTCGGTAGGGTATCCGGCTTGAACGAAATCATCCGTTATGCGAATGGCCGCGTTGTCCATCATTTCCAGGCCACCCGGAATGACGCCCTCCGCGAAGATTTTCCCGACAGCCGCTCCGGCCAATCCCACGTCGTCGAATGCCGCCAGCAGGAGCCGTACACACTCGGGCTTGGGCAGCAGCCTGACCGTGATTTCCACGATTATGGCAAGCAGCCCCTCCGACCCGGTGAGCAACGCGAGCAGGTCGTAGCCGGCGGCGTCCAGGGATTGGGCGCCGATGGTGAGCTGTTCGCCGTCGATGGTGAGCACCTCGAGGGCGAGAATGTTGTGCACGGTCAAGCCGTACTTCAAGCAATGCAGGCCGCCGGCATTCTCCGCCACGTTGCCGCCGATACTGCAGGCGATCTGAGACGACGGGTCGGGGGCATAGTAGAGACCGTAAGCATCCGCTGCTTCGGAGATCGCCAGGTTGCGTACTCCGGGCTGGACCCGGGCGGTGCGGTTGTCGGTGTCCATGGAAAGAATACGATTGAATTTGGCGAGCACCAGCAGGACGCCGTCGGCCAGGGGCAGAGCGCCTCCGGACAGCCCCGTACCAGCGCCGCGGGCGACCACCGGCACTTGATTCTCCGCGCACACGTGCAGCACCCGTTGCACCTGCTCTATGGTTTCGGGGAGCACCACGAGCAGCGGTGTCTGCCGGTAGGCCGTCAGGCCATCACACTCGTAGGGTTTGAGCTCCTCGACATCGTGAAGCACCGAGTCCGCGCCAAGAAAGGACCGGAACTCCGCCACCAGGGCATTACGATCGATCGTGCCGGACGCCATCGGCAGTCCCTCTACAGAATGTCGGGACAGTATATAGAATCGCCGGCCGGCCGTGGACCGTGGGGTCTCAGGCGATGCGTCGCAGCCTCACAGCGCCCTGGTCCTCGCGCATGGTCTTGTCCAGGAGCTTCGCCAGCGCGTAGATTGCATCGATGCCCGGTGTGGCGATGCCGGTCAGGCGCGCGAGCTCCACTACCGCGCCCATGATGGCTTCCAGCTCCAGCTCCCTGCCGGCTTCCACGTCCTGCAGCATGGAGGTCTTGTGCTTACCGACTTTTTCCGCGCCGGCGATGCGTTTTTCGATGGAAACGCGGAATGTGATGCCCAAACGGCTGGCCACCGCCTGGGCCTCCTCCATCAACGATTTTGCCAGCGCGCGGCTGGGCGGATACTGGCAGATGTCGACGAGCGTTGCGTGGGTCAACGCGCTGATGGGATTGAAAGACAGATTTCCCAGGAGCTTGAGCCAAATTTCAGCGCGAATGTCGTCGAGCACGAACGACTTGAATCCGGCATTGGTGAACATATCCACGAGCGTCCGCGCACGCCGGGTGTCGCTGCCATCCAGCTCACCGAGTGGAAAACGGTTTCCTTCCGTGTGCCGCACGATACCCGGCGAAACAATTTCACCGGCGGGAAAAACCACGCAGCCGATCACTCGATCCACATCGATATGAGCGGCCAGTCGCCCATCCGGATCCAGGCATTCGATGGGCTGGCCGTCGTACTCGCCGCCGTGCTTGTGGAAATACCACCACGGCAAGCCGTTCTGCATCGGTAGGATGATGGTGTCGTCGCTCATCAAGCTGCCGAGCTCGGGTGCGATCTCGGCAAGGATGTGACCCTTTACCGCAAGTATCACAACATCCTGCGGCCCGGCCTGACGGATGCTCGCCACCGCCTCCAGTGATCGTGTTACATGCTCGCTGCCGTCAGCCATCAAAAGCTTGAGGCCCGAGCGCTGGATCGCCTGCAGGTGTGCACCCTGGTCGACCACGGTTAGCTGTTCGCCGGCCTCCGCCAGGCGCACCGCGAGCAATCCGCCAATGGCACCCGCCCCCACCACGCAAATTTTCATGGTTTGCTCCTCGCTTCAGTTCTCGTATCGATTGCTCAGGGTGCCGATTCCGTCGATGGTCACCTCGATCGTGCTTCCGGGCTTCATGGAGCCTACACCCACGGAGGTGCCGCAGCAGATGACGTCACCAGTGTGCAGGGTCATGTCCTGGGAGATCATGCTCACGATATTCACAGGTCCGAAGATCATGTCGCTTACCGGGTAGTTCTGACGTTCCTGGTCGTTGAGCACGGTGCGAACGGACAGTGTCGAGGGCTCGAGTCCGGTCGCGACGACGGGCCCGAAGACGCCGAAGGTGTCAAAGCTCTTGGCGCGCGTCCACTGAGCGAAGGTGGCGTCTTTTCCAATGAGCTCGCCGGCGGTCACGTCGTTGATGCAGGTATACCCGAAAATGTGATTCGCGGCCTGCGCCTCTGAAACCGCGCGGCACTCACGTCCGATCACGATTCCCAACTCGCCCTCGAACACGACCTTGCCGTCATAGGACGGCGGTTTGCGAATGACTTCACCGCTACCGAGGTAAGAACCATCGGCCTTGATGAAGTACAGCGGCTCGGGCGGAATTTCCTGATTCAGCTTCACCGCCAGCGCATGAAAGTTGTTCCACAGGGCGAGCATCTTGCCCGCGGCCGTGGGTGTCAGCGGGGTAACCTGATCCAGAGAAAGCTGTTCGCCGGTTGCAGCAGGCGCGTCAAACATATCGCCTTCGTGCACGGCGATTCGGCTATTTTCGATCGTCCCGAAACCGGTGGTGCCAGCGCGTCGGAAGCGAATCCAGTGCGTCATGTTGCCTCCCCATTAATTTCGAACCGGATCGACGACATTCCCGATTAGAAATAGACCGTGCCGAAAGGCGGTTTGTTACAATTTACCACAATGGCCGCTTTCTTTTGGATTGCCGGCCGGAATCATTGCAGTATACGTTCATGGGCTCGATGCCAAAAGTCGTGGTCACGCGCAAATTGCCCGAGGCCATCGAGGCGCGCCTTCGCCGCGATTATGTGCCGCTGTTCAATACGGACGATCACGTCTACTCCACCGACGAGTTGATCGATCTCGCCGACGGCGCCGGTGCGCTGCTTCCATGTCACTCCGAGCATCTGGACGCCGCCGCTATTGCGCGTTTGCCGGGAAGCATAAAAGCCATCGCGAATTTTTCTGTCGGCGTCGATCACGTGGATCTGGAAGCCGCGAAGTCCCGGAGCATCATCGTCACCGACACCCCGGACGTGCTCAGCGACGCCGCCGCCGAGATCGCTCTGCTGCTGATGCTGGGCGCCGCCCGGCGGGCCGCCGAGGGTGATCGCCTGATTCGCGCCCGGCAGTGGCGGCTGTGGAGCCCGGCCTTCATGGTGGGCGCGCAGATCACGGGAAAGACCCTGGGCGTCATCGGCATGGGCCGCGTCGGCCAGGTGACGGCCCGACGCGCCCGCGGCTTCGACATGGGCATTCACTACCATAATCGGCGACGCGTTCCCGCAGAGGTGGAGCAGGGCGCGGTCTACCATGAGCGGCTCGAGACCCTGCTGGCCGCCTGCGACGTGCTTTCCCTGCATTGCCCGGCGACGCCGGCAACCCGGAATCTCTTGGACGCCGAGCGCATCCGCTTGCTGCGCCCGGGGGCGATTGTGGTCAATAGTGCCCGCGGCGCTCTCATCGATGACGAGGCCCTGCAGGAGGCGCTGCGCTCGGGCCACGTGGCGGCGGCCGGTCTCGACGTCTTCAACGGCGAGCCGGATATCCACCCGGGCTACCGGGAACTCGACAACACTTTCCTGCTGTCGCATATCGGCAGCGCTACCCGCGAAACTCGTGACGCCATGGGTTTCAGGGCTCTGGACAATCTGGACGCGATTTCCGCCGGCCGGGAGCCGGGGGATCGCGTGGCGTGAAAGCCCTCTGGTGCTGTACATGGCGGGTAAGCCTCTTTACACTCCTGGTATATCGCATACAAGAATCCGTCGCGAGCCCTTGCCCAGACGGACTTCCACGACGCGATGCTCATATCGCTCCGTGGCTGCGTAAGTGAATGAAAACAAATGCTTACCATCCGATGCCGCCACTCAGGGGCAGAAGTCGAGCAACGGAAATGTGGCTGGCCGAGCGCGTGCTCGGCGGCGTTCACATGGCGTTCACAAGGCGATCACATGGCGATCACATGGGGTCCACAGGTATCGTGATGGCCCGGTGCATTCCACGTCAATCCTGTAAGGAGGAGTCAAAATGACCAAGAAAAACGTTACCAGCGATGTAACAGCCAAGCCCAAGAGCGGCCGGCGCAAGTTCCTGAAGACGGGTGCCGTTGGTGCCGTCGGCGTCGCAACCGTCGGTTTTCCAATGGTGTCCTTTGCCCAGACCAAGGTCCTGAAGATGCAGGCCGCCTGGGGCGGCGGAATCTTCCTGGAGAACGCCAAATCTTACGTCGACCGGGTTAATGCCATGGCTGGCAAAGACCTCAAGATCGACCTCCTGGCCGTCAACGCGGTGGTCAAGACCAGTCAGATGCAGGACGCCGTACACCGCGGCGTGCTGGATGCGGCCCATTACGTGCCCGCCTACTGGTATTCGAAGTCCACGGCCGCTTCTTTGTTCGGCACCGGTCCCTGTTTCGGCTGGTCGAGCCAGGAAGTACTTGGCTGGGTCTACTACGGCGGGGGCCAGGAGCTGTTC
>CAXMNG010000129.1:0-8538 GCA_964194585.1 Salibacteraceae bacterium | reverse complement strand
CACCATTGCGATGTGCCGATCTCGCCAGTTGGCGAATGCTTGATCCAGCTCGAGCAAAGCCTCGACGAGCGAGGCCGGCCATGCCAGGAGCGGTTGGTTCGAGAATTGAAGTAGAAAGACGATCGCACGACGATGGGGTTCGTTGAAGAAGAACTTGGTCCGCTGTTGGGCTTCGCGATTGAGTCGCGTGATTGCCACTGAGTCCATTCCCTGAAGCTCTCGCAAAGCCTTCGAGTCGTTCGCATGGGCGCGCAGGTAAGCCTCCTGAAACCGTTCAGAGAAAAGCACCCCCTGCTTCGAATGCGGCCGCGCACCAGGCGGCGCGGGAAATGTCGTCCGTGCTAGCCATTTCAACGCTAGCTCGCGCAACGTTCCGTTGTTTTGAATATCGAGCAGACGTCGTTGCAAGGCTTCACGCGTCGCTCCCATTCCAGCAAACTCCTGAGGCGCAAGTTGCCGATCCGCATCCCACTTCGACTCCCAGTCCGTCTGATATCGTCGCAATGAGTCGAGTTCTCTCTCGCTCGGATTTAGCGGATTCGGCGCAGCACCTGTTCGCTCGTCTCGCACATCACTCGGGTTCTCGGCTGCATCAAGGTTTGCGAGATGTCGCTCCAGATCGAGCTTTTTCTGCGTGTACTCGAGAAGATCTTTATCGAGTAGCCCCATTAACCATTCGAGCTCTCGAAATCGATAGGACTGGGTGCCGCTGGCCCCGAACAGATTTTTCCTGAAGTTGTAGAAGCTGGTGGTTTTAAGCGTCTCTAACAAAGGCAAATGTCGGCGAACGAGATCGAAAATCGCCGCCGCCCGTCGCACGTGCTGCTCGATTATCGGAATATCCGATTCGGGCACGTAGGTGGGCGATGGCTGTGCGAGCAGCACTCGTGCATGCTCTAGCTCGGCGAGAATTTGGGAAAACCAAATTTCGAATGCCTGATGGGTACGGATGAAGAACTGCTCATCCGGATCGTCGCTATTTTCCCGCGGCCGAACCTCGGGTAGCTGATGTGGCAGGATGTAGCTTTCATAATTCATCGGCTGCTTGCCGTCGGCCATCGTTGAATGCTCCTCTACGCTAGCAGGCTACAAGATCCATTCTTCTATCAGGCGCTCGGCTCGTGCGAAATCGACCTCGTTGACCGTTTTGGCGGAGGTGGTCAGCTCCTCCAATATTGCAGCCTGAATCTTCCCTCGCCGGTAAGCTTCCGCATACGGCAGTAGGTGAAACATGACCATAGAATAGCGTGGAATGAAGGAATCGGGGTAGAGCTCTTCCAACTTCCAGGCCAGCTCTTTCTTGAGCAAGAACTTCGAGTCCCGCACCGAGTCCCTCATCTCTACGTAGTTCTCCAAAGCCATGTCGGCGATGGCTTCGGCGTTCGGCTTGCGCTCGGCTTCGAACTCGGCGAAGACACTGCTCCAGTCGATGCCGTGTCGCTCGATGCACCCATCGAGGGCCACGCAGTCCTCGAAGCCGGCGTTCATGCCCTGGCCGTGAAAGGGGACGATGGCGTGGGCTGCGTCCCCTATCAGCACCGCATCACCCTGGTACCGCCAGGGAAGACAGCAAATCGTACCGAGCATCCCCGTGGGGTTCTCGAAAAAGCTGATGGTCAGATTGGCCAACAATGGAACGGCATCGGCGAAACGCAGGTTGAAGAACGCCTCGACATCTTCTTCGGATTGCAGGCTCGCGAAGCTTTCTTCGCCTTCATTGGGTAGGAAGAGGGTGGCGGTGAAGCTGCCGTCCGGATTTGGCAGTGAGATAAGCATGTAGCCGCCACGAGGCCAGATGTGCAGGGCATTTTTGTCGAGCAAGAACTCGCCCGTTGGGCCCGACAGTATGGCCAACTCCTTGTACCCGTGGCCGAGAATGTCCTCTCGCACCGCGCCGCCGGTGACCGTGGTAATGGCCTTGCGCACGGCCGAGCCACTGCCGTCGGCCCCAATGATTACTTCATAGTGGTCTTCGCGCGCCTCTCCATTACTCTCGTCAACAAGCACCAGCTTTTTGTCAGCCAAGTCCAGGCGTTCACAGCGCTGATTGAACTCGATGCAGACACCTGCGGATTCGGCTGCGTTCATCAGAGTCTTGTTCAATTCGCCGCGGGAGACCGAGTAGATGATCTCTTCTGCCTTGTTGCCGTAGGGTTGCAAGCTCACGTTGCCGGCTTCGTCGTGGATCATGCGCCCCCGCATGGGGATCAGGTACTTGCCGATTTCATTCATCAGACCGACCTTCTCCAAAGCATTGATGCCCCGGTTGGCCAGTGCGAGATTGATGGAACGCCCGGCCGGGATATCGACTCGGCGCATATCGGGGCGGCGCTCGTAAACGGTGACATCGAAACCGCGCCTGGCCAGCAAGACGCTCATGAGAGAGCCGACCGGACCGGCGCCGACAAGGCAGATGCTCGTTTTTGCAATCATCGTCCCTGGACCGCCAGAAGGTTTGGCCTCATTGCCCCGATACGCGATCGCGATCGAAAGCCTTGAAAATCTTCACGAAGCGGTAACAGTCTTCGAAGCTGTTGTAGAGAGGTACCGGCGCCACTCGAATCACGTTGGGTTCGCGCCAGTCCCCGGTAACCCCGCTCGCCTCGAGATGCTCGAACAATTCTCTGCCGGAGTAGCGGTCTCCCTTCACGATCAACGAGAGCTGAGAGCCTCGCCTGCCGGGATCCCGGGGCGTGATGATTTCAACCCTTGCGTCGAGCTCTTCGATCAGCAGCCATTCCAGGTAGCCGGTCAAGCGGAGCGATTTCTCGCGCAGGGGGGCCATGAACCCGGCCTCGCGAAACACGTCCAGGGAGGCACGAATGGCGGCCAGGGACAAGATCGGCGGGTTGGACAGTTGCCAGCCCTCGGCCCCGGGGATGGGGTTGAATCGCGAACCCATCTCGAATCGGGTGCTCTTGTCGTGCCCCCACCAACCACTAAAGCGCGGCAAATCGGTGTTGTCGGCATGGCGCGCGTGAACGAAGCAGCCCGCGACGGAGCCGGGCCCCGAATTCAGGTACTTGTAGGTACACCAGACGGAGAAATCCACGCGCCACTCATGAAGCGTCAGCGGAATGTTGCCGACGGCATGGGCGAGATCGAAGCCGACGACACATCCTTTCTGTTGGCCGAGTCGGGTAATCTCGGCCATGTCGAATACCTGTCCGCTGTAGTACTGCACGCCGGGAAGCATGACCAGCGCAATGGACTCGCCTTCCCTTTCGAGGATATCGCGAATGTCCTCCTCGCGGATCAGCTTTTCACCGCGGCGGGGTTCGAGCACCAGCAACGCCTCGGCCGGCCGATAGCCGTGGAATCTTATCTGAGATTCCACGGCGTACCGATCAGATGGAAAGGCGTGTTCCTCGATCAGGATCTTGTGTCGCGCGCGGGTCGGCCGATAAAAGCTCACCATCATGAAGTGCAGGTTGGCGGTGAGGGAGTTCATGGTGACGACTTCACTCGGCTCGCCACCCACGAGCTCGGCCATCGTCTCAGCGAGAAACTCATGGTAGGGCATCCAGGGGTATTCGCTTTCGAAATGCCCCTTGACGCCGAGGCACCGCCATTTGTCCAGCTCCGCCAAGATGTAATCCACGGCTGACTTGGGCTGAAGCCCGAGTGAGTTGCCGCACAGATAGATCTCCTCCCCGCCTTCGGCCGTCCTGGGAATGTGAAATTTGTCCCGAACGCGGGCGAGGGAGTCTTGCCGGTCCATCCGCCTCGCGAAGTCCAAATCGCTTTGATAGGGGTCAGCTTTCGTCAACATTCCAGATTCAGAGCATAAACGACCGGGCGACACGGAGCGGCGTCCGAGTGAAAAGCGGGCAGCTGGAGATTCAGTAAATAAAGACCGTCGCTGACCACGTCGTCAACGAAAATCATCTCCGTGACGGTCTTGGTCACCCACGTGTCGGGTGTTACCTCCTGCGTGCCTTCCGGCACGTTCCAGAAGATGTGGTGATTGGTGAGCCTGCCTTCATCGTGCATCTTGTCGATGGAGGGAATGTCCACCAGCAGGTGCTGCACGCCGCGCTCCACGAGAAAGCTCGTCGCATCGGCGCTAAAGTAGGGTGGTCGGTGCTGATCGCCGTACTCGGTTGCCTTCTTGGCCGCATCGTTGGGCAGCGTGCGCACGACGAGCGCGGTCAGCTCGTCTTCCGCGTAGCCGGCCAGCGCCGCCTCCAGCGCCCCGCGGGTGATGAGCGCGTCCCCGCCATCGGGTGTCGGACGGTAGGCATCAGCCGTCTCTGAGGCCGAAACCGCAGTCACGCTGAGTACCACCGCTGCCATGAGGCTTTGCGGAAGCGACTCGAAGACCGCGTGCTCTGCGTGCACGATATGGCTCACTGCTTCCGTATGTGTCCCGTTGCAATGGGGGACCATGTGGATCTCGGCGACGTTACAGCTGCCACCCCGTCGCGTGTCTCCGATGAACCCGTCACTTCGTAACGGGTTCGCTTGCGCCTTGGATGCGCCGAAGAAGCTGGGTTGCGGACCGTTGAATCGAAGCGGAATGGCGAGGCTTTTCGGCTCGCTCGAATCCACATGATAGCTCCTTCCCGCGATGACCACCCTCAGCTCCATCACAGAAACCGCTCCTTCCCGAGGTTTAGCCATTCGAGCGCAGTGCCGTGCAGCAGGCGAGCCTGAATGTCTTCATCGGTCACCGTGGATTCGATCAATTTGCCAGGCTCCAGCTCGCCCAGCGGAAATGGGTAGTCGCTGCCGAGCGCCAGTCGCTCCGGTTGCATGAGTCGGAGCAGGTAGTCGAGCATCAACGGATCGTGGACCAGGGTGTCCAGATAAATCTTGTCCAGATACTCGCGAGGGTTGACCTCGTTGTCCACGGCACACAGATCGGGACGAACTTTGAAGCCGTGCTCGATGCGGCCGACGGACGCGGGGAACGCACCACCACCGTGAGCGAAGGCGATGCGCAGTCCCGGTAGTCGTTCCAGCACACCGCCGAAGATGAGCGAGCAGATGGCGAGAGACGTCTCCGCCGGCATGCCTACCAGCCAGGGTAACCAGTAGCTCGGCATCCTTTCCTTGCCAAGCATGTCCCACGGGTGCACGAAAACGGCCGCACCAACACTGCGAGCCGCTTCGAACACCGTGAACAGCTCGTCGTGGTTGAGGTTCCAGTCGTTGACATGGGAGCCGATTTGCACACCCGCCAGACCGAGCTCCTGCACGCAGCGTTCGAGTTCCTTGATGGCGAGCTCGGGCGCCTGCATCGGGATGGTGCCAAGGCCCACGAATCGCTTGGGAAAGTCAGCGACTACCCCGGCAATGTGGTCGTTAAGGTAGCGCGACAGGTCCAGAGCGTCGGCGGGCTTCGCCCAATAGCTGAACATGACGGGAACGGTAGAGAGCACCTGCACATCCACACGGTGTTTCTGGATCTCCTGGATGCGCACCGTCGGGTCCCAGCAGTTGGCCTCGATCTCGCGAAAGAACTTTCCGTCGAGCATCATGCGGGCGGCGCCGCATTTATGATGCTCGAGGCTGACGAAGCCGCTGTAGCCATATTTCTCCCGCAGATCCGGCCAGTTCTCCGGCAAGATGTGCGTGTGGATATCAATCTTCAACATTCAACATCCCATCGATGACGACTGCCTCAGGCTTCCAGGAAAATTTCAGGTGCGCCAGAATGCCCGATTCAACAATGTGCATCATCTTTTTCCCCTCTCCCCGCTTGCGGGGAGAGGTTAGGGTGAGGGGTAGCGTTTCTGCACATGTATTTAGAGTTTATTCGACGCCGGCATCACGACACCGCAATTCTTACACGTGCGGTGCTCCTCGCTTGCGAGAAAGCGATCGAAAACGGGCAGGAAGTCCTTCTCTACGTTGGTGAGATGAAAATATTCCTCGTAGAGCGTGTCGTGACAGCTCTCGCAGAACCACATGAGCCCGTCTCGCTCCTCTGGCAACCGCTTGCGCTCCACGACGAGCCCGACGGAATTCTCGAAACGCACCGGCGAATGCGGCACCTTGGGGGGCAGCAAGAAGATCTCACCGGCCTTGATGGGATAGTCGACTGGCTTTCCCTCCTGGATGGTCTTCAGCAGCATCTCGCCCTCGAGCTGATAGAAAAACTCGGGACCCTCATCGTAGTGATAGTCCCGGCGGCCATTGGGACCACCCACCACCATCACAATGAAATCGTCCTGCTCGAAGACCTGCTTGTTGCACACCGGTGGCTTCAGCAGATGCCGGTGGTCGTCAATCCACTGCTGGAAGTTGAATGGCGATGCGACGTTACTCATGGTGGGTCACCTCGTCGATTGGATTCAGTCGATGGTAGCGATGCACTTCAATTCGATGGCGATCGGTGTCGGCAAACGGCTGACTTCCACCGTGGTTCGACACGGCTGCGTCTCCCCGAAGTACTCCGCGTAGATTCGGTTGTAGGTCGAGAAGTCCGCCTTGATGTCGGTTAGAAAGACGGTGACATCGAATAGCTTGTTCCAGCTCGAGCCCGCCTCCTCCAGAACCGCGCGAACATTCTCGAACACGGCACGACATTGGAGCTCGATGTCGTATGCAAGGACGTTGTCGTGCTCGTCGAGTGTGACACCCGGGATCTCCCCGCTACCTCTGCTGCGAGGACCCATACCGGAGAGAAACAGCAGGTTTCCGACACGGCGCGCGTGGGGATACGCACCGACCGGCTCGGGCGCAGCGTTGGAATAAATGGACGCGGTTTTCTCTGCCATTGTCAATGTGTGTCAGTCAGCGAGATAGATGCAGACGTTCTTCGGCTCGGTGAAGAATCGCAGAGCTTCGTGCCCGCCCTCGCGACCGACTCCCGAGTTCTTCATGCCTCCGAACGGCGTACGCAGATCTCTCAACAGCCAAGTATTGACCCAGACGATCCCCGATTCGAGCCTTTGAGCAACTCGGTGACAACGTCGCACGTCCTGGGACCAGATGGAAGCGGCGAGTCCGTAATCGGTCGCGTTGGCAAGCTCGAGCGCCTGGTCCTCGGAATCGAACGCTTGTAGGGTCACCACCGGGCCGAAGATCTCCTCCTGATTGGTTCTGCACGTCTGCGCGAGACCTTCGATCACCGTGGGCTCGACGAAATAGCCGTCCTTGCAGCGGCCCGGCACGAGCACGGAATGTCCTCCGGTAAGAATGGTGCCGCCTTCCTCTCGAGCAATCTGGATGTCGGACAAGATCTTGTCGCGGTGATTGGCCGACACGACCGCTCCTTGCTGGGTGTCGTCATCGAGTGGATCGCCCACCTTGAGAGCCTCGGCCCGACTCACGAAATCATCTCGGAACCGTTTGTACAACGGTCGCTCAATGAGAATGCGCGAGCCGCTCAAGCAGATCTGTCCCTGGTTGGTGAATGCCGAGCGCAAAACGGTGTCCAGGGTCCTCGGGTAGTCGCAATCGGCGAATACCACGGTCGGGTTCTTACCGCCCAGCTCCAGGGACAGCTTCTTGAATTGGGGCGCGGCGATGCGAGCGATCTCGGCGCCGGTCCGGGTACCACCGGTGAACGAAATAGCTCTCACCTTCGGATGAGCCGTCAGTGCCGCGCCTATCTTCGGCCCCCGACCGTGCAGGACATTCAGCACGCCCGGGGGTAATCCCGCCTCCATGCCGATCTTGGCGAGCAGGTTGGCGGTCATCGGTGTCACTTCCGACGGCTTCGCGACAACGCAATTGCCCGCCGCCAGCGCGGGCGCAATCTTCCAGCTGAAAAGATAAAGCGGCAGGTTCCATGGCGAGATGCAGGCAACAATTCCGATGGGGTCGCGCAGCGTGTAGTTGATCGCGCGCGGCCCCATGCTGTGAGATTCGCTGGCGAACTGTGTGCTGGCGTGGGCGAAAAAACGGAAGTTGCTCGACGCCCGCGGAATATCCACGGCGCGGGCCAGGCTCAGCGGCTTGCCGTTGTCCACGGTCTCGGCGCGGGCGAGCTCATCGACCTTCGCCTCGATGCGATCGGCAATATTGTCGAGAATGCGTGCGCGTTCCTCAACCGGCGTCACGGACCAGGACGAAAAAGCCGCTTCGGCGGCTGCGATGGCCCGTTCCAGATCTGATTCATCCGAATCGGGCACCATCGAGTAGCAGCGCCCGGTGGACGGGTCGAAATTCTCGATATACTGACCAGCCGCGGGCGCGAGCAGGCTGTTATCAATGCAGTTTTGCAAATGCTCCACGGCGGGTCACCACTCGCAACCCGGAGGGATACTTGATTCGCAGGGGTCGCGGGTGTGGAAATGGGGAACGCTAGCCACGATACAGAAAGGATAGACCGAATATGCCGGGACGGGCGGGTGCGCGCTTGCGGCCGCGGGGTTCTACTGCGATGCCGACTTCGGTGGCCTGGCGGGGCTGTCCGAGAATTTGGAAATTCAGCCGCCGATGCGTGCATCGACGGAGTATCCTTGCCACCGGTAAGCTGCTCGTTATCACTGGGCCAGTGACACCGGTCCATGCATCAACTTACGTGAAATCAATGACTTACGTTCCCGCAGTCCATCGATGAATGCATCGGTCGGTTGCCCACCC
>CAXMNG010000128.1:0-7520 GCA_964194585.1 Salibacteraceae bacterium | reverse complement strand
CCCGTGTGTTTGACGGCCGCGTCGTAGGCCGCATACACCTTGTGCGGATCATGGCCACCGCGGTTGAGACGCCAGACGTCCTCGTCACTTAAGTTAGAGACCATGTTCTTCAGCTCGGGATACTTGCCGAAGAAATGCTCGCGCACGTAGGCGCCGTCCTTCGCCTTGAAGTTCTGATACTCGCCGTCGACGCATTCCTCCATGCGCTTGCGCAGCAGCCCCTTGGTATCGCGCTGCAGCAACGGGTCCCAGTAAGAACCCCAAATGACTTTGATCACGTTCCAGCCGGCACCGCGGAACGCCGCTTCCAGCTCCTGGATGATCTTGCCGTTGCCGCGCACGGGCCCGTCGAGCCGCTGCAGATTGCAATTGATGACGAAGACCAGATTGTCGAGCTCTTCCCGGGACGCGAGGGTGATGGCGCCCATGGATTCCGGCTCGTCCATCTCTCCGTCACCCATGAATGCCCAGACCTTGCGGCCCTCGCCGTCGATGATGCCGCGGTTGTGCAGGTACTTCATGAAGCGCGCCTGGTAAATCGCCATGATCGGGCCGAGCCCCATGGACACCGTCGGAAACTGCCAGAAGTCGTGCATCAGCCAGGGATGCGGATAGGACGACAGGCCGTTACCGTCCACTTCCTGCCGGAATTTGTGCATCTGTGCTTCGCTGATGCGACCTTCCAGGAAAGCGCGCGCATAGATGCCCGGGGCCGAATGGCCCTGGATGAACACCAGATCGCCGCCATGCTTGTCGTCGGGCGCATGCCAGAAGTGGTTGAAGCCCACGTCGTAGAGCGTCGCCGAGGAGGCAAAGCTCGCGATGTGACCGCCCAGCTCAGAATTGATGCGGTTGGCCTGCACTACCATCGCCAGCGCGTTCCAGCGTATCAGCGAGCGAATCCTCCACTCCATGGCCGGGTCGCCGGGGGTGTACACCTCCTTCGTCTCGGGAATGGTGTTCAGATAGGCTGTGTTGGCAGAGTAGGGCAGATATGCGCCGGAACGCCGTGCCTCTTCGATGAGGGTTTCCAATAAGTAATGAGCGCGATCGATGCCGTCGCGCTCGAGAACCGAGTGCAGAGACGCGATCCACTCGTCGGTCTCCTGCTGGTCAATATCGATGAGTTTCGGATTCGCGGCCATGAGATCGCTCCGGTGAAATCCTGTAGTCCCTTCTCCCCCGCCAGGAAACAGCATACTACCGCAGCCGCGGGGTCATGAATAATCGAGGCCGAGATGACTGCGGTGTGGTGAGCGGCCATTGCACACGGATGTGCAGGTGCCGCGGAGCACATGGAAGTGCGAGAGCGGCTTGCGGGCGCCCGCCGCTCCCGATACGGTACGCGGTCCCCCCGGTTGCGACGGGCTGCCGGGTTACGGCGCGGGAGACGCTCCCGGATACAGCATGAACCGACTCACGATCACGCAACCCGACGACTGGCACGTGCATTTTCGCGACGGCGAGATACTCTCGCTGGTGGTGCCGGACACGGCGCGGCGATTTGGACGCGCCATCGCCATGCCCAATCTGATGCCACCCATCACCACCACCCAACAGGCTCTGGCCTACCGGGAACGCATCCAGGCCGCAGCGCCGGAGTCGTCCACGTTCGAGGCCCTCATGACGCTGTACCTCACCGACGATACCAGCGCCGAAGAAATACTGCGCGCCAGGGCCTGCGGCCACGTGCACGGCGTCAAGCTTTATCCTGCTGGCGTGACCACCAACTCCGCTCACGGCGTTACCGACCTGCGACGCACGTCTGCGGCCCTCGAGGCCATGCAGGAGACCGGGCTGCCGCTGCTGGTGCACGGCGAGGTCGTCGACCAGGCAATCGACGTGTTCGATCGCGAGCGGGTGTTCATCGAGCGCGTGCTTGGTCCTCTGCTCGATCGCTTTCCCGGGCTACGCGTCGTATTCGAGCACGTGACGACGTCGGATGCCGTGGACTTCGTTCTCCAGGGACCCGACACGCTTGCGGCCACTATCACCGTCCACCATCTGCTGTTGAACCGCAACGCGTTATTCAGCGGTGGACTGCGCCCCCATTACTATTGCCTGCCGGTTTTGAAACGGGAAAAGCATCGCCAGGCGCTGGTCTCGGCGGCCACCAGCGGCAGCAGCAAGTTCTTTCTTGGTAGCGACTCGGCGCCCCATGCAAGGTTGGAAAAAGAATCTGCGTGCGGGTGCGCCGGCGTCTACACTGCCCACGCCGCCATTGAACTCTACACGCAAGTTTTCGAGGCGGCCGGACATCTCGAAAAATTGGAAGAATTTGCATCGGTGAACGGCGCGCGATTCTATAATCTGCCTGTCAACATGACGCGCATTACCCTCGAGAAGCAAAGTTGGCAGGTGCCGGCCGTGCTGCGCTACGCCGATCAGGAACTGGTGCCCTACGGAGCCGGAGAACGACTCGCATGGAAGCTGGTGGAAGCATGAGCGACGTGTCCCTCACCCTACCGATGGCATCTCGCTTCCGCGGCTTTCTTCCGGTCGTCGTGGATGTGGAGACCGGCGGGTTCAATCCGAAGACCGACGCGCTCCTGGAGGTCGCCGCCGTGCTTCTGGATATCGATAGCGACGGCTGCTGGCATCGCATCGAGACCCAGGCCTGTCATGTGCAAGCTTTTCCCGGTGCCAACCTGGAGCCTGCGGCGCTCGAGTTCAATGGTATCGATCCGGATAATCCGTTGCGATTCGCGGTGCCTGAGCGCGAGGCGCTCAAGACAATTCTCGATCCGGTGCGCAAAGCGGTGAAAGCGAACGGATGCACGCGCGCCGTGCTGGTGGGGCACAATCCGTCTTTCGACTTGAGCTTCATCAATGCCGCGGTGGAGCGCACGAATTTCAAACGCAACCCTTTCCATCCGTTTTCGACTTTCGACACCGCGACCCTCGGTGGCCTCGCCTATGGCCAGACGGTGTTGTCCCGGGCCGTCGAGGCCGCCGGCATCGAATGGGACGGCCGCGATGCCCATTCCGCCATCTACGATGCCGAGAAGACAGCGGATCTCTTCTGCACCATAGTCAACCGATGGACCGAGCTGAGCCGCGGCCACCTGTAGGTTGGGCTGAGCGAAGCGAAGCCCAACATTCCGGCCCACATGTTGGGCTTCGCTTCGCTCAGCCCAACCTACAATCACGATTATGAGATACTCGGCCCATGCCTGACGTCGAACCACCGAGCAAACCGAGCCGAGCCCAGCGTGGTGCGGAGAAGACGGCGCGCAATCCCGTGAAGATCACTCCGGTGGAGGGGCCGCTGCCGCGCAAGCCGCCCTGGATCCGCGTCAAGGCGCCCCTGGGACCAGGGGTGCGCCGCATCAAGAATCTGCTTCGCCAACAGGGCCTCAACAGCGTCTGCGAGGAGGCCTCGTGTCCCAATCTCGCCGAGTGCTTCAACCACGGAACGGCCACCTTCATGATCATGGGCGATCTGTGCACCCGTCGCTGCCCCTTCTGTGATGTCGCCCACGGGCGGCCGAAGCCACTCGACGATGACGAGCCGGAGCATCTCGCCCAGGCCGTGGCTGTCATGGGCTTGAAGTACGTGGTCATCACGTCGGTGGACCGCGATGATCTCCGCGATGGCGGCGCCGGCCATTTCGCCGCCTGCGTGTCATGCTTGCGCGAGCGCTGTCCTGATACCCGCATCGAGATCCTGGTGCCGGATTTCCGCGGGCGCATGGACCGCGCCCTGTCGGCACTGGCCGAGGCGCCGGCGGACGTGCTCAACCACAATCTGGAAACCGTGCCACGCTTGTATCGAATGGCGCGGCCCGGCGCCGACTACGCGTGGTCACTTCGGCTCCTCCAGCGTTTCAAGGAGGAGCACCCGAGCATCCCCACCAAGTCCGGGCTGATGCTGGGCCTCGGCGAAGAGCGTCATGAAGTGGAGCAGGTGTTACGAGATCTCCGGGCGCACGGCTGTGACATGCTGACCATCGGCCAGTATCTGCAGCCGAGTCGCCACCACCTGCCGGTAGCCCGTTACTGGGAGCCCCGGGAGTTCGAATCACTGGGCGAGTTCGCCCGCGGGCTGGGCTTCGCAAACGCTGCCAGCGGGCCGCTGGTGCGTTCCTCGTACCACGCCGATCTTCAGGCCGCCGGAGAATCGGTGGCTTGAGCGGGGATGGGGATACTACTCACTAAAATCGCCGCCGCCCTGATTCT
Source organism: Salibacteraceae bacterium (assembly GCA_964194585.1). Lineage (GTDB taxonomy): Bacteria > Pseudomonadota > Gammaproteobacteria > HK1 > HK1 > JAABYT01. The sequence goes on along the minus strand of CAXMNG010000128.1, from coordinate 3,341 downwards.
GCCCCCCGGCGGCAACCTGCTCCTCGGTGTTGCCGGGCTGGCGTTATGGCGGCGGGCAAAATTCATCGCGGTGCTGCTGTTCGCCGCATCCTTCGTCAGTCTCACCATACTCAGCATGCCCAGAGTAGCCGATGCCCTCTTCGAGGCCGTCGAGCGCTTTCCTGCCAGGCTTCCCGGGGCGGCATTGGCCGAAGACGTCGGTGCTATCGTCGTGCTCGCCGGTGGTCGCAACGCCAACGCGCCGGAGTACGGCGGCGAAACGGTCGCCTTCCCGTCACTGGTGCGATTGCGCTACGGGGCACGCCTGCAACGCGAGACGGGACTTCCCCTGCTCGTCAGCGGCGGCAGGGTTCATGGAGGTGAGCCCGCGTCGGAGGCGGCGCTCATCAAGGGCGTATTGGAGCAGGAGCTGAATGTCCCCGTCCGTTGGCTGGAAGAGCGCAGCCGCAACACCGCCGAGAACGCAAGCTATTCCGCGGAGCTGCTACGCGAGGAGAATATCGCCGCCGTCATTCTGGTAACCAGTGCAGCACACATGCCGCGTGCCGTGGAAGTATTCGAGGGTCAGGGTGTGCGGGTGACCGCGGCGCCCACCGGACGGCGCACGGGGAATCGCGCCGGTGCCGGAGTGCTCGATTGGTTGCCCAGCGCGCGCGCGCTGGACAGAAGCCGGATAGCGTTGCACGAGCTTGTCGGGCAACTCTGGTACCGGATCCGCTATTGATCAGGGGACAGCAGGTGCCGGCACCTGTCAACGTTCTTTGACCGTCGATCGCAGCCGTCCATCGGCGAGACGCGTATCGATCTCCTCACCGATCCGCACCTGTTCGGCGGCCCGCACCAGCTTGCCGTCCCGGGCGCGGGTGACGATGGCATAGCCCCGGTCCAACGTAGCCACGGGACCGACGGCTTCCAGGGCCCTGAGGATGCCGGCGAGCCGGGATTGCGGTTGCACCAGGAGGCGGCCGCTTGCGTAGTGCAGGCGTTGGCTGAGCTGTCGGTATGTGGCCTGGTAACCCGCCAGCACCTGGGACGGATCCCGTTGCCGCAGGCGCCCATGGACGGCGGTCAACAGGGCGCGCCGCGTGACGCTCGTGTGGCGGGCGGCGCGGGTCAGGCGCGCTACCAGGGCGTCGAGTCCCTGGGATAGATCGAACAGGTGGCGCCGGGGATGGACCAGGCGCCGCGAGAGCGCGACTGCCAGGCGCCGTTCGTCCGCAACCCGGCGCCGGGCGTGACGGTGGAGACGGCGCACGCCGGCAGAGAGTTGCTGGCGCCATTTGCCGGCTTCCGGACTCACCAGCTCCGCCGCCGAGGACGGCGTCGCGGCACGCCGGTCGGCGGCGAAGTCGGCGATGGTGACATCCACCTCATGGCCGATGCCGGTGACTACCGGCACGCGTGCGCGGCGGATGGCGCGGGCCACGCTTTCCTCGTTGAAGGCCCACAGATCCTCCAGCGAGCCGCCGCCACGGGCCAGGATCAGCACGTCGCACTCGTCGCGATCACTGGCAACATCCAGCATGCGGGCAATTTCTGGCGCGGCCTCCGCACCCTGCACCGGCACCGGATAGATCATGACCGGTATGGCGGGAAAGCGTCGCGCGAGGATGCTGAGAATATCGCGCAACGCCGCTCCGGTGGGAGAAGTGACGATGCCGATTTGCCGGGGCAGGGATGGCAGCGGCCTTTTTCGGGCTTCGTCGAATAATCCCTCGTCGGCGAGGCGCTTCTTGAGCGCCTCGAAGGCGCGGCGCAGTGCCCCCGCACCGGCTTCCTCCAGAAACTGCACGATGAGTTGAAAGTCGCCGCGCTCCGGATACAGGCTGATGCGGCCGTTGGCGAGCACCTGCAGGCCATTTTCCGGTGCGAAATCCATGCGGCGGTTGTGCATGCGAAACATGGCGCAGCGCAGCTGGCAGCGGTCGTCTTTGAGGGAAAAGTAGATGTGGCCGGACCCCGGCCGTGCCAGATTGGAGATCTCGCCTTCCACCCAGATGCGCGAGAAATTTTCTTCCAGCAGCGCCCGCGCTTCCAGATTGAGCTCGGAGACGCTGTAGACGTTGCGAATGGCGCTGTCTTCCGCGCCCGTGCCGTTATCGTTCATGCTGGCTGATGCCTGGTCTGGATAATGGATTGTCGTTTACGATTGACGAATAAAAGATTATCATGTCCGGCTAACTTCAAGTCTACGCGGGAGTTCATCCGGGCATGCAAGACATCGACGACGCCCTTACCTTTGACGACGTCCTGCTGGTTCCACGCTACTCCAACATACTGCCGCGCGAAGCAAGCCTCGATACCCGCCTCACCCGAGGGATCTCCCTCAAGATCCCGCTGGTCTCGGCGGCCATGGACACGGTCACCGAGTCGCGGCTGGCTATTGCTGTCGCCCAGGAGGGCGGCGTCGGCATCATCCACAAGAACATGACTGCCGCGGAACAGGCGCGCCAGGTGCTCTCGGTGAAGAAGTTCGAGAGTGGCGTCATCGGCGATCCCATCACCGTCTCTCCCAAAGCCAGCATCCGCGAGGTGTTGGATCTCACCCGGGAATACGACATCTCCGGCGTCCCGGTCGTGGACGGTGAGGATCTGGTCGGGATCGTCACCGGTCGTGATCTGCGCTTCGAAACCCACTACGACGAGCCGGTCGCCACCGTCATGACGCCGAAGGACCGCCTGGTGACGGTGCGTGAAGGTGCGGACAAGAGCGAGATCATCGGCAAGCTGCACGAGCATCGCATCGAAAAGCTGCTGGTGGTGAATCGTGACTTTCAGCTGCGCGGACTGATTACCGTCAAGGACATTCAAAAAGCCAGCGAATTTCCCGACGCTTGCAAAGACAGTCAGGAGCGGCTTCGGGTCGGCGGCGCGGTCAGCACCGGCGAGGGCACTGACGAACGGGTTGCCGTACTGGTGGACGCAGGCGTCGACGTCATCGTCGTCGACACCGCCCATGGACATTCTGAGGGCGTCATGGAGCGGGTTCGCTGGATCAAGTCCAACTTCGACGGCATGCAAGTGATCGCGGGCAACATCGCCACCGGCGAAGCCGCGCACGATCTGGTGCAGGCTGGCGCCGATGCCGTCAAGGTCGGCATCGGTCCCGGATCCATCTGCACCACCAGGATGGTGGCCGGCGTCGGCGTGCCGCAGCTGACCGCCATCGTCAACGTGGCGGGCGCGCTCGAGGGCAGCGACGTGCCGCTGATCGCCGACGGCGGCGTGCGCTACTCCGGCGACATCGCCAAGGCCATGGCGGCGGGCGCCCACACTGTCATGATCGGCAGCTTGTTCGCCGGTACCGAGGAGTCTCCCGGGGACGTGGAGCTGTATCAGGG
>CAXMNG010000127.1:0-5543 GCA_964194585.1 Salibacteraceae bacterium | reverse complement strand
GCCCGCGCTCACGGGCGGCTGCCGGCAGCATCAGTACCTTGTTGCTGGCGCCCCGGGCCTTGAACGAGCCGCTGACCTGCAAGCACTCCAGCTTCAGCGACAGCGACCCGTCCGCCACCGCCGGTGCGTGAAGAAATCGCGCGGGCAGGCACGGAGTTCGGCGCACGTGGTCCTTGATGCGCTCGTGGGCCTGCTGGATGTGTTCGAGCTCGAGCATAAAGTTACCGTAATACCCAATACGCTGGTCCCGCCGCCATTTCGTCGTTACCCTGACTCCGATATTCTACCGCCATTAAGGAGTTCCCATGATCGTCGTCACCAATCGCATTCCCGTCGCGGCGGGTCACGAAATCGACTTCGAGGACCGTTTCCGAAACCGCGCGCACCTGATCGACCAGGCCCCGGGCTTCGTGCGCAACGAGGTCCATCGCCCCAGACCCATGCGCTTCGACCACGACAGCGGCGAGTGGCGCGATGACCCGGACGCCCAGGGCTACTATGAGGTCAAGACCTGGTGGCGGACTTTCGAAGACTTCGCCGCCTGGGTCAGGAGCCCTGCTTTCGCTGAAGCGCACGAGGATCGTCCGCCCAAGGAGATGTTCGCAGGCCCCAACGAACTGGGCGTCCACGAGGTGTTCCTGAGCACCGACGAAGACAGGTAGCGCTCGCTTAATGGGCGCTTAATGGGGACAGATCTATTTTCCCTTTGGACGGAGCCCGTCCAAAGGGAAAATAGATCTGTCCCCATTAAGCGCCCATTAAGCGAGCGGGCGTTTCGACGAATCGTCAGATGATTGGCGGGGGGCTCGGAAGCGCCCCCGTCACAAGGACCCGAAGAGGGCCCTGGATTGGATTATTACGATCCCAGCTTCGATTCAGCGCGGATTCGCTTCTCAGTGTTGGCTCTGCAGCAGGCGAAGGCTGCCTCGGCGGCATTGAGAGCCTCTGCCGAGAGACGCGCAGATGCGTTGGCTGCCGAGTCCGCTTTGTGAGCAGCAATCTCGGCTCTTTCAGCGGCGCCCTTTGCTTCCTTGGCTTCGACACGGAGCTTGAAGATCGCGTCATCCGTCGCACAGCCGGCCCCTACCACAATAAATCCCACGGCCATGGTTGTGACCAACAATCGAGCGATGCGTCTGGACATTTTTGTTCCTCCCTAGTCGCGCTTTCGCCGCTGGTTAACAGCGGATCGTGATATGCGGCACGGCATCTGGCCGTGGCGCTGAGTCATCCTTCCCGGCCGCCCGGTTTGCCGTCCGCACCCGGCCTGGCCGCCCAAAGCCGAATAGTAGCGTTGTTTGCTGGCCTATGCGAGGATTTGCTGCCCTCGAGCCTACCTGAACCCCGGCGAGAGCCCCGTGCGTACAGCGCTTGGGGCCACTGTCCCGGCGGTTGCCCCGCGCATGATTTCAGTCTCTCGCGCTGCGGGGTCTGGGCGAAAACAACGGCGTGACTCCCTGCCTGGCACGCCGGCCACCGCGGCGTTTTGCCAGGAATTTTTGCGGGCCTCGCGCAATCAACGTGACTTCCAACTCCCCGGGCAAGTGCGCGAGGACGAAACGATTCGGATCCAGAGCCGATTCTCGAGTCTCGGCAGCGGCGTCCTGCGCCGAGAGCATTTGCGTCAGCTCCGCAGGCGAGTGCCGGGTCATGTAGAAGGCACCTGGCGCCAGGCGGCCGAGTGCCAGGCGAGAAAGCTCGGTGGCCTGCCCGGGACTCAAGTCGGTGATGAGGTCGAAACGGTGATCGCGCACGTCGCCGAGAAACGCCGCCGCATCCTGCACGTGTACGGTGACCCGCAGGTCGTCGTCGAAGACCGGCCGAAGCTTATCGGCTTCATCCCCATCCTGGACCACGACAACCAGGCGACTCGCGAGGTCCATACCGCCCAGCACCCATGCGCCCATCTCGCCTGCGCCACCACCCAGGCACAGGAACACACCCCCCGGACGGGATGCGGCCAGGACGCGGGTCAATTCGCCATGGGGCCGAAACTCAGTCGGCTCCCCGCCCCGGGACGAGAAGGCCTCGCAAAGACGCTGATAAGCTTGTGGCGGCTTCAAATCGAATCCCAGGGACATGTTTTTCAACTCATGGGAGCCCGGGCGCATTATAGAGCGTGGCGCACGGCCCGGCCGCATCGCTGTTCTCGGTATCCGCTGCGCCGCTTGTCACGGGCTCGAGTTTGGCTGGCTGTCGTGAATCGCGGTAGCGACAGTGGATTCGTACCACGGGCGCGCACCGAGGACAGTGTCACTGCTGCCCGCCGCGTGCTCGCAGAGAAGCTGGACAATCTCGAGGCGTTTGATTCAGTGCAAGTCGAAGTCGGCGATGACCGGTAGGTGATCGCTGGCAACCTTGGATAGTCGCAACCGGCAGGTACGCGCCGTCAGCGCACGAATCGGTCCTCGATAGTAAATACGGTCGAGTCCGCCCCTCGGAGAGAATGACGGGTAGGTGCGTAGCGCGCCATCGTAGCTGTGGCTCCTCTGGGTCACGCATCCGAATTGCAGAATCTCTGTCCAAATCGGATGTAATAACAATCGCCAGTCGTTGAAATCGCCGCCGACGAAGGACGGTTGATGCGAATCGAGATCGGAGAATTCCTTCGAACGGACCAGCAGCCCGATCTGGCGTGCACGCTCCTGGGCCAACAATCCCAGGTGCAGGTTGAATACGTCGATCCTGTGGGGGTGTCCGCGCACTTTCTCTATCTCGATAGTGGTGTGTTGACAGCCCCTGCGCTTACGTGAGCCGATGGTGAGATCGATGTTGCGTTCTCTCAGGATCGGATAGCGGCTCAGCGTCGCATTTCCGTAGCGGCCCTTGCGGAGCGAAACGTTGTGTCCGACCACGAAGTATGGGAATCCCAGCGCCTTGGCGAGATCGCGGGCAAGATCTCGCTCTCGGGACCGGGGAACGCCTTCGTCCACCTCCTGCAGCAGCAACACATCGGGCGCATGGTGATCGGAAATTCTCACAATACGGTCCGGTCGAAACCGCCGATCGACACCAATGGCGCGGTGAATGTTGTAAGTCATGATGCGCAGTCGCACCTACCTGACTCCTGCCATCGAGATAAAGGCGACTACGAACAGGGGTCCCGTCCCGTCTATCATTAAACTGTCGCTTTCAGGGGTGACGAATCTATGAATCGATGGTCTCATTATGGTACCCGTGGTGTCTTGTGGAAGCCGGTGATTTCCATCAGTTTACGCCCATTGCCCGGAGTCCGTATGCCGTCCGACCCGAAAGCCGGAGTTCGTCCCGCGGCCAGATTGCTCTGGACAGGTATTCTCGCCACTTTCCTGCTGGCAGCCTGTGCTCAGAATGCGAATAACGGTGGTCGTGGCGCGGTCGAACTGTCCGAGAGCGAGAAGATTGCGCTCGAGCTCGAGCAGACCGTCGGGTTCGTAAACGATCCCGAGCTGCTCACCTACATCGAGAGCATTGGCAGCAGAATCTCTGCGAAGGGGAAGCGTAATGATATCGATTTCCGATTTCATGTTCTCGATATGCCGATCCCCAATGCGTTGGCGTTACCGGAAGGTCAGATATTCGTTTCCAGGGGCGTGTTGGTACTCGTCAATACGGAAGATGAGCTCGCGGGTATTCTCGCCCACGAAATCGCCCACGTGGAAGAGCACCACGCCGATGAACGGCAAGGTCTCGTCCTGGTTACATCACCGATTCGGCTGGGTGCCGATATAGCCGGGTGGGCGACGGGTCTGATCATCCCCGGTCTCGGCGAGGCGATTTCCGACCTCGGCGAGTCGACAACGGGCCTCGTGCTCGCCCCGTACAGCAGGGAACAGGAGCGCGAAGCGGATCGTGTCGGCCAGTCTCTGGCCGCACTTGCGGGTTATGAGCCCGACGGTCTCGTAAACCTGCTCGATACCATGGCCAAGGCGGAATTGTTGGATCCCGAGAATGCGCACGAGCAAAGTTTCTTCGACTCCCATCCCGCAACCGCAGAGCGCATTGCGCTCACCAGGGAGCACAGTAAATCCCTGAGTCCGGCGTCGCGCCCTGCCTCAGCCAAGAGTCGTGAAGGCGTGCTCGCGATGCTGCAGGGACTGGTCATCGGTGAAGATCCTGGAAAGGGATTCTTCGATGAGAACTGGTTCGTGCACCCGGAGCTTGCCTTCGTGATGGCATTTCCGCCCGATTGGGAAGGCATCAACTCCAGGGGCTTCGTCGGCGCAAAGGCGCCGAACGAGGAGACCTTCGTCATGTTGGCCCTGGTCGCCGACGGGACAGACCCAATGGAAGGCGCGAGGGTCGCGTCGCAGAAGCTCGGGATCGATCTGGTCACCAGCGCGAGACTCGGAACCGTCAATGGATTGCAGGCCGCCAAGAATCAGGTGGAGCTCAACCGCAAAGAGAGCGAGATTCAGAAGATGGAATTGACGTGGATCGCATACGGCGGACTCATCTATCAGATAATGGGGGTCGCAACGTTGGAGCGTTTCGAAGCGGTGGAAGAACTCATGAGAAAGTCCGCCCACAGTTTTCGCCCCCTCGGCGACGAGGAGCGTTCGCAGATAATGGTTACACGACTGCGGGTCATCGAGGGCGAGCAGGGCGAGACCATCGCGGAGTTCGCCGAACGGGTCGGGACACCCTGGTCAGTGGCGGTGATCTCGGTCGTCAATCGCAAGCCGGCGACCACTACTCTGGCGGCCGGTGAGCTCATTAAAGTCGGAATCCAGAATAGCTACGCAACGCAGCCACGAGGCGCTGCCGGAAAGTCGTCTGATCCGGCGCTTGTCATTCATCGACGTCCTTGACTCTGTGCCGACCGCGTTTCAAAACTCCGCGGCGTTGCTTTCCTTCAAGACGCCGGCGCCTGGATGCCGCTGTAGGCCGCGTGGCTTTGCGAGGTGTCGGCGCGATGGCGGCTTTGCGTACCAACGCTACCAGCCGATCCAGCGCATCACGCCGATTTTGCTCCCGGGTACGATGCCGGCGCGCGTCGATGATGAGCACTCCATCGCCGGTTAGTCGGCGGCCGGCAAGACGCATCAGGCGCTCGCGAACCGCATCCGGCAGATTCGGCGATCGCCCTACGTCGAAACGCAGTTGTACGGCAGTAGCGACCTTGTTGACGTTCTGTCCACCGGGTCCCGAGGAGCGGATGAACTGCTCCACGATTTCGTCTTCGCCGAGGGCGATGTCGTTTGTGACACGGATCATGATTGCCCTGGCGCGCGCGCAAGATACTGACGAATCACCGGCACGTTAATCATAGGAGGCTTTCCCCGGGCCGTCCCCAAACCCGAGCATCGCCACCGATAGGCGGTACAATCGCTATTACCGGCACTATATTGGATGCGTCTGACCTCCATGGCGAAGTTTCAGAAATACGCTCTGCGCTTGACTATCGTAGCGGGAATCATCGTGCTCGGAGCAATGCTTGCGCGGCACTTCATGAAATCGGAGCCCATCGCAGTCGTGCTGGTCCCCGTCGAGCGCGGCGAAGTTCAGGCCGTCGTGTCCAATACGCGGGCCGGCACGGTAAAAGCCTGCCGCCGCGCCCGCCT
>CAXMNG010000126.1:0-17545 GCA_964194585.1 Salibacteraceae bacterium | reverse complement strand
TATTGGCTGGGGGAGAGGGATTCGAACCCCCGCTGGCGGAGTCAGAGTCCGCAGTCCTACCACTAGACGATCCCCCAGTGGATCGGAGACGCGAGCCGGGGCTGGCCGGGCTCAGCCAGGCTGCTCGGCGTTAGCGCTTCGAGTACTGTGGCCGTTTGCGGGCCTTGTGCAGTCCGACTTTCTTGCGCTCCACCTCGCGGGCATCGCGGGTCACGAAGCCGGCTTTGCGCAGCGATGGTCGCAGGGACTCGTCGTACTTGATGAGGGCGCGGGTGATGCCGTGGCGGATGGCGCCGGCCTGGCCGCTGTTGCCGCCGCCTTTCACCGACACGTCGATGTCCACCTTGTCCAGCAGATCGGCGGTGCCCAGGGGCTGGCGGACGATCATGCGCGCTGTCTCGCGGCCGAAAAACTCGTCCAGGGGCCGGCGGTTGACGATGATCTTGCCGTTGCCCGGGCGCAGATAGACGCGCGCCGCGGAGCTTTTGCGGCGGCCCGTGCTGTAGTAAATCTGCTCTGCCATGCCGATTCGTTCCTCTATCTAGAAGCTCAACGACTTCGGCTGCTGCGCCGTGTGCCGGTGATTGGGGCCTGCGTATACCTTGAGCTTTTTGAACATCGCGCGGCCCAGGGGGCCTTTCGGCAGCATGCCTTTGACCGCGTACTCGATGGCCCTGGTAGGCGTCTTATCCATGAGCTGCCCAAGGGAAACGGACTTCAAGCCACCCGGGTACCCGGAATGGCGGTGATACATTTTGTCGGAGCGCTTCTTTCCCGTGACCCCGACTTTCTCCGCGTTCACGACCACGATGTAGTCACCGGTATCCACGTGGGGCGTGTACACAGGCTTGTGCTTGCCGCGCAGGCGACTGGCGACCTGGCTGGCGAGCCGTCCCAGGGGTACATCGGTGGCGTCCACTACGTACCAGTCGCGTTCGACAGTCTCGGCCTTGGCACTGAATGTGGGCATCGACGGGGCTCCGGGTCCTGCGGTCACGAAAAAAGAGGGGGATCGTAACGGTGGCCCGTAGCCCTGTCAATTCAGGCCCCTCGGTCACTGTCACCATCGGCCGCGGGCGGTCGCTGCTACAATGCAGCCAGCCTCATCCAGGGAGTCCCCATGCACCGACAGTCCACCAGACGCTTGAGCTTTCTCGATCGCATTATCATCGACCTGGACCACGGTCTCAGGGGCCTGGCGGGCGATAACCCCGACCAGGGCCGGGACAACCCCGCCGGGGACTTACCGGAAGCGGAGCTCACGGAAGCGCAACGGCGTCATGCAGCCGGACTCATGCGCGTCGACCATGCCGGCGAGGTGGCGGCCCAGGCGCTCTATCACGGCCAGGCGCTCTCGGCCCGCACGCCGCGCCTGCGTGGCGCCATGGAGCAGGCGGCCCGGGAGGAGGGCGACCACCTGCGATGGTGCAGCGAGCGTCTCGAGGAGCTGGATGACCGGGCGAGTCGCCTCGATCCTCTGTGGTATATGGGCTCTTTTCTCATCGGCGCTGCCGCAGGACTCACCGGCGATCGCTGGAGTCTCGGATTCATCGTCGAAACGGAGCGTCAGGTGATGCGGCATCTGGATGGTCATCTGTCCACGCTCCCGGTTGGCGACGTGAGGAGTCGCGCCATCCTCGAGCAGATGCGGGTTGACGAGGGCGTTCATGCCACCACCGCGCTGGAGTCCGGCGCCGCCGAGCTTCCGGGGCCGGTCAAGCGATTGATGACGCTCACGGCGCGGGTCATGACGGAAACGGCGTACCGAATCTGAGCGCGGTTTCGCGAGCACATCTACCCCCGCAGGGGGCTCGCGCTTACATCTCCTCGGCCAGGCGAAGGAGAATCAGGCCGTAGAAGGCGTCCCCCGTGCCTGCGGGCGCGAAAGACCACCCCAGGTGGGTGCCGCATTTGATGCACAGGGCCATGGACCAGGCGTGACCGGGAAACCAGGTCCACGCAAGCGTCGCCTCGCCTGCGCGGCGGCAACCCGGCGCGTGACGAAAGCAGCCGATCCGAAACACGATTCCGGCGGGATTCTCGAAGCGATGCGCGTGGCTGCCGGCCTGTTCGATGCGCTGGTCCGCCGTGCTCACCTGCTGCCCGCAATGGGCGCAGCGAATGGGCCGCCCGCTACTCTCGCGGGCTTTCTGCTTCTCCGGCGACTGATCCAGGTCGTGTTCTTGCAGGGCTTCGAAGGCAATGACACTTGCCATGGTCTTGCATCACGAGCGCCGATGCGGCAGTGAGGCCTGCTGGCCACGGTCGCGCGCGGCCGGCCCCTTATCGCCGCCGCCGAGCCCGGAGAGGAATTGCGCCAGCCCGGCACGATAATTGTGTCCGCTTACGATGAATCCGTCGTTGTGGCTGCCACGCATCTCGAGGAAGCTCTTCGGCTCCCGGGCAAGCCGGAACAGCTCGCGGCCGTGGGCGATGGGTACCAGTTCGTCGTCACGGCTGTGGGCGATGAGCACCGGGCAGCGCACCGTGGGCAGGCGCGAGGCATTGTCGTAGCGGATGCGTGCCAGCCAGCGCATCGGGAATATCGGGTAGTACTTGCGCGCCAGCGCCGGCACCGAGGTGAAGGGGGATTCGAGGATCAGCCCTCCGGGTGTCTCCTGGGTGGCCAGCCAGGTGGCCACGCCACTGCCCAGGGATCGGCCGAAGATGACGATGCGCTCGGGCGCCACACCACGGGTGTCCGTGAGGTATTGCCAGGCGAGGCGTGCGTCTTCGTAGGTTTGCCGTTCCCCGGGCGTTCCGCCGCTCTGGCCGAAGCCGCTGTAGTCGATGATCAGGACGTTCAGGCCCAGCTCATGGAACACGCGCAGCGAGTCCAGGCGGTGGGAAATGTTGCCGGCGTTGCCGTGCAGGAATAGCAGGGTACGCGCGTCGTCACGCCCCGGAAGGTACCAGCCGTGCAGCGCCGCGCCGTTGCCGGTCTCGAGCAGCACGTCCTCGTAGGCGAGCCCGATGGCGGCCGGCGTAGCGGCCAGGGCTTTTATGGGGAAATACACCAGGCGCGCCTGGAACACGAAAACAGCGAGGCACAGCAAGGCGTAGATTGCCGCCCCCATGAGAAGGAGTTTCAGCATCATTCGCACGTTCTCGGTCGCCGATTGGTGGGCTGCGCATTGTGTACACTAGCACCCGCGCCTGTCCCCGCACAGGTGTCGCTGAGCGCAGGTATGGCCACGGAAATCGAACGCAAGTATTTGGTACGCGGTGACGCGTGGCGTGGCCGCGCCGACCGGCACGTTCGCTACCGGCAGGGCTATCTGGCAAATACCCGGCATTGTTCCGTACGGGTGCGCGTGGGCGGCGACGCCGCCCACCTGAGCGTCAAGGGCGCCACGGTGGGTGTGTCCCGGCTCGAGTTCGAATACCCCGTGCCCCTCGAGGACGCGGAGATCATGCTGCGTGAGCTATGCCACGGGTCCGTCATCGAGAAGACGCGCTACTTCGTGCGGCATCTGGACCACGAGTGGGAAGTGGATGTGTTCGAGGGTGACAATGCCGGCCTGGTAGTGGCGGAAATCGAGCTCGAGGACGAAGCTCAAGCGGTGACGCTGCCGGACTGGGCGGGGGAGGAGGTTACCCATGACGCCCGCTATTACAATAGTAATCTGGCAGTGACCCCCTTCAGCAAGTGGTGAAGAAGAGCGTGGGGCGGTTCGAGCGTCTCGTGGAGCAGCGCATACGGCGCCATTCCACGCCGGGCTAGCTGGAGCCCTTGTCGCCGCCCGGCGTATACATGGGCATCGGGAACGGACTCACGTTGCTGCCGTCTTCGCCCACCGCGTGGATCTTGTTGGCACCCTCTTTGTCCACTTCGTCGATGCGTACCACCGCGTGAATGGGGACGAAGGTGCGCTTGACGCCGGCGAACTCCGATTTCAGGCGTTCCTCCGACGGGTCGACGATCATCTCGGTGCGCTCACCGAAGATGATGTCAGCCACCTCGACGAAGCCGTACATGTCGCCGTGGCTGACGTGCCGGGCGTATAGCTCGTAGAGCTTGCCCTGGTTGTGGAATACGATGCGGTAAGTGTGCTTTTTCTTCGCCATGTGCGCTTGTCGGCGGTGAGCCGCTGACCGTCCGATTGGAGGCGGAGAAGTATACGCAAAGTGGCGATCCGCGCCTACCCGAATAGCTCCGCCGGGCCTGTCACGGCCCTTGAAATTCGCCCAGCCACCCCCATCTCCAGATCACATCGAACAACGCGGACTAAGCGAATTCTGGAGGTAAAGTCATGAATGTAGTGCGTTACGAGCCGTGGGGGTTGCTGCGGCGGTTTCACGATGATGTTAACCAGCTGTACGGTGAATCCCGAGTGGGACTAGCCGCTGAGGGTGATCGATCCAGCATCGTCACAAGCAACTGGTCGCCGGCTGTGGACATCAAGGAAGAGGACGAGCATTTCGTGCTGAAGGCCGATATTCCGGGGGTCGATTCGAAGGACATCGACATCACCATGGACGACGGTGTGCTCACGATCAAGGGCGAGCGCAAGCACGAGTCGGAAGAAGAGGCCAACGGGTACAAGCGTGTCGAGCGGAGTCACGGTACGTTTTATCGCCGCTTCAGCCTTCCCGATACCGCCGACGCCGAGCGCGTCACGGCGAAGGGCAAGAACGGCGTACTGGAGGTCGTCATTCCGAAGCACGAGAAAGTGCAGCCGCGACGAATCACAGTCAGCTGATTGTCGCCACCGAGAGCGGGGCTCGTAGCCCCGCTCTTCTTTTGTTCGTGATCTCCCGCGTTGCAAATGAAGTACAAGGACTACTACGGGGTTCTAGGCGTTGAGCGCGATGCCAGTGCCGCCGACATCAAACGTGCATATAAAAGGCTGGCGCGAAAATTTCACCCGGATGTCAGCAAGGAACCGGACGCAGAGGAGCGATTCAAGCAAGTAGGCGAAGCCTACGATGTGCTTCGCGACACGGACAAGCGCGCCACCTACGACAATCTCGGCAGCGGTTGGCACGCCGGGGATGAATTCTCGCCGCCACCCGGCTGGAATGTCGAAGCGAATTTCGGCGGCGGTAACGCCGGTGAAAAATTCGACTTCAGTGATTTCCTCGATAGTATGTTTGGCGGCAGAGCTCCCCACGGTGATCCGTTCGGAGCGCATTTTCACGACGCCCGCGCGCGCGGCGGCGACGAGCGTGCGAAGATCGTGGTCACGCTCGAGGAAGCGTTTCACGGCGGTGAACGTTCCCTCAGCGTGAAGAGTGGCCGCGGCGCCACGCGCAAGCTGAAGGTGAAGATCCCGGCGGGTATTCAGGACGGCCAGCAGATTCGTCTCGCGGGTCAGGGGCGAACCGGACCCGGGGGTCGATCGGGCGATCTATTTCTGAGCGTGGAGCTCGCACCACATCCGATTTTTCGCATGCAGGGCAGGGACGTTCACATGAATCTGCCCATCACCCCCTGGGAAGCGGCCCTCGGAGCAACCGTCAAGGTGCCTACGCTGGGCAGCAAGGTCGATCTGAAAATTCCTGCCGGGTCCCAGACGGGCCGCAAGCTGCGCCTCAAGGGAAAGGGACTCAGCGGATCAAAAGCCGGTGATCAGTACGTCACCCTGCAGATCGTGACGCCTGCCGCGGACGACGAAGCGGCGAAACGCTTCTATCGATCAATGGCGGAAAAATTCGATTTCGATCCGCGCAAGAACATCTGACCGAAGGACAATCGGGGAACGCCGTGCGCGGCCAGCGAGACCTTGAGCCTCAGTCGCCGGCTTCCTTGTCGTGCTCGATGGTGCCGCTCTGATTCTGCTCCAGCTCGACGCTTTCGATCTTCTCGAAACGCTTCGTGATCTTGGTCGCCGATACGTGCACCTTGTCGACGTCGTCTTTGGCTTGATTGATATGCGTTGACAGCTTGTCCATGCGATCCTGAAAGCGCGTGAAATCCTTTGCGAGCTCACCAAGATGCGCCTGGATGATATGCACCTGCTCGCGGGTCGCCTCGTCCTTTATGACTGCTCTGGCGGTGTTCAGTATCGCCATGAACGTAGTGGGTGAGACCATCCACACGCGTTGCCGGTGGGACTCCTGGACGAGATCCATATGATGCGCCTGGATCTCGGCGAACACGGCTTCCGCCGGAATGAACATGACCGCACCGTCGGCTGTTTCACCGCGAATAATGTATTTCTCTGAAATATCCTGGATGTGTTTGCGGATATCTCCCTTGAACTGGCGTTCAGCGGACTTGCGCTCGGTTTCGCTCATGGCCAGGTCTGTCATGCGTTGATACGCTTCCAGAGGAAACTTGGCATCGATGGCGACGTTTCCGGTTGGCCGCGGGAGAAACAGCATGCAGTCGACGATCTTGTCGTTGGACAGCTTGAATTGGAGCGCGAAACTCGATTCCGGCAGTATGTTTCGCACCAGCGAATTGAGCTGTACCTCGCCGAAGGCGCCTCGGGAGCGCTTGTCGGAAAGAACTTCCTGTAAGCTCACCACATCCTGAGAAAGCTCGGTTATCTTTTTCTGCGCTTCATCGATTAACGCCAGGCGCTTCACCACGTCGGCAAAGGTCGCGGTGGTTTTTTCGAAACCCTCCGTCAACCGTCTATCGACCTGTCCGCTGATCTCCTTGAGACGGTCGTCGGTGTTTTTCGTCAGGGTTTCGACGCGCTTCCCGACTTCTTCGGAACTTCGGGAAAGGGCATCCGTGACTTGCTTCAGTGTCGCCTGCATTCCAATCTGCAAAGTTTCCTGCAAAGCCTTGATCGCATCCCCCTGACGTTGCTCGAAGCGCGTCTGATGGTTTCCGAGTGCCGCGTTGAGCTGCTCACGAAGCTCGCCGGTGGCTCGCACCATCTGCGTGCGCCCGTCCGCAAGGTGCTCGCCGACGGTTTTTTGCAAGGCGTCGAAGCGCTCGACCAGCTCGGTGCGAAGCTTGCCGCTGATTTCGCTTTGATGGGTCTGGGATTCGCCGAGGCGGCGCTCGAGCAGCGCCCGGGTGCTGGCGTGGCCTTCGTTCTGGCCCCTGTCGAGGCCGCGAAGGCGATCCTCGAGGTTCCTGCCTCGGCTTTCCTCCAGCCTGTCCAGGCCCTCGTCGCGAGTTTGTGCGCGTACGCGATCCTCCTGCAGGAGCCGTAGAAGAGACGTCTGCCGCCACGCCATCCAGGCGACCAGCACTGTCGCAACGACCAGCACGCCCAGAACCAGCGGGCCGAAGGCGGTTATGAATTCGGAGCTGAATGTCATGGGTCGCAATTCCTGGTCGTTAGCGCGGCCGGCGGCGTTACTCGACCAGGGGCTTCAACGCGCGCACACCAGCCGCCGCTTGCGCGTCTCCCTGCCGGGCGGCGCTCTCGTACCAGTGCAGCGCCTTTGCGTAGTCCTGCTCGACGCCGTCACCGGTCCGATAGGCATAGCCGAGGCTGGTTTGGGCCGCCGGCAGGCCCTGCTCGGCCGCTGATTTGAACCAGCTGATGGCCTCGATCTCGTCCGTAACGCCCGATTCCCCCGACAGCAACAAGCGACCCAGGTTGTTCTGGGCTGGTGCGAATCCGTTGTCGGCAGCTTTTCGATACCACTGCCGGGCCTTGCCGGAATCGGGCGGAACTCCCTGGCCTTTCTCGTACATGACGCCCAGGTTGGTCTGTGCCAGCGGTTGGTCCTTGGCGGCGGCCTTCTCGTACCAGCGACGCGCTTGGCCGAGGTTCTTGCCTGTTCCCAGGCCGGAGTGGAACTGATAACCCAGCATGGCCTGGGCATCCGTGTGCCCCTGTTCGGCAGCTTTCGTGTACCAGGCGTGGGCGCGTGCCGGATCACGGCGCAAG
Organism: Salibacteraceae bacterium; assembly: GCA_964194585.1. Classification (GTDB taxonomy): domain Bacteria; phylum Pseudomonadota; class Gammaproteobacteria; order HK1; family HK1; genus JAABYT01. Next base: position 9,743 of record CAXMNG010000126.1, on the reverse strand, counting down.
CCCTGCCCGGTTGCATAGATGTAGCCGAGCTGTGCCTGAGCATTGGCGTCCCCGGCTGCCGCGGCCTTTTCGAACCAAGCCAGGGCCCTGGCGCGCGCAGTCGGGTTTCCGCCATCGAAGGTGATGCCGCTGAGTCGGTCGCGGGCGTCGGCGTTCCCGTAGTCGGCGGCCACCTCCAGCAGGGACATGCCGCGCTGGGTGTCTTTGGCGACTCCCTGTCCGTCGAGAAAGACCGTTGCCATCTGAAATATCGCGGCACTGTCTCCCTGCTCCGCCGCACGCCGCATCCAGCGCAATCCCTCGCCCTCGTTCCGGGGCACACCGGTACCGGTCAAGTACATGCGCGCTAGACTCACCTGGGCGTTGGCGTCGCCGCGTACCGCCCCTTCCCGGTAGTAGCGTACCGCCTCGTCGAGATTCTTCTCCGTTCCCTGCCCGAGCTCGTACATATGTCCGGCTTTGGCGAGTGCCGCGGGATTGCCGTCCAGGGCCAGGTCGTCGAGAATTTCGAATGCGCGCGCATGGTCGCCGCGATCGTAGGCGGCGATGCCTTCGCCCAGGGTACCGATGGCGCCTGCGGCTGTCGTCGCCTGGAGCATCAAGAGGGTGACTGCGCAAAGCGCCGGGAGCATCCCGGCGGTTCGACCTGCTACGGTTTGTTCAAGAGAAAGAAATTGCACGTTGCCCATGGTGATCCATGACCTCGAGCCGAGTCGTGAGCTGTCACAAACATAGCACGCACCAGGCCGCCGTGACGGGGAACCATGTGCCCCACCGGGCCTCTAAGGTCGAGGTCGATGATCGCGCCGCAGGCGTCTAATCACGGGATGTCAGGAGGAGATCACTGGTGTTGTCGCCGAGCAAATCCGCAGTTTTTGCCGTCTTGTTGGCCCTGTGGCCGGCCGCGCCGGTACTGTCTCTGCACGAGATGGATCACCGCTACGATGTCGTGGGCTACATACTCGGCGCCGACCAGCAGCCCATTGCGGGGGTTACCGTGGTGGGACACGTGGATGGCAAGCGCATGGGCGGCGGGCGCAGCGATTCCGACGGCTACTACCGATTCAGAATGCATCTGCACGATTCCGACGTGGGGCGCGATCTGCGCCTGAGAACGCCGGAGTATGAGGGTACGGTGCGCATCTCGCTGTCGCCGGGAGACAAAAGGACGGAACGAATTCATTACGTGAACTTCGTCGGCGGTAAGCTGGTGGAGGGTGAGCTCCCGGGCCGTGGCGGAATATCGACGACCCTGGTGGCCGGCGCTGCGGGCGCGGCCATTCTACTGGGAGGTTTTTTTGCAGCCCGGCATTTTCACCGCTCGCGCCGGCGGCAGCAACGAGCCCTGCAGAAGGCGGCCAAGGCGCCAAGCCGAAGCGCCTCGAAGCGCCGTAAACGCAAGAAACGCGGCCGCTGAACCGGCATATTGCACTGGCTGAACGGGACGCAGTGCGGTTTCGAATTCAGTATTTGCCGGCCATGCACCGAGCGACTCGAGCGCTCAATGCACCGTGCCCGTAAGTTCGCCGGATTCCAGGCGTTCGGTGACGTTGGTCATGACGCGATCCACCAGCGGCTCGCCCTCGATGACTTTGACCTTTTCACGTTGAATTTCCAGAGCGAGGCCGTGATAGGTGGCGTCCACGACCTTGGCGCCAGCCAGATCGGTGAACAGGAAACGGCCACTGTCGGAACTGGCCCAGGCCAGGCGACCTCGCGTCTTGGAGCCATCGGCATTGGTGAACTCGAGCCAGTTTCCGACCTCGAGCTGGTCGACGAAGTCGAGAAATTCCTGGGACACGGTTTCCGTATTCTGCTCGGATAAAGTGTCCTCCAGATCCACGTTCTCGGCCCCGGACAACCAATCGAGCTCGTCCTCTCCATCGGCCTGATCGTTGGCTGCCGTGCTTTCCAGCTCTTCGCGCAGCGCTCGCATGATGATCTGCACGGCCATTGCGCTGGCTACCTCGCCCGCGTTACAGCCGCCCATGCCGTCGGCGACCATGGCAATGCCGGCGTCGTTATCGATGGCGATGCCGTCTTCGTTGTGCGACCGACGGCGACCAACGTCGGTCTTTCCAGTGAATTCAATCTTCTTATCCAACTCGCTGACGGTTCCTATCTGGTCGTTGGCGGGAAACGGCTCTACCACCCGCGCGAGCACCACGGATATGTTGTCCCGGCCGCCATTCTTATTGGCCAGCTCCACCAGGCTCTCGCTGGCCGTGGCGAGATCGTTCGCGTGCTCCTGCAGGCGAGTCAGGATTTCGGCGTCCTCGGCCATGTCCGTCAGCCCGTCCGAGCACAACAGGAACAGATCGCCCGGTCGCGCTTCGATTTCCTGCACATCCGGCGCTACCGACGCCTCGACACCCACCGCGCGTGTGATGACATTGCTCTTGACGTTCTTCTTGGCTTCCTCGGGGGTATAGAAGCCCTTGTTGACGAGGTCCTGCATCAGCGAATGATCCAGGGTAAGCTGCTCCAGCCTGCCGTCCTTGAATCGATAGAGTCGTGAGTCGCCGACATGGGCGACGATCACGCGGTTATCGTGAAAGCGGGCGGCTACTAATGTCGTGCCCATGCCGGCGCATTCCGGCTTGGCTTCAGACGCGCGATGAATGACGGCGTTGGCCCGTTGTACCGCCTGCTTGAGGACCTTTTCGATTGTGTTCCCGGCATCCTGGTCCGGCTCGTCCACGGGCGCTGGCAACGGCGCTTGCGCGCCCGATTCCCCAGTGCTGGCACGCACCGCGGCCAGGTGATGGTTGGCAAGCGCAGCGAGGAAGTGCTTGCGCTCTTCCTTGGGCAGGGAAATCTGCTTCATGCCGTCCTTGACGCGATTGAGGAGTCCGGGCAACAGTTGCACCAGCTTTTTCCGATCCTCCGGTGAGCTGATCGGGGTCAGACTCCAGATAACCTGGTCCATCGTCTCCACGGCCTTGCGCCAGCTTTCGCCCTCTTCGCCTTCGTCGAAGTAACAGAATACGAGCAACTCCTTCCAACGGTTGTGGAAAAATTTCTGGATGACATCCGGAATCGGTTTGCCATGGAAGCTCTTGGTCGTGGTTTCCTGGGCCCGAAGTCTCGCCTGTTCCAATCGCTCGCGGCTCTCCAGGACGTTGGCCGAGTCTTGCGCCGTCTCTTCGGCCACCTGCTCCTGGTCGGCGAGAAATGCCTGCAACTCCTCGAGCACGACGCCAAACACCTCGATGCTGTCCTCGAACTCTTCCAGCACCTTGCGCACGTAAGACTCGACCTGACCGTAGTAGGCTCCACCGTCGTCGTGGCTCTCGTTCCAGCCCAGGGCCGCTTCTGCGAGAGTGTTCAAAAGCTTGCGTGCCGGGTGGGATTTCTTGGAGAAAAAGGATTTGTCGATCAACGCCACCTTGAGCATCGGAATCTGCAGCCTGCCGATGAGCGCCTTCATGGGGTCCGGTACGTTGTCGTCATCCAGGATGAAGTCGAACATCATGGAAACCACGTCGAACATGACGACGTCGACCTGACCCATTCCTTCGGTGACGTTGGCGGCTTTCAGCTCGCGCAGGACGTTTGTGTTGCCGGCACCCACCAGGGCCAGGTCGATGATCGGCATGCCGCCGGCTCCGGCCGGCGCATTCCCCTGCTGGAGCGCCGTCAGGCTGCCGAGGACCTCGGTGTGGCGGACCTTGGCCTGGGCTTCGCTCACCGCGCCGGCCGCACCCGCACTCGCACCCGCGGTCGCGTTCATGACTTGCTGCAGCGCATTCATTAATCCGGCCGTGGCCGCGTCGTCGGCGACGGGATCGTTTGCGGCATGCGCCGCATCCGGCGCGGCTTTTCCGGCCGCGCCCTTGTTTCCGCCGGCGCGTTTCACCACCTCGCGCTTGACCGTGGGCATCACACCCTTCTCGATGAGGAGGTCGTTGATCGCCTCGTAGAGTTCCTCGGCCTCGCCGATGACGTGTATGTCGAACAGCTTCAGGATGATGAGCTTGACCTCGACGCTGGTCTGCACGACACCGCAGGCATCGCGGAACGCCTGGCAGATTATCTGCGGCCCCAGCGGGTTGTCGTCTTCGCCGATTTCCTTTTGACCCAGGATCAGTGCCATGCGCTTGTCGAGGGGAAAAAGCTCCTCGTGGCAGACGCCGCGGATCTTGGAGACCATGTTGGTTACGGCAAGGGATTCCTCGAGTGCCGTCTCATCGAGCATTTCCAGCTTGAGCTCCGGGCTGTCGCCGGCATCGCCCTTGCTGTCCTTGGACACTCCGCGCACCCGTTGAATGACGTCCTCAGAGAGCTCTCCGAAGCGCTTCTTGAATTCTGCATTGATGTCGGCGCGCTTGAGTCGCATCTCGCGCATCGTGTCGAAGTACACGCTGTGATCCGCTGCGTTCTCGGATTGATTGACGCGGTCGAACAGGGCATCGTCGACTTTGTCCAACATGGTGGGAAATGCGCGCGTCAGGTGTTCGACGGCCAGCTTCTGGCACTGGTCCAGAATGACGCGCGAGTCGCGCTTGCGCCGGTTCTGGCGCGACGCTTCGTGGTCGGCCAATTTGACGACTTTGTTCTGTTTCATGATCTGCCCGATAATGGTGCTGCTGAACGCTCGTTGACCGTGTTCATTATGGTCACGAGGACACGGGTCCGGGAGGAGTCATGCTGCGTGCTGGGCCGGCCGTTGGCGTCAGGCATGGCGGATACCCGGAATACTTAGGTATCTATCGGCCCGGCACCTCCTTTCTTGAGAATTCTCATGCACTTAGTGGCCTGAAGCGGCGACCGTGTGCGACCCGATTCACACTCCGTGCCGTGTAACGCCCGCAGGGTTACATGAAGTGCAAATTTGACGGCCGTCAAAGGGTCGAAAGTCGCTACCGTCCGGGTCGAGAAAGTGGTCGCTAATGTGACCGAACGCACAGCTTTGCTATGCCGTTTTGCTGGAATTTAGGCTATATATTCCCCTATACATGAAAAACGGCTGAGCTTTGGAGCCGTCACACTTCCGCGCTTCAGGTAAGGGAGTGAAGTCCAACACCGAGATCGAGCGTCACCGAATTGCGGTGCACCAAAGGAGGTCGGATGGACGCAAAGAAAAAGCAGGTGGCGAGCGAAGAACTTCGCGAAGAGCAAAAGGATCCGCCAGAGTTCGAGATCCCCGAGGAGATGGAATCCTGGGCTCTGGATGACTTATCGGATTTGGTGCCGACCACCTTCGACTGAGGTTGCATGCACCGGCGTCACCACGCCGGCGGCGGTTCATGCCTTGCCATGAGTCCTTCGACGATGTCGGAGTAGTCTGGATCGTCAGCTGCGATATAGCCGTGCCTCACCAGAAAGTCGATTACCACCAGCGCGCAATTGAACTTGAAGGCATCGCTGTCGCGCACTGTTTCCACGACCTGCTCCATCGGCCATAGGTAGAATGCGTCGACCTCACCGTCGGTATTCACCGGCGAGAAGTCCTCGGGGAGCTCCAGGTCGAAATTGAATAGCAGATCCGGGCGAAATCCGACCTTGTCTTCCAGCGCGTAGGTAATCGCCCCGACTGCTTGCGCGTGCCGGGCGATGTGGATGGGGATCCCCGCTTCCTCCGCACACTCCTTCATCATGTTGTCGTAGAGTCCGATGGCGGCGGGCTGACCGCCCGCGACCATTTGATCGAGCTTCCCGGGCCCGGTGGGCTTGGTCGTTGAACGGCGCGCGATCCACATGCTCGGGCCGTGCCTTGCGCGCACGAAGCCATTCATGTGCACGCCGTATCCCCGCACGCCGAACCAGGGAACGGCGGCCCGCTCGATTAGCAGAAACGCGGGTTCGGACCAGCTGCGATTGACCGGGTAAAGCTCGTCGCGCCAGCCATCGATGTGGCCCTCCTCGCGCAGGCGCTGAAGCACTTCACCGACCGCCTGGGTGCGTTCTTCCGCCGGCACATCACGAGAATCGAGATTCGCGGCCAGGCTGATGCGCTGTTCGTCGACCCGGAATACCTCCGGCCAGCGCGCGAGAGTCTCTGCAAAGCTTTTCTTGACACAGCCCACACGCGTGCCGCTGACGGAGAAGGGCAGAAATTTGCCGAGATCGTGCGTGTTAGCCGCGCGGATCCTGTCGAGAAAGCTCATGCCGAGCGGGTCGCCGGAACGAAATCAGCCCGGCGGAAACTTCTCGAGTATCTTGTGCACGGCTTCGTTGAGCTGGGTCTGATCCTTTTCCGGTGTGGATTTGAAGTGCACTTCATCCTGGGCCGAACCGCGCCAGATGAGCTCTTTGTTCTCGGGATTCACGATATCCAGGATCAGGGTTCCTTCCTCGTACTCGTACACGTAGGTCTCGGGTGCACCGGCCCAGTACCCCGGCCGGTAGGAGGCGCCATAGCCGTAGCCCCAGCCGGGGCCGTAGCCATAGTAGCTGTTCAACGTCTGGACGCTGCGCCGTTTGTCGAGGGACACGTGGTAGGCAACCAGGAAATCCGGATCGCCGGAGATTTTTCTGAACCCGCGGGCCGCGAGCTCGGTATCCACCGCTTCATAAATGCGATTGGCGAGAATCGTATTGCCGTCGATTCGCGGATCCCCGGTGAGTTTCTGCGGCTCTTTCAACCACTCGTAGGTTTTCAGGCCGGCAAAATTCGCCTTCGGGTCGTAGTCGTAGCTGGTCTCGATGCTGGAGCAGCCGGCGACGAGCGCGGCCATCACGATCACCAGCGCGCGGGCCATCTCGCTTAGTTGAGAATTTTCCATACTCCTTCCTTGTTCTTGCACATGTTCACCAGCCGGGTGGCGCTCACCTCGATGGCGTCGCTGAACACTCTCAACCGACGGCAGGTAGTGCCGAAGTCCGCATAGGTATTCAGCACCGTGAGCTTGCCGTTGAAACCGCTTTCCTCGTTCTTCCAGGACATGCTTTCACCATCCTTGTGATTGTCCAGGAGATCTCTGGCTGCAGCCCGAAGCAGTTCCCAGTCCTTTTCGGTGAAAAAGGCGCTCGGTGAGAACTCCAGGAAGCGCATGTTGGAGGCATGGACCGTCAACGGTACCGCGATGCTCGCGAACACGAGTACCATTACCGACAAACGTAGGTGCATCGACCTGACTCCCATGCTTCCGTACAGGCAAGAAGAATATCAACATTCAGCCTGTGGGGGCAGCACTCCGGCCCGGGTCATCGGGTGAAGGCTGGCCGGCCAGCAACCGGCCGGCAAAGCCGTCGATGCCAACGCCCACGCGTCCCGGCATCCGCTCCAGGGCCTTCGACACGATGGCGTCGCGATACGCGATGGTCAGACATGCGGGATCGACCGCCGCTATCGCCTCGGGAAGCGGCGTGCGCAGGGTGCGCGCACCGTCGGCCGTGCCGTCTCCGCCGATGAAGTGGTCGATGACGACTGCGTCCGCGCAATCTGAAGCGCGTTGAAAGAAAGCGTCCGGATCCGCCATCGGCAACAGCGGCGCCACTGTGATGACCATATGAATACCGGCCTTGCGCAAGCACGCCGCGGCCTCGAAGCGTCGTGCAACGGAGCTCGCCGGTGGCGGCAGACCCGGCAGGCGGTCGCGATCGCTTTCGATGGAGATATGTATCCGCAGGCTGCAGCATCGGGACAGCTCGCTGAAGATATCGAGGTAACGCGCGGCCAGATGCGAATGAGTCTGAATGATCAGCTCGTCGGGCGGTTTCTCGATCATCGCATGAAGAACGGACCGGGTTATCCCAAAGCGCTGCTCGTGGGGCACGAACGGGTCGGTTGCACTGGACATGAACACGCCGAATCGCCCACGGCTCGCGCGTGCCCACCGGCGTTCACGATCGCAGAGAGAAAGATAGGCAGCGGCGGCGTTCTCCCGAACCTCCAGAAAGCTGCCCCATTCGTCCCCGCGTGTGACGAAGGGGTTGTGTCTCACGTAGCAGCCGACACCGCACAGGCTCCTGCCGAACGAGCAACCGCGGTACGGCTGCAGGGAATGGGAGCAGACCGTTTTGAGATAGCCGGAGCTGCGCGTGAGAATGCTTCGCACCGATGTCTTTGTCAGTGTGATCCCCATGGCTCATGCGTTCACGAAGTCTTCGTAGTCCCTGGCGATGTCCTCAACAGCCGCCTGGTAGAGTTTCTCACCGGCCTCGATGCTGGCGAGCGAGGAATCGGCGCCGATACGGCCGTCCGGGAAGCGCCGCCGGTAATCGTCGGCGTCGAGGATGGGCCCGGTCGGGGCGATGGTTGGATTCTGGGTTGCCGACTTCCGGGCCTCCGGATAAGCAAAATAGGTCAGAGACACTTCCGAAGGGGTCGCATGGCTGCCCTCCGAGCTTCCGTACAGCTTCGCCGAGAGCTTCTTGACTCCCGGCGTCATGTACCAGTTGCTCAGCTTGCAGCGAAGGCCCGGCCGGTTTCCGCCAGCGCGCGCGAAGCTCGCGTCCGCATAGATTTCCGAGAATGCGGCGCTTACCGTAGCCACGTTACCGCCGTGTCCGTTGAGAAAATAGCAGCGTTCGAAACCGTGGCGTGCGAGAGACTGAACGACGTCCCGCACCACCGCGATCAGCGTGCTGGGACGCAGGCTGATCGACCCGGCGAAGCCCAGATGATGCTGCGCCATGCCGATGCTGATGGTGGGAGCGACCAACGCGTCGATGCGCTCGGAGACGCCGCGGGCAATCACTTCCGGGCAGATGGCATCGGTGCCGATGAGCCCGAGAGGCCCGTGTTGCTCGGTGGACCCGATGGGGATGATGATGCCTCGCGAACGCTCCAGATAGGCGTCCACTTCTTCCCAGGTGGCGAGTTGCAGCAGCATGTCAGCTTCTCCGCGTTATTTAGTGGGGACAGACCCCTTTTTCCTTCGATCGCGTACACGAGAACGAAAACAGCATCAGGAAAAAGGGGTCTGTCCCCATTAAGCGCGCGTTGTATTTCGCGCAGCCGCGGGCAATGGATGCCGAGGGTGCCCAGGTGTGCCAGGGCGTCAGCGAAGTAGTCGGGGTTGGGTCCACTGCGGCCGCTGGCATCCCGGATGGTGCTCGCCGCCTCGGCAGGTGAGAGCTTTCCGGAATACTGTGGGTGGCGGCGATCGACCACGAAGGCCAGTGCCGGCACCACACCGACGCCGTCGATCCGAATCCGCCTGGCCACGGCTTTGTACACGTGGGTAACCAACTCGCGCTCGCAGAGATAGGCTACCGTGGCGTCGCGGTCGGCCGCCGACACCCGGTGGGCGATGCCTACGCACGAGCCACCGGCATCGAGACCGAACACCAACCCAGGGCGCGCTTGGGTGCCACGGTGCACCCAGGACCACACGCACAGCGCGCGATGATAGCCATGGATGCGCGCAAGCCGCGTCTGCCCATGGGGAAAGCCGGGATTCCACATCAAGGAGCCGTAGGCAAATACCCACATATCGCCCACCGGCAGAGTCGAAAGCGGGTCCTGGATCGCTGCCGGTGAGGCTTGGCCGTCATCCGGGGACGGTGGGGAAGCGCAGATTTCCATTGCGGGCACGTGCTGGGTCGACTCGGACGGCCGCCATCATAGCGAAACGGCATCTGTCGCGCCCCGCCACCGGCGCGGTTGCCAAGCCCACGCGACTGTGGCTTATTTGATGGGCCATACCCCACAAGATTTCGCGGAGAAGCTGACATGCTGCTGCAACTCGCCACCTGGGAAGAAGTGGACGCCTATCTGGAGCGTTCGCGAGGCATCATCATCCCCATCGGGTCCACCGAGCAACACGGGCCTCTCGGGCTCATCGGCACCGATG
>CAXMNG010000125.1:0-11174 GCA_964194585.1 Salibacteraceae bacterium | reverse complement strand
TTGTAGTTTTCTTGCAGCTGACGCGGGGTTCGTGGAAAGCCGTTCCAAACCAGAGAGTTACCTCGAGCTTCTGGCGGAAATGGACGCACTGGCCGTCACATCCAATTGCCCTCGAGTCAACAATCCCTGCAACGCGGGTGAACCCACAGCGATTCGCGTGATGGTGTTCGCGTCCCGTTGAGCGGGCTTTCAGTTCTTACCAGAACCTTACATCCGCCCTGAAACGCTGGCCAACAGCGCCATTCGCCCTACAATGGATCTGGGAGGGGAGGGATTCCATGGCGCCAAATCCGCGTCCAGCATCACGCGCCAAGATCACGCGGCCGAGTCCCGCCGGTGTGTTTGGCCGTGAGCGTTTGTTCGCGATCCTCGATCAACGGGATCGCAACGCCGTCGTGTGGGTATCGGGCCCGCCAGGTTCCGGGAAGACCACGCTGGTCGCCAGCTATCTGGAACAGCGCTGCTCGGAGTCGTGCTGGTATCAGCTGGATTCGAGCGATTCCGACGTCGCGACCTTCTTCTACTATATGGCGCAGATCGCATCGGCCGGCTCGCTGCCGCTGTTTACCTCCGAATACCACGCCGATCTTTCGGCATTTGCGCGGCGCTATTTCCGCACGCTGTACTCGCGCCTCCGGCCGCCGTTCGTCCTGGTGCTGGATAACTATCAGGACGTTTCGACGCAATCGGCATTTCATTCTGTTGTTCTGGATGCCGTTGCGGAGTTGCCGCCGGATGGCTGTATCGTCGTCATCAGCCGCGGCGAGCCACCGCCGGACATGGTGCGACTGCGGGCCAACCGCGCCTTGCTGCTGCTCGGTTGGCAGGACCTGCGGCTCTCGCGATCGGAATCCGATGCAATGGTGTCGCTATGGGAGCGGCCGCTGCCCGAAGCAGATCTTGCAGAGCTGTATGACAAGACTGAAGGGTGGGCGGCCGGGCTCGTGCTGTTACTGGAGCATTCGCTCGCCAGCGGCAGCATCGACCTGATGCCGAACTCGCGTGCCCCCCAGGTAGTATTCGACTACCTAGCAGGCGAGATCTTTCAGAGCTTCGACGAGCGGACACAGCGGCTGTTGCTCAAAACCGCCTTCGTGCCGGAAATGACAAGCAGCATGGCGGAGAAGATCACAAGTGACCCGGCTGCCAGCGAAATTCTCACCATGCTGCATCGTGGACATCACTTCGTCTCATTGAAGGCAGGCGGTGGCGATTCAATCTACCAGTACCATCCGCTGCTGCGAGAATTTCTTCGCGCACGCGCCGCGGTGTCATTCTCTCCAAGTGAATATCGCGCCCTGCGGCGCGCATCAGTGGAGGTGCTGGAGGACGAAGGTGAAGTGGAGGAGGCTGCAGCGCTGCTGCGCGAGGATAGCGACTTTCATGCGCTGAAACGCCTGGTTCTCGAGCATGCTCCGGACATGCTTGCCCATGGCCGCGCTGAAACACTCGAGTCGTGGCTGGATGAGATCCCCGACGAAATACTCGACACCGACCCATGGTGCTTTCATTGGAAAGCCGCCTGTCGGTTTTCATCCGCACCCCGCGAGAGTCGCTTACTCTACGAACGCGTTTTCAAGGGCTTCGAAAGTGAATCGGACATTGACGGTCGGCTACTCGCCTGCGCCGGCGCGATGGATGCGATTATTCACGAGCTGGACGATTTGTCGTTGCTCGACCCATGGATCGATCGTACAAAGGCGCTGCTTACCGATGCGTCCTCCGATATAAACAGCGGGGCCGTGGCGCGCGCAGCCGTAAGCCTGTTTGTCGCTCTGGTATTCCGGCAACCCCAGCAGCCCGACATGAAGAGTTGGGCCGAGCGTGCCTTTGGCTGTGTGGGAGAATTCGGTGATACGAATGCGCGGCTTTCGGCGCAGCTTCTGATGGCCATCACGCTCAACTATACGGGTCAGTTCGGTCGTGTCCGTGAGCTGATTGACGAGATGCGCCGCACCTGCCGGTCGCCCGACGTCACGCCGCTGGCCCTCACGGTCCTCAAGGACGTCGAATCCATGTATTTCATGCTGACGGCGGATCACGATCGATGTCTGGAAGCCGTTTTCGACGGCGTCGATATCGGTCAAGCGACCGGCGTCAACCTGTGGCGCTATCATCTGTTGTCCAATGGTGCCGCGGCGGCGCTCGGTGCCGGAGATCTGATATCCGCGGAAGAGCTACTCGGAAAAATGCACGAGCATCGGGAGGGCGCCCGGCGGCTGGATCGCTGTAGCTATCACTACTATCGATCATGGATCGCGATGCTTCGGCACGATGTCGTCGAAGCGCATCAGGAACAGAAGACTGCATTGCGACTCGCCATCGAATCGGGTTGCCCTTTCTATGAAGTGCTGTGCCGCCTCGCACTGGCTCAGATTTTCCATGAGCTGGGAGACGAACGGCGAACGGTCACGAATCTTCGCCGCGTGCGCGGGCTGGCGCGCGGCATCAACAATCGATTGATGGAGTACATGGCGTTCTCGACCTACGCGTACATTACGCTCGCCCACGGGCGCCGGCGGACAGGCCTGAACGCGTTGCGCTATGCGTTCGGACTCGGCCGCGAACACGGGTTTACGCATTTTCTGTGGTGGCAGCCTCGTTTGATGGCGGATCTCTGTGTGCACGCGCTGGAGGCCGGAATTGAAGTCGATTACGTGAAGAACCTCATCCGCAGCAGGGACTTGATGCCCGACACGCTGCCGGTAATGGTGGACGAATGGCCCTGGCCGATCCGAATACGGTCGTTTGGAGAATTCCAGGTGCTCACGCACGGGAAACTCCTGGGAACCGTCGCAAAACCGCAGCAGAAGCCCGTCGAGTTGTTGAAGGCGCTGGTTGCATTCGGCGCCGTGGACGTCAAGGAGCGTGATTTGGCTTGCGCGTTGTGGCCGCGGATCGACGCGGACTGTGCCCATCGGTCACTTACCACGACTCTGCACCGGCTTCGGAAGGTGCTTGCGCACGATCATGTCATCGGACTCAAGCACGGTCGGCTGGGTCTGGATCCGCGCTGCTGCTGGCTCGATACCCACGCGCTCCAGTGCGTGCTGGAAGATATCGATGCGTCCCTCGGGCACACTCGACCGCGCCCACCGGAGGCACTGGTGATGAATTTGGCGGATAGACTGTTCGATATCTACCGTGGTCCTTTTATGGCAGGCGAGGGCGATCACCCACGCTACGCGACCGCGCGGGAGCGCTTTCGCAACAAGGTGCTTCGCGCCGCGAGCGAGTTGGCCCGCTACTGGGAAGAGGGAAGACGTTGGGACCAGGCGGCGCGCTTGTATGCCCGTGGTCTCGAGGCCGACGCTCTCGCCGAGGGTTTTTATAGACGCCTGATGCTCTGCTATCGGCAGCTCGGACGGCATGCCGAGGCTGTCGATGTGTATGACAGCTGTCGGCGCACATTGGCTGCGGAGCGCGAGGCCACACCCTCTCCGGAAACTACGGCGATCTATGAAAGCGTATTGGAAGCGCTGACCGAAGCTTCCAAAGCGCAGCAATATGGATAGGCCTCCCCGCCGAATACTGCCGGCAATCATTTTCTCTCAGTTCACGGGGACGTCCCTGTGGTTTGCGGGCAATGCCGTTCTTCCCGATCTGCAGCGGCTCTGGGGGCTTTCACCGGATGCACTGGGGTACATGACCTCGTCGGTGCAGCTCGGCTTTATCGCCGGCACGCTTGTGTTTGCGGTTCTGGCGATTTCGGATGTCTTCTCACCGCGCAAGATTTTTCTGATTTGCTCCCTCGTCGGCGCATTCTGCAACGCAGGCGTTTATCTATTCGCCGACGGACTTTCGTCATTGATGGTATTTCGGTTCCTGACCGGATTTTTTCTTGCGGGTATCTATCCTGTCGGCATGAAGATTGCGGCTGGCTGGTACCAGCAGGACCTGGGCAGGGCACTCGGGTATCTGGTCGCGGCCTTAGTGTTGGGTACGGCCTTTCCGCACTTGGTGAAAGCGATGGGTCAGAGTCTGCCCTGGTCGAGCGTGATTCTGTCCGTCTCCGCCATCGCTGCTTTCGGTGGTCTGTTGATGGTTGTACTGGTACCGGACGGACCGTATCTCACGAAAGGTGCGAAATTCGATCCGGGTGCGCTGAAAAAGATATTTCGATCGAAGAATTTCCGCTCCTCGGCATTCGGATATTTCGGGCACATGTGGGAGCTCTATGCATTCTGGGCGTTCGTTCCGGTGATGCTTGCGACGCACATGGGATCCGGTACGTCGATCCGTCTCGACATCCCTTTGTGGGCGTTTCTCATCATAGGGGTTGGCAGCATCGGATGTGCCGGGGGAGGTCTGCTGACAGGAAAATTTGGAAGCGCCCGCGTTGCATCCGCTCAGCTTACGGTTTCCGGAATTTGCTGCGTGATCTCGCCATTCCTGTTTTCTGCGCCGACGCCGGTGTTTCTGTTTTTCCTTCTAATCTGGGGGATCACGGTCGTGGGCGACTCGCCGCAGTTCTCTGCGCTGAACGCGCTCAATGCACCGAAGGCGCTGGTGGGTTCCGCACTGACAATCGTCAACTGCATCGGCTTCTCCATCACCATCGTCAGCATTCAACTCCTGAGCTACGCCAACCACTTCATCGACACCCGCTGGCTGTTCCTGCTGCTCACCATCGGCCCCGTTGCCGGGCTCTACGCCATGCGGCCGCTCCTCGGTGCCCAGCGCGGGGCCTGAGTTCGGGGATTGGCCTACCCGAGTCCCGCGGCTGGACGATTGGATTGCGCCGCTTGTTCGCGTTAGATTGTGAACAACCAGCTACGGGCAGGCGGAGGACCGCATGCACAGTCGAAAAAGTCTAAAGCAGCTCTCCATAGTATGGGCGGACGACGCTGCCGCCATCGCAACCAGCGGGTCCGAGGCGGGCCGCCACTTCGTCCAGGGTTGCGATCTCATCGATAGATTGCTGGAAGCGGTGAAAGAGCGCGACGAGGAGATAGACAAATTGCACGCGGCAATCCGCCGTCAGCAGGAAAAACTGGCTTTGCTCAGAGGGTAAGCCGGTTCACTCGTTCGGACTTTCGATCCGAAACTGCGGGTCAAGGCTCGCTTGTTCCTGGGTGGTGGTCTCGAACCAGTGCAACTTCTCACGCAGCGTCACGACGCTACCGATGATGATCAATGTCGGCGCATGCACTTCGGCTCCTGCGACGCTCTCGGGAAGGGTCGCGAGAGTTGCGGTGAATACCCGTTGATCCTCGGTCGTACCATGCTCCACCAACGCGGCCGGCGTGTCCGGTGCCATGCCGTGGCCGATGAGCTCGCGGCAGATTACCGGCAGGCCCACGAGCCCCATGTAGATGACGATCGTCTGCCGGGGTTGGACCAGATGTTCCCAGTCGAGTGCGACCGTGCCGTCTTGGAGATGGCCGGTAACGAACACGCAGCTTTGCGCGTGGTCGCGGTGTGTCAGCGGTATGCCGGCATAAGCAGCACAGCCTGCCGCCGCCGTAATACCGGGAACGACTTGAAAGGGGATCCCCTCCGAGGCGAGTGTTTCGATCTCCTCGCCACCTCGCCCGAAGATGAACGGATCTCCCCCTTTCAGACGCAGCACACGCTTGCCTTCCTGGGCGAGGCGCACGAGCAACGCGTTGATATCCTCCTGGGGTAACGCGTGACTGGCGCGCTTCTTGCCCGCGTAGATACGTGGCGCGTCACGGCGGGTGAGCTCGAGCACGCGACGCGATACCAACCGATCGTGCACGACCACGTCCGCCTGCTGCATGAGCCGTAGCGCGCGGAACGTAAGCATGTCCGGATCTCCCGGTCCCGCGCCGACCAGATACACCTCGCCGGTGGCGCTGTTCCCATCGCCGTAATCATCGAGGGCTTTTGTCAGTGATTCGCGTGCATCCCGGTCCCGGCCGGCATAGACCATCTCTGCTATCGGGCCGGTCAATACGCGCTCCCAGAACTTGCGCCGTTGGGCAGGACTGGCGACGCGAGTCTGTACGTCCTGGCGAAAATCCCGGGCAAGGGCCGCCAGGCGGCCGAATGCGGCCGGAATCAGCGCTTCCAGGCGCCCGCGGATGAGGCGCGCCAGCACCGGCGATGCCCCGCCGGTGGAGACCGCCGCCAGCACCGGGGAACGATCGATGATGACGGGCATGATGAAGCGGCACAGGGCGGGGTCGTCGACGACGTTCACGGGCACGCTACGGAGGTCGGCGAGCTCGGCGGCACGGGCATTTACCGAACGGTCGTCGCTGGCCGCGATGACCAGCTGCGCCCCGTCGAGATCCGCCTCCTCGAATCCGCCGGCGCGGTGCGCGATGCGCCCGTCGTCCACGAGCGCCTGCATGCCGTTACCCAGATCCGGCGCTACCGCCTGCACCTCGGCGCCGGCCTGCAGCAGCAGATCGGTCTTGCGCGCCGCTACTTCTCCGCCCCCCACCACGAGGCAGCGCCGACCGCGCAGATCGAGAAAGATGGGCAGATAGTCCATGGTCGCGCCAGAGTAACCCGATGGTTCTCATGGTGCGAGAGTCATTGCCGTGCCGGGTCGGAATGCGCAAGGATGTTGCGTACAGTCGCTATTACTCACACACACTGGAAGAGACAGAAATGGCAACCGAGGCAGAACTTCCGGCGGGCAGCACCGCCCTTGTTACAGGAGCCAGCAGCGGCATCGGCGAAAGCATCGCAACCGTGCTTGCCAACAGCGGTTGCCGCGTCATTTGCGCAGGCCGGCAGACAGACAAGCTGGAGGATCTCGGGCAGAAGCTCGGAAGTGCTGCCCGCGTGCTCGAGCTGGATGTGACCGACGCGTCATCGGTGCAGAGCTTGACTTCACGTCTGCCCGAGGACTGGCGCAGCATCGACATCCTGGTCAACAACGCCGGCCACGACGAGGGTGGCCGGCGTCGCTTCGACGAGGGTAGTGCCGCGCAATGGGCGAGCATTATCGAGACCAACGTAAACGGACTCATTCGCACCACCCATGCCGTCATCGCGGGGATGATCGAGCGCGACCATGGTCATGTGGTCAACATCGGTTCCATCGCCGGCATTTCACCCTACGCCACCGGCACCATTTATTCCGCCAGCAAGCACGCCGTGCACGGTTTCAGCGAATCCTTGCGCCTGGACTTCGCGGGCACCGGGATCCGCGTCACGGAGATCCTTCCAGGCCTGGTGCGCACCAACTTTGCCCTCAATCGCTGGGGCGATCGGGCGCGGGCGGACGCCTTTTACGATGATCTCGGGGAATGCCTGACGCCGGAGGACGTCGCCCGTACCGTGCTGTTCGCGCTCCGGCAACCACCCCATGTGGTCATTTCGCAGCTGGTGGTGGTACCGAGTGCCCAGCGCTAGCAGTACGGCGATTCCGGCAACCGAACGGGAATCTAGTGAATAAAACGTGTCGGGATTCTTTACAGCCACGGCTTTCCCGTTAGCTGTTGAATTTCTTCGCCTTTCTCCCGTTGGTTGCAACGATTCAGGGTCTGCCACGGAAAGCCGGCCGCGAATTTGTCGGTATTCTTGACGAGGCACCGCCCTAAGTCGTTGATTGCCGGGGATGGCCTGTTTCTTGCACCGGGGACAAGGAGATTGAGACAACATGAGGGGAAGGTCTCCGGATTCGCATTCGGGACCGACCTGCGGGGAACGAGATGACCGACGAAAAGCTGCACGCCATGTCCGAGAATCAGCTCCGGGCGCTCTACAATTCTGCGCCCGAATACCTGAAGACGCTACTCGACAGAAAGCGGGCTATGGAACAAGGAATTGTCTGGGAATTGAGAATTCCTGAGCGGGGCGCCCGCAGGACATGCTAGCTTCTATTCGCCCGCGCGATTGCGCGTCACGCTGGTTGGAGAGACGAGGAGTTGGCGCTCCCTAGGGGAATCGAACCCCTGTCCCCGCCGTGAGAGGGGGAAAATTCGCGTCTAAGCCTTTGATTCTCTGCGGGGTAACTATCTGATTACCCTGCCTTTTCGTATTCCCTTGTCTGTGCCTGTCTGGTAGAGTCTACCCCTGACTTTTACACACAATTACACAGATCCGGAGGTCACCGCCGTGGCAAGAATCAGACGAGCGGCACGACTGGAGACCAGGGAAGCGCGCAAGCGACTCAAGGCACGACAGACCCCCTACTGGAAGCAGCTTGAGCTAGGCATCGCGCTCGGATACCGGCGCAACAAAACCGGCAGCGGCACGTGGATCCTTCGGCGCTTTGTCGAGGGGAAATACAGCCACGAACGGCTCGCCGGCGCCGACGATTACGACGACGCCAACGGCGTCGAAACCCTGGACTACAAGCAGGCGCACCGCAAAGCGATCGGGCAGGCCGACCATAGCGCCGTGCTCGCGAAGGCGGGAATCGATACCGGCTACACAGTGAGCCATTGCCTCACGGAGTACATGGACTGGTATCGGAGCCACCGCAAAGGCATCGAGCAGACGGAAGCGACGGTGCGCGCTCACCTGCTGCCGGCATTCAAGTCCCGGCGCGTGGCGGACCTGAAGGCGAAGGAACTGCGCGCCTGGCAGACACGGCTCGCCAAGGGGCGCAGCAAGGCCACCTGTAACCGTATCCTGACCGTTCTCAAGGCCGCGTTAAACAGAGCATGGGAGGATGGGCACGTATCGTCTCGGGACGAATGGATGCGGGTGAAGCCGTTCAAGTCGGCAGATACCCCCCGGGTCCGGTTTCTCGATCTGGACGAATGCCGGCGGCTGCAGAACGCGAGTGAGCCCGACTTTCGCGATCTCGTGGCGGGCGCGCTGACCACCGGCTGCAGGTATGGGGAATTGTGCGCGATGCGCGTCGAGGACTACCACGCGGATGCCGGCACCGTGACGGTGCACACCAGCAAGAGCGGCAAGCCGCGCCATGTCCCGCTGACGGACGAGGGCCGCGAGCTGTTCGACCGATTGACCGCGGGTAAGGCACGTCACGAAAACGTGTTCACACTATCCACCGGGGAGCCCTGGGCGCGCTATCTGCAGGTACGCCGAATGCGCGATGCGTGTGAGCGGGCGAAGATTGAGCCTGCCGTGAGTTTTCATATTTGCCGGCACACCTACGCGAGTCTACTCGCTCAAGCGGCAACGCCGATGAAAGTGATCGCCGATGCGCTCGGGCACAGTTCAACCGCAATGGCTGAACGGCATTACGCGCACCTGGCGCCGAGCCACGTCGCGGATGTGATTCGGGCGAACCTGCCGAACTTCGGCGGCAAAAAGTCCAACGTCAGACGGCTGAGGACGCCATCGTGACCAAACGTCGCATGTCGACTGAGCAAATGCAGGACGTCTTGCGACAGATGGCCGAGACTGACTTTGCAGAGCAGACGAATCAGCATTACCAAAACGAAGCTCAGAGGGTGTTGAAAGAGGAAGGGGCTCCAGAAGACGCACTTTCAACACGTGGGGGGCTGACGCCGCGGGCACGGGATGCCATCGAGGTGCTGGCCTGCATAAAGGCGGCGCGGGCCAGCGCCGATAATGGGCGTTTCGACTTGGCTCAAGCGCATGCTGCCAAGATGGACGCCGTGGCAATGCGAGCACACATGCGGCTCTTTGAGGCTGACGTGGCGCGAGGTCAGAAGATTCTAGCAGGCTCGCGAAGGGGCCATGAAATGACCTACGGAACGCCCGACGAGAAGGCGCAAAAGTACCAGAAGTACCAGGGCTACATTGACCAACTACATAGAGACCATCCCGATTGGAAGCGCGGAGAGCTCAACGAAAAGGCCGCGAGTGAATTCAGCGTTTCCGCGAAAACCATAGAACGTCACACGGAAAATCCCCACAAGTAAAAAAGGACAGTCCTCACACTGTCCCAAATCCCTCACTAATCTATACGCGTCATCCACTATCTACGGAGACGCGAATGTACCTAGCGAAGCTGACTTACTCGATCAACGAGACGATCGAAGCACTCGGCCTGAGTCGTCAGACCGTCTACAACGAGATCAACGCTGGACGGCTACGGAGCTTCCGAGTCGGAAAACGGCGCCTGGTGTCGAATGACGCGCTGCAGGAATGGGTCAAGGCCAGAGAAATCGAAACTCGAGATGCGGCCTGATGGACCCCGGAATTCAAAAACGCCGCCCGGTGGGGACCAGAGGCGGCGCTAGAAGGGGCAGAAAAAGAAATACTCCGAAAATCAATTATTCACGAGTTCCCGGTCCCGCCCCGCACCGGAGTCTCAATTGACTGCCACCAACGCAATCCTGATGAAGCGTTTCGCGTCATTCGTGGCGCTCCTGAGACGCGCTTACTTCTGCGAATGAGACTTTGAACTCGCGGTACGAGTAACCATGATTCAGCTTGAACTCTTCGAGGATCCAATAGTTCCGTCTGCGGAATACCAGAGGTTGAATGCGATCCCGCTCCGTTGCTGCCTCGACTGCAAGAACTACAGCGCACCGTACTGCGAACACTACGGTCGCATGCTGTCTGACCCGGGGCGGCCTTGTCGGTGCGTTAACTTTCAGAGAGTGCTGTCTGCAGCACCCTGAACAATCGGGAGCTTACCGCCAAGAAGCCGAAAAACCGGCAGAAAGGCAATCTTTGACTCCAAATGGAGAACTCCAATGAGACGTTTTCAAACAACTAGCTACGAACCTCCGCCAACTGGCAATCATCCCGCTCGAGTGACCTCGTATGTATTCTTAGGAACACAGACAAGTGAGTTCGGAATCCGCAAACAATGCTGGCTCGAGTTCGAGCTGGTAAAGGTGAGGCCCGACGACGAGACACCCACAAAAGTTGGTCGCTTCTGCACAGCGTCCATGGCCAAGAAGGCGAAGCTGCGCGAGATCGTGGAAAGCATCCAGGGGCAACCCCTAACGGATGCAGAAGCACGCCGCTTCAATGTCGGCACCCTGCTTGGTAAAGGATGCATGCTCAGCATCACGCACAAGGAAGGCGAGAATGGCATCCGAGCAAAAGTGGGCACCATCACATCGGTTCCCGAGGGACTGGAAGTGCCGGAAGCGAGGACCGTAACAACGGACTATGACTGCGAGGAAGATGGTCCCGAGATCCCGGGCACCGTCCCGGAATTCATCGGGGACATCCTCATGCGTTCCCCTCAGTGGAAGGAGGCAAATGACCGTGGACCCGATCCGGACGATGACATTCCCCCGTCAGTCGAAGGTGAGTAGTCCAAAGAATCCGAGCCTGCGTTTTAATACCTGGCGGTG
>CAXMNG010000124.1:0-6759 GCA_964194585.1 Salibacteraceae bacterium | reverse complement strand
ACGGCTCCGCGACTTTCACGCGCAGCCCGTCCATCGCGTTCGGCAATTGCGTAATCACGATTCGATCACCCACTTTCAACTCCGGGCTGCGTACCAGCACCCGCGCGCTGCCGTCGAGGCTGCGCTGCTCGCCAACGCGTTCCACATGCAGAGTGCGCATGCGGTCGTCTTCCAGCCGGTAGATGCGATCGGTGCCGTACACGGCCTCGTAGGGCAGGGCGACGCTGTCGTGCATGACGGGTAGATCGACGCTCAGCTCCACGGTGCGCCCCAGAGGCAAGCCCTTTCCGCCTTCGATGACACGAAAATAGGCATCGGCGCCACCGCCGCCGCGTTCCACCTCGGCGGTGAAGCGATCCAATTCTGCCCGCAGACGACGCCCGTCCACCAGGGCATTGGCTTCCAGGGTCATACCGTTCGCCAGAGCATCGCGCACCAGGGGGATCTGGCGGGTGGGGATCTGCGCGCGGATTTCAATTTCGGACGTGTTGTAGACGGTAACGATCTCGTCGCCGCCGCGTACCCTGTCACCGGGGGATACCGAGACCCGCGAGACCCGGCCGTCGAAGGGCGCGTTGACCCGCGTGCGATCGAGATCCAGCTCCGCCCTGCGCAGGAGACTCTCCGCGCGTGCCAGGCGTGCTCCCAGCTGGGCATCGCGGCTCGCATGCTCGTTGATGGAAAAGCGCCGCTGGTCCACGGCCATGGCCTGGCGCTCCTCCGCCTGGCGCATTTGATCGATCTGGGCTTCGGAACCGACCTTTCTCTTGGCGAGTTTCCGGGCGCGTTTGACCTCGCGACGGCTTAGCGCGAGCAGTATTTCCTCGCGCTCGAGGGCCTTTATATCGTTCTGGTGGCGTTGCCGCTCGTGGTCTATCTGGGCGCGCATGTCCGCTACTTCCGCCACGCGCTGGGCGCGCAGCAGCTCGGCCTCGCGATCGTCCAGCATCACCATGGTTTGCCCGGCCTGCACGTACTGGCCCTCCAGCACCTCCACCGAGCGCACATCGGCGGTCACGGCCGCCGACATGTTGGCGGTGCGCGGCGATTGCACACGCCCGTAGAGGCTCAGCTGGGGTGTGACCGTGGTAGGCTCGATGGTCAATACGTCGATGACCCAGGCCTTCTCCCGGGCTTCCAGCGCCTCGCGCTGGGGCTTGCTGTTGACCAGCGCCACCAGTCCACCGGCGCCGATAGCCAAGATGAGAATTGGCAGGAATCGCCGCACCGGCGCCGCTCCTTAGTTCTGGTTGTCGTGGATGCGTTGCCTCGTGGCTCGGTCCGAGGCATTCCCAGCATTCGTGGCCAACCCCGTCGGTGCCGGGAGTATGGCATCCAGGCTGCGGTGAAAAAATCATGGTACCAGTTGATTGGGGCCACGTCTCAGGCTCAACCAGGCCTGCGGTGGCAGAATTGTAATCGTCGGGGGAGCTCGGATAAGGCAAATCTATGGCCATGAAAGCGGAACCTGGTTGGATTCCACCCGCCGCCCGGATAAGGTCTATAGCCGGGACCCGCCAGGACAGACGCTCTCCCGGGCGGCTGGGCCACCGGATCCCCGCCGGCCACACCACCAGAGGAAGCTTCATGTCGACTCTAGTCAGCCCCCACGGTTCCGCCAGTCTCCGGCCGCTGCTCCTCGAGGGCGCCGATCTCGAAGCCGAGCGCACCCGCGCCGTAACGCTCCCGGCCATCCAGATCAGTTCCCGGGAGGCGGGCGATGTGGTCATGATGGGCATCGGCGGTTTCACGCCGCTGACCGGCTTCATGGGTCAGGACGATTGGCGCGGCGTATGCGATGACATGCGTATGAGCGACGGCGTGTTCTGGCCCATTCCCATCACCTTGTCGGTGGACAGCGCCATCGCCGAAGGCATCGACGAGGGCAGCGACGTGGCGCTCATGGATCCCGAGACCGGGCAACGCCTGGCGACCATGACGGTGACGGAGAAATACCGCATCGACAAGGCCCACGAGTGTCAATCGGTATTCAAGACCACGGACATCGAGCATCCGGGCGTGCGCATGGTCATGGATCAGGGTGACGTCAACCTGGCAGGCCCCATCCGGGTGCTCTCCACCAGCTATTTCGGCGAGGAGTTCGACAATTTGTTTCTGACCCCCGCCCAGACGCGTGCCATGTTCGAGGAAAGGGGCTGGTCCAAGGTGGCGGCATTCCAGACCCGCAACCCCATGCATCGGTCCCACGAGTATCTGGCCAAAATCGGCATCGAGGTGGGCGACGGCGTTTTGATCCATTCATTGCTTGGCCGGCTGAAGCCCGGCGACATCCCGGCCAGCGTACGCGCGCGTGCCATCGACGTGCTGCTGAAGGAGTATTTCGTCGAGAACACCGTCATCCACGCGGGCTATCCCCTGGACATGCGTTACGCGGGACCGCGGGAAGCGTTGCTGCACGCGCTCTTCCGGCAGAACTACGGATGCTCGGAGCAGCTCGTCGGCCGCGATCATGCCGGTGTCGGGGACTATTACGGTCCTTTCGATGCCCATCATATCTTCGACGAGATCCCCGCGGACGCGCTCGAGACCCGGCCGTTGAAGATCGACTGGACGTTCTGGTGCTACCGCTGCGACGGCATGGCCTCCATGCGCACCTGCAAGTGCGGCGCCGAGCACCGTCTGTTGCTCTCGGGGACGAAACTACGCAAGATGCTGTCGGAGGGGGAAGAAGTGCCGGACAAGTTCAGCCGCCCGGAAGTGCTGGCGATTCTGCGCGAGTACTACGAGGGGCTCAGCGAGCAAGACAACGTCAAAGTGGAACTGACCGGTCACTCGGCGGCCTGAGCCGGGCACGCGTCCGCAGCATCACCGCCGCGCTGGAAGCGGCCGAGAGCGGCAAGCAGGTCATTAAGGACGCCAAGCAGTCCGGGCTGGACGGGCATGTGATTCGGGCTAAGCAGCTCGAGAAGATTGCAGGGACGTAGGTTTCTGAGGGATCATCTTCACTCCCGCATCCAGCGAAGAGGTCCCCGCAACGGTGTCAGTATCGCTAGAGACCGACGTTCTCGTCGTCGGCGCCGGTAATGCCGGATTCGCTGCCGCGCATGCGGCCCGCGAGCAGGACGCAGATGTCCTGATGCTCGAATGCGCACCCCGGGACGAATCCGGCGGCAATACGCGATTTACCGCAGGCGCCATGCGCTTCGCCTACCGGGGCGTGGACGATCTGGTGGCGTTGATGCCGGATCTCAGCGAGGAGGAGCTGGCACGCACGGACTTCGGCAGCTACCCCGAGGACAGCTTCTTCGACGACATGGGGCGGGTGACGGAGTACCGCTGCGACCCGGATCTCGTCGAGCGGCTGGTACGCGACAGCCGCGAGACCATGATGTGGATGCGCTCCAAGGGCATCCGCTTCACACCCATCTGGGGCCGGCAGGCATTTGAAGTGAACGGACGTTTCACGTTCTGGGGCGGCCTCGCCGTCGAAGCATACGGCGGCGGCCCCGGGTTGGTGGAAGCGTGGACCACAGCCACCGAGCGTGCCGGCATTCGCATCGTCTATGAGGCCCGTGCCCAGAGTCTTCTCCGGGATGACAGCGGTGTGGTCGGCGCGCGCGCAACCATCGGCGGCGAAACTGTAGACATCGCGGCCAAATCCGTGGTGCTCGCCTGCGGCGGCTTTCAGGCGAATGCCGAGTGGCGCACCCGCTACCTGGGACCGGGGTGGGATCTCGCCAAGGTGCGCGGCACGCGCTTCAACACCGGTGAGGGCATCCGCATGGCGCTGGAGCTCGGCGCCTCGCCCAGCGGCAACTGGTCCGGCTGCCACGCGGTGGGCTGGGAACGCAATGCTCCGGAGTTCGGTGATCTCGCCATCGGCGACGCGTTTCAGAAGCACAGTTATCCCTTCGGTATCATGCTGAATGCCCGCGGCGAACGCTTCGTCGACGAAGGCGCGGACTTCCGCAACTACACGTACGCAAAATACGGCCGTGTCATTCTCGCCCAGCCCGGCCAGTTCGCCTGGCAGATTTTCGACGGCAAGGTACTGCACCTTCTTCGCGACGAGTACCGCATCCGGGAAGTGACCAAGGTATCGGCGGATACGCTGGAAAGCCTGGTCGAGAAGCTCGAAGGCGTGGACGCCGCGCGGGCCCTCGCCAATATCCGGCAGTTCAACGACGCTGTCATGGACGACGTGCCCTTCGATCCCAACGCGAAGGACGGCCGCGGCACCACGGGACTGGATATCCCGAAGTCCAACTGGACCAACCGCCTGGACCAACCCCCCTTCGAAGCCTACGCTATTACCTGCGGCATCACCTTCACCTTCGGCGGCGTGCGAATCGATACCAGCGCATCGGTGCAGGATCAGGACGGCCGCCCAATCCCGGGGCTCTACAGCGCCGGCGAAATGGTCGGCGGACTTTTCTACTTCAACTACCCTGGCGGCACGGGCCTGACGGCCGGCGCCGTATTCGGCCGTATCGCCGGCACCTCAGCCGGAAAGGCATCCCCCTGAAGTATCCCCCTTTCGCCTCGTCCAGAATCGACCTTCCGGAAACGGATGAGCACGAGGCTGACAAGACCAAGGTAGTGATCAGTGGCTCCGTCGGTCCCCGAGGCGAAGGCTACAGCCCTGACAAGCTGATGACGGAAGACGAGGCTGAGCGCTACCATTCGGTGCAAATCGGTACCTTCGCGGAAACAGAAGCGGATGTGATCACGGCGCTCACTATGACCCACGCTGAGGAAGCGATCGGTGTCGTTCGTGCCGCAAAGTCCGTGGGCATGCCGGTGGTGATTTCTTTCACCGTCGAGACGGACGGCAAGTTGCCCTCCGGCCAGACTCAAGGGATACCATCGCCCCTTTGTCGTACGCACCCGCGCGCCGGGCTTACGCCCAGCGCCATGGTTGCTGCAAAGGACTTTTTGGGACTGGCCTAATCGACGATGTGATAGACGGGTGCCTTCTCCATCTCCCACTCGCCGGTGTTCCGGTCGTACTGGGATAAGGTGAAGCAATGCCAATCGGTATCGTCGAGCTTCGGGTGATCGGCGCGATAATAGTACCCGGGCCAGCGGGTTTCCTCGCGGAACATGGTGTGTTGCGTGACGCACTCCGAAGCCAAGGTCCGATGCTGAAGCTCCCACGCGCGCTGAAGCTGGTGCAGGTCTTCGGCGCCGGAATGCTCCAAGTCTTCCTTCAGCATGCCCAGTAACTCGAGCCCCCGGTCAAGCAACACACTGTTCGTCGTATAGTGGGAGCTGATACCGCCCACGTATTCGTCCATGATCTTCTCCAGGCGTTGAAGACCGTGGAGTGGCAGGATGTAGCTCGGCGACACGGTTCCGCCGACGATTTCGTTGCGGCCGATCCGGTAATTCTCCATGGGTTGGAAAACGACCTTCTTGAGTTCTTCGTACTCGCCCTCACTCACCTGAGGCCGATCTTTACCCAAATCGTTCACGTAGTTGACGGCCGCCTTTGCCGCGATCCGGCCTTCCGCGAAAGACCCGGACGAGAACTTGTGGGCGGTGCCGCCGATAGTGTCGCCGGCGCCGAACAGTCCATCCACCGTCATCATGCGGTTGTAGCCCCATTGGTATTCCGATGGGGCATAGTCCTCGGGCCCGCTCGCCCAGGCGCCGGAGCAGGTGGCGTGTGAGCCCATGACGTAAGGCTCGGACGTGGTGAGCTCCGGATTGATGTACTTCGGGTCGATGTTTTGCGACGCCCATACGACCGCTTGCCCGATGGTCATGCCGAGGAAATTCTCCCAACCCACGGTCTCCTTGTGGGGATCCTGGAAGGCCTCCTTCGTTACCATGCGAATCGGACCGCGGCCGGCTTTGACCTCTTCGAGAAAGGCGTGATTCCTGAGACAAGTCGGCACCGGATGCCGATCGACGTAATCCCCCACAATTTGCTTCGTGTGTTCGTACCAAGTGGATTCGTACTCATTGCCGTATGCGTTCTCGGTGTACGTCTTGAGGTGCAGGAAATAGGCACCGACCGGACCATAGCCGTCTTTGAACCGGGTGAGGACGATGCGGTTTTCCATCTGCGTCATCTTGGCGCCGGCGAGGATCGGCAACGCATAGGCCGACGCACTACTCCAGGGGGCATACCAGGTACGTCCCATGCCTTCACCCACCGCGCGGGGTTGGAAAATGTGCGACGCGCCACCGGCACAGACGATAACGGCTTTGGCGCGGAAGACGTAGAAATCTCCTGTACGGACGTTGAAGCCGACAGCTCCGGCCACCCGGTTAGCCTTCGACTTGTCCATCAGCAGGTGAGTCACCATGATCCGGTTGTAGACTTTGGTGGCTGCTTTGCGGGCAGCCTCAGCGACGATGGGCTTATAGCTTTCGCCGTGAATCATGATCTGCCATTTGCCTTCGCGCATATACCGTCCGGTTTCCGGGTCCTTCATCATCGGAAGGCCCCACTCTTCGAACTTGTGCACCGTGGAATCCACGTGTCGCGCGATGTCGTAGCCCAGATCTTCGCGCACCAGCCCCATCAAGTCGTTGCGCGCGTAGCGGACATGGTCCTCGGGCTGATTTTCGCCCCACTGCATACCCATGTAGCAGTTGATCGCATACAAACCCTGCGCCACCGCGCCGCTGCGCTCGATGTTGGCTTTTTCGACGCAGACGATCTTCAAGTCGCGTCCCCAGTACCTGGACTCGTAGGTTGCTCCACAGCCCGCCATGCCACCGCCGATGACGAGAATATCCGAATCGACAAAGACCGTTTTCCGGCGCGAGAAAAGACCCACTAGACTA
>CAXMNG010000123.1:0-1926 GCA_964194585.1 Salibacteraceae bacterium | reverse complement strand
CTCCAGGACCTGCCCCACGTGGACATACTGGCGCCGATCACCAAGTTCTCCTCCAGCGTAAGCTCCACCGAGCGGGTGGCGGACATGGTCTCCATGGCGGTCCGGGAGTGCTTCAACGGCGCCCCCGGCCCCAGCTACCTGGAGATCCCCCGCGACGTGCTGGACCGCGAGGTGCCCCTGGAGAAGGCGGTCATCCCCGAGCCGGGCAGGTACCGGGCGTCAACCCGCTCCATCGGCGATCCGGCGGACATCGAAAAGCTCGCGGACATTCTGGTGAATTCCGAAAGACCGGCGATTCTGCTCGGCAGCCAGGTGTGGACCTGCCGCGGGCACCAGGAAGCCATCGACACGGTGCGCACACTCAACATGCCGGCCTACTTCAACGGCGCCGGCCGCGGCATCCTGCCGCCGGGTGATCCCCATCACTTCCACCGCACGCGCCGCGACGCCTTCAACAAGGCGGACGTCATCGTCATCGTCGGCACGCCCTTCGATTTCCGCATGGGCTACGGAAAGCGCCTGCGCCGTGACGCCACCGTCGTGCAGATCGACATGGACTATCGTACGGTAGGCAAGAACCGGGACCTGTCCATGGGCCTGGTGGGCGACCCAGGCGCGATTCTGAAAGCCGTCGGCGACGCCGCCAGCGGCCGCGCCGACAATCGCGCCAAGGCCCGCGAGCCGTGGCTCGAGGAGCTGCGCGGGCTCGAGGCCGAGAAGACCGAGAAGCTCATGCCGCTGTTTCGTTCCGACAGCAACCCCATCCATCCTTACCGCGTGGCGTGGGAGCTCAACGAGTTCCTCAACGAGGATACGGTTTACATCGGCGACGGCGGCGACGTCGTCACCATCAGCGCCCAGGCGGTGCAGCCGCGCACGCCGGGCCACTGGATGGATCCGGGCGCGCTGGGGTCGCTGGGCGTCGGCACCGGCTTTGCCCTGGCGGCGAAGCTCGCGCACCCGCAGAACGAGGTGCTTTGCTACTACGGCGACGGCGCCTTCAGCATGACGGCCTTCGATATGGAGACAGCCAACCGCTTTGGTGCTCCCTACATCGCTGTCGTCGGTAACAACTCCGCCATGAACCAGATTCGCTACGGACAGATCGCCAAGTACGGTAAGAAACGTGGCGATATCGGCAATCTTCTTGGTGACATACCCTTCTCCCAGTTCGCCCACATGCTCGGCGGTCATGGCGAGGAAGTACACGAGCCGGGTGAAATTGCTCCGGCGCTCGAGCGAGCCCGTGAGGCCGTCAAGAGCACCGGCAAGTCGGCCGTCGTCAACATCTGGGTGGACCCGAACGAGTACGCGCCGGGCACCAAGAACCAGACCATGTACAAGTAGGGAGCGCGCGGCGCGAAACGAACGGGGTCGATAACCCGTTCGTTTTGTTTCGAGCAACTGAAAGACACAGAGGAGGTAGGAAATGGCAAAAGCGCTAGAGGGGGTTCGTATCCTGGATATGACCCACGTCCAGTCGGGACCCACATGCACGCAGCTGCTCGCGTGGTTCGGAGCCGACGTCATCAAAGTCGAGCGCCCGGGCGTTGGAGACGCGACCCGCAGACAGCTGCGCGATATTCCCGATGTGGACAGCCTTTACTTCACGATGCTGAACCACAACAAGCGCAGCATCACCCTCAATACCAAGAATGATCAGGGCAAAGAAATTTTCACCCGGCTCATCGAGGAGTGCGATGTGATGGTGGAGAACTTCGCGCCCGGGGCGCTGGATCGCATGGGTTTCACCTGGGAGCGCATTCAGAAAATCAACCCGCGCATGATCTACGCGTCGGTCAAGGGCTTCGGCCCCGGCCCCTACGAGGAGTGCAAAGTCTACGAGAATGCCGCCCAGTGCACCGGCGGCGCGGCAAGCACTACCGGCTTCGATGACGGCCCGCCCATGGTGACCGGCGCACAGAT
>CAXMNG010000122.1:0-5500 GCA_964194585.1 Salibacteraceae bacterium | reverse complement strand
CATCCGAGCGGAAATCGTGGGCTACGAAGACTTTGTCGCACTGAACGGTGAGCAGGGTGCGAAAGAAGCCGGCAAGTGGCGGCTGGAAGGCAAGGACTACGTCGTCCAGGAGGGCGATGTCGTGCATTTTCGATTCAACGTCTAAAGATTCGGTCGCGTTGCGTGCGCGAAGCTCGAGCAGGCGACAAAGCGGGAGATGTGATGATGGAGATGATCTACGTCGATGCTCCTACTGATCTGACAATGCAGATTGGTGAAGCGATGTTCACTCAGCGGGCGATTCGGCGCCTGCGATCCGACAAGCCCGTCAGCGATGTGGACTTGAAGACTATTCTCGATGCGGCGTCCAAAGCACCGAACGGTGGAAACTCACAGCCGGCTCGCTTTCTGGTCATTCGCGATCGCGACACGATTGAGGCATTCGGCAAGCTCTACCATGAGGCGTGGTGGGCAAAGCGCCGCGACGAGTATGGCTGGAAGGGCAAAGCCGATATTCCGGAAGGATCTGTATACAGTATGCCGGCGTTGCTCGCCGACGAGATGGTCGACGCGCCGGTCGTCATCCTTGCTTTCACCGTGGGGCGGCCCGGCGCTGCGTCGTCAGTTTTTCCGGCAATTCAGAACCTGATGCTGGCGGCACGGGCCCTGGGCATCGGCTCGGTGTTGACGACACTGCACGCCGACGTCATGGATCGGGTGTACAAAATATTCAGTGTTCCCGGTGATGCGGAGTTTCACAGCTGTATTCCCCTCGGCTATCCGAGAGGCAATTTCGGGCCCACGCGGCGGTTCCCGACGGCAGAAACCACCAGTTGGAACAGCTGGGGTACGCCACCGCCTTGGGGTCCTGGGGGGGTCGGACCTCGCTAAGTCTTTGATCAGTTGCGTGATTCACACGAATTCACGCCAATTTTGGCGCTTAGAAGGCCCAGTTTAGAGCCAGTTTGGCCCTGCACCCTCTTGTCCGACCTACGCCATCGCTACCAACACGCGTCGCTTCCCTTTGAACGGTTTGCGGCCGTGCATGGTGAGTACGTTGTCTAGAATCAGCAAATCGCCGGCCTGCCAGGGAAACAGTATTTCCGAATTTCTGTAGGCCGTGCGTACGGATCTCAAATCCGGAATCGGTATCTCGGCTCCGTCGCCGTAGCAGGCGTGGGACCCAAGCGCTTCTTCAACGGGAACGTCGGACACTGTTCGTGCTTCCTGCGCTTTAACCGTATCGAAGCTCGCGTGCCACATGTCGGCTTGGTTGAACCAGCATGTCTCTCCGGTTATCGGGTGAGTCAACACACCAGGGTTACGCAATGATGTTCGCAGGCCGCGGCGCGTCCATTCGAATTCCATATCCTGGCTGCCGCAGACGCGTTCCACCTCCGCGCGCTTCGTTGTCTCGAAAGTTTCCTGCCAGGACTTGCCGGGACCGGGCCCGCCGTTGCCGTCCCGGAGGTGCTGTCGGTATACGACGCCTTTCTCCGAGAAGCGATCGCGAACCGCCGGTTGCAATTCCGCAAATACTCTCCTGCTGTCGGCAATGTGCGTCTCGCCGCCGTTGTCCGCCGCCACGAGGCAGCAGAAGAACACGCGCTCAGGCCACGAGTGCGTATAGGAAAGCTCGTTGTGCAGGCCGATTTCCAATTCCGGCGGAAACTCGGTGGAGGTGTAAATGCGATCGCCCACCGCCTTGCGGGGTGAGTCACCGCCCACGTAGTCCAGTAGTTGCGGCTGGATCGCGGCGACCACATCGTGGAACTCTTTCGGGCTGCCGACGCCGAAACCGCGCAGCAGCACCGCACCGTCCCGGTGTAGCCATTCGTCCAGATCATGACGGTGCTCGGCCGCCCAGGAACCGAGAGCAGCCGCCGAGCCTTCCAGACCGCCCTGGGGCTCGATCAGAAGCGGCATCGTCCTGTCGTCGGCTGGAGGTCGTGCCTGCATGACGCCCTATTGTACTTCGTCGAAAGGACGGAAAGTGCCCACAGTATGAGGTCGGGCATTGCTAAGGCATTAAGCTGTGAAATACGGCTTTTTCATCCGTGATCCTCCTTCAATTCAACAGCTTATGTTGGTACGACCCCTTCGTCATTTTGTCTCTCAGCGCGCCTCTACGGTCTTCATCTCGTCCACATTGATTCGACGCATCAGATAGATCACCAACAGGATCGCCGGAATTCCGATTGCCGCCGCATAGATGAAGAAGGAGACATAGCCGTAGCCGTCGACGATGACCCCCGAGAAACCGCTGACGAATTTGCCCGGTAAGGTCATGATTGAGCTGAACAACGCGTATTGTGTCGCGGTGTAGGCCTGGTTGGTGAGGCTCGACAAGTAGGCGATGAACACGGCGTTCGAGAGCCCGCCGCTGATGTTGTCGGCACTGATGACCGCCGTCAGCCAGACTAGATCGGCACCTACCGAGGCCATGGCGGCAAACAAGAGATTGGTTATCGCCACCATGACCGCACCCAGCAACAGCGGGCGCATGATTCCATATCGAATCACCAGCAGGCCGCCGAGTGCCGCCCCCGCGATGGTCATGAAGAAACCGAACACCTTGGCGATGTTGGCGATTTGCGGCTTGGTGAAGCCCAAATCCAGGTAGAACGGGTTTGCCATGATGCCCATGGCGATGTCACTCAGCCGAAACATGCCGATGAAGATCAGAATGACGATGGCCAACCAACCGTTTCGCGAAAAAAAATCGGCGAATGGGCAGATCACCGCACCGATGAACCAGCCGCCCGCCGCTCTCAGCCACTGCGGCAGGTGTGCCGAACGCGACATGAAGTCGACGACACGCTCCTCGAACATGACGCTGTCCCCCTCCCGGTGGTGCGCGGGCTCGGCGATGAAGACGACGGTCATCATGCCGACGACCATGAGCGCGGCCATGGCGAAGTAGGCGCTTGACCAGGAGGCGTACTCCGCGACGTAGAAGGCACCCGCACCGGCGGCCAGCAAGGCCACGCGATAGCCGAGGATGTAGGTGGCGGCCATCGCGGCCTGGCGATCCTTCGTTACCGCCTCGATACGGTACGCATCGATGGCGATATCCTGGGTGGCCGAAGAGAACGCGACCAGCAATGCGAACAATGCCACCGGGGTCAGGGTCAGCGTGGGATCGGTCATTGCCATGCCGATCAATCCTGACGCGATGCCGATTTGCGCGAGCAACATCCAGCTGCGGCGCTTGCCGAGCATTCGGGTGAGCATCGGTATCGGCACGCGGTCGACCACCGGCGCCCAGAATACCTTGACGGAATACGTCACCCCGACCCAACCGAAAAAGCCGATGGCGGTCCGGCTGACACCCAGATCCCGGAGCCAGGCAGACAGCGTGGAGAACACCAACAGGAAGGGCAGGCCGGCGGCGAAGCCGAGGAACAGCATCGCAATGACCCGCGGGTGGCGATAGACCGCGAAGGCTTCGCGCCAGCTGATCGTTGCTCGTCGGGTCATGGCTGTTACCTGTGGACGCCGGTTCGTCGGGCGCGTCGCCGATCCGAATTCATTCTCCGTGCCATTATCCATGCTAGACGAATCTGCCTCATCTTGGAGGCTGGCCCGGGCGTATGGGGTGGGGAAAGTGTCCCTTTTTGTGGCGCTTCGATTAAAATCCGAATTCCAGTCCCGCACCCGTACGTCTCAGGCCATGCTGATAAGGTCAAGAAGGGGTCTCGACCTCCCTATTACAGGCGCATCCGAACAGTCGGTGTCTGCCGGCGCATCGGTGGGCAGCGTCGCCCTGCTGGGGCCGGACTACCTGGGCTTCAAGCCCACGGTTGGTGAGCCAGATCAGCCGCCGGGACGTGCTGCGTGCTGCGGAGAAGCTCAGTTAGGGTGGTGAGCTACTCACGATTCGATTCTTTGCCTCCTTTCTCGCCGTTCTCGATCGTCGTTTGCTGTATTCTGCTGCTCGGTGCCTGCGGCGATGCCGCGGACAGGGACGACGTCATCGTTATCACCGGTCCCACCATGGGCACCACCTACGCGGTCAAGCTTTACGACACCGGCGGCGAAACCGGTGCCGATGCGCTCCAGGCGCAGATCGACGATCTCCTGGAGCGCATCAATGACCAAATGTCTACGTGGCGCCCCGCCTCCGAGCTGTCGCGATTCAACAAGAGCCGGAACTCCGGCTGGTTCCCCGTGTCTGCCGAGATTGCCTACGTGGTGGAAGCGGCTGCAACCATCAGCACACTTTCCGATGGCGCATTCGACGTAACCGTTGGACCCATCGTCAACCTGTGGGGACTCGGGCCCGAACGAAGTGACGCGCGCCCACCTTCCGAGCAACTTATCGAAAGGACGATGGAGCGCGTGGGTTATCGGCTGTTGGCCGTGAGAGCGTCCCCTTCCGCACTACGCAAGCAACGTCCCGACGTCTACGTGGATCTTTCTGCAATCGCCAAGGGTTTCGCAGTCGATGAGGTCGCCCGGCTGCTGGACGATCGGCACATTCAGTCGTACCTGGTGGAGATCGGTGGTGAGTTGCGCGCCCGCGGGTCCAAGCCCGATGGATCACCTTGGAAAGTGGCCATCGAACGCCCCCTACCCGGCGAGCGTTTCGTTCAAAGTGTCGTCGTATTGCGCGACCACGCTATCGCGACATCCGGAGACTATCGCAACTACGTGGAAACGGACGGCGCGCGCTACTCCCACACCATCAACCCGCGCACCGGACGACCCATCGCCCATGGGCTTGCCTCGGTGAGTGTCATCACGGCCTCTGCCATGCGCGCCGACGCGCTTGCCACCGCTATCATGGTCATGGGGCCGGAGGAGGGTTACCGGCTGGCCGAGCGGGAGGCCCTGGCCGTGCAATTGATCATCAGGTCCGACGATCGATACCGGGTGCTGGCGACATCACAATTCGAAAGCTACTTGCTTCGCTGACCGGCGTCTCAGTCCTCACGGGATACTTTCAAAGTCAACTGACCATCGTTGTCGTGGTAGCTGAACGATGCGTCGTTGGCGAAGCAGTACAGCTCGCCGGCCGCAGTCGCTTTGCGGGTGCATCCCGTTCCGATGGGAAAGTAATCCCACGCGGATGTACCGATGGCGCCGATGAGCTTGAGCCATCGGGCAGGCGGGTAACGGCGGGCCAGAAGCAACGGCAGCAGACGCAACTTTTCGTAGCCGTCGGGATCGGATTCGACCTTCCCGTCCCGCCAGCCGGAGACTTTGATCACCTCGAAGCGATAAGTGACGTCACACTCGATCACCACGCCCGTACGATTCCAGCGTTCGGCAGCGTTGATACCGGCGATCTCGATGGATTGTCCGGGCAGGAGCCCCATGGTTATCAGACCAGCCATTTGCCTACGTCCCTACATGTCACCGGTTCAGGACAGCCGCCGGCGTCCCTGTTTCGAGATGGGCACTATAGTTCAATTGCCCGGCAGCGCGCGACCAATGGCTTCGCGGGACGGCGTCCAGGCTCGAAAAAATCCGCGGCGCCCGTGTTCGCGGGCGCCGCGGCAGGGGGCCGCTTCGAGGT
>CAXMNG010000121.1:0-15838 GCA_964194585.1 Salibacteraceae bacterium | reverse complement strand
TTCGTATCGAGCGCCAGGTAGGTAATGCCGAAGCCACCCCGGCCGAGGATCGCGTGGATCTCGTACCAGTGGAGCTTGTAGCCGTCGGGCAGTGCGTTGTGGCGGCGTTTTTCGTTGCTCACTCGATGGCGTCCTGGCAAGGCAGGCTCGTGCGAAAAAGCCCAGGCGCGGAGCTTAGCAGATGCCGTGCCGGGTGGCGCAGGCGCCCCTATTCACCCCCGCCGGTCTCCGACATGGCACGCAGTATCTGGTCGAGTTGCGACAAGCGCAGCAGCGGGTCCTCGAGCTCGAGAAAGTACTGCCGGCGTACCAGCGGCAGGGACAGAACCTCCGCCAGACGGTAGCCCACCCATGAGGCATCATCGGGGCGCTTCGGTAGATCGGCGTAGACATCGCCGGCGTGCTCGAAGAGTTGATCGAGCACGTCGGTCATGTAGTCACATTCTGCGGGCAGCGGCGCCGAGGGTTCCGGCGTGAGCGGCTGTACGGTGCCGCGCAGCAACTGATTGCGCTCGACGCGCGTGTCCTGCACGTGAAAGCGTTTGTCCCCCCGGGCGCTGATGGACAGAAGACCGTCGTCGCCGCGCTGCCAGTCGACGATGCGGGCGAAGGTACCCGTCAGGTGCGGCCTGGCCGCCTCACCGGCTTCCTGTCCGCTCTGGATCAAGCACACGCCGAAGGGTTGCTCCTTGCGCAGGCATTCGCTCACCATGTCGAGATAACGTGGCTCGAAGATGCGCAAACCCAGGGGGCCGTCGGGAAACAGCACCGTGTGCAGCGGGAACAGCGGAACATCCCTGGCGTCCGAGGGCGTGCTCATCGGTCGCGTGCGCCGAGGGCATCCAGAAGGCGCTGATGAAAGCTCGCGAAACCGCTGTTGCTCATGACGACGATGTGGTCTCCGTCGAAAGCCTCGCGGCAGATGGCGGATATCAACGTGTCGATGTCGTCGCTTACCTGCAGGGCGAGTCCTTCGGTTCTTGTCAGAGCGCCAATGTCCCACTCGATGGCCGGGGATCGGTAGATCCAGGCGGAATCCGCAGGGCTGAGCGCGCCGCCGAGCGTATTGCTGTGGACGCCGCTGCGCATGGTGTTTGAGGCCGGATCCAGCACCGCGATGATGCGCTTGTCACCGACGTGGGCGCGTAAGGCGTCCAGAGTGGCGCGGATCGCCGTCGGATGGTGGGCAAAATCATCGTAAACGGTGACGCCGCCGATGCGACCGCGCACTTCCATACGCCTTTTGACATTGCGAAATGTCTCCAGGGCCGCACAGGCCTGCGCGGGATCCACGCCCGCGTGCTCTGCGGCGGCGACAGCCGCGAGAGCGTTGCTCACGTTATGCCGGCCCAACAATTGCCAGCGCACCGAGGCGATTGCTTCGCCGGTCCGTGCCACCTCGAAGGCACTGCCGTCGGCAAGCCCCATGGTCGCCTGCCAATCGGCGTCGGTGCCGCCAGTCGTGAATGTCTGGACCGGCGTCCAGCAGCCCATCTCCATAAGCCGATCGATCTCCGCGTCTGGACTCGGACGCAGGATGCGTCCCCCCGCCGGAACGGTTCTCACCAGATGGTGGAATTGACGGCGTATGGCGGCGAGATCGTCGAAGATGTCCGCGTGGTCGAATTCCAGGTTGTTGATCACCAGTGTCTTCGGCAGGTAGTGGACAAACTTCGAGCGCTTGTCGAAGAACGCGCTGTCGTACTCATCGGCCTCGACCACGAAGGTGTCTTCTCCCATGCGCGCCGACTGGCCGAAGTTCTCCGGCACGCCGCCCACCAGGAAACCAGGAGCGCGCCCGGCACACTCGAGGATCCACGCGAGCATGCTGGCGGCAGTGGTTTTGCCGTGAGTACCGGACACCGCCAGTACCCAGCGGCCCCGGAGCACGTGCTCGGCGAGCCAGGCGGGACCCGAAGTGAAGCGCAAGCCTTTGTCGAGCACGTGCTCGACAGCCGGGTTACCGCGGGTCATGGCATTACCGATGACCACGCAGTCCGGCGCCGGGTCCAGGTGCGCGGGCTCGTAGCCGGTCATGACATCGATCCCCAGCGCCGCCAGCTGGTCGCTCATGGGGGGGTAGGCATGGGCATCGGAGCCGGTCACCGTCATGCCGAGGTCCCGGGCCAGGCGCGCGATGCCGGCCATGAAAGTCCCGCAGATGCCGAGTATGTGAATGTGCATGCGCGCCTCAGGCAACCAGGGGGAACAGCGCTCTGAACACCGAGATGGAGATCCAGTAGAACACCGCTGCCAGCACCAGTCCGAGGAAGTACGGAACCGACAGCGCGTGGCGGAAAATATGCCCGGCCACTGCCAGGCTCCAGCCGGTGAGGAACAATAGAAGCAGTAGCGCGAATCCGCCTTCACCGGCGGCCTGATCGGCGCCGTGAAGCCATCCGGACACGGGTAGCGCGATCAAAGTGATGATGGCTCCGGTGCCGGCAAGCGCCGTCACGGTCTGGATGATCCGTGCGTTGCGCTGCTTCGCGTAGAGCAATGCCCCGGTCAACACCACCAGCAGCAGCGTGTCCACTACGCCCGAAAACAGTGCGTTCACGGCGCTCAGGGCAACGTTGGACAGCAATATGGACATGACCGTGTGGGCGGTCAGGGTGATGGCCAGTAGAATGCCTGAGGTCGGCAGGTCCTGGGGCCCCTGTCGTAGCAGGCATATCTGGATGAAGGGGTTGAAGATTGCGCGCAAGGATGACAACCGACTCAGCATTCTCACTGATTCTGGACTGCATGGACCGCATACTCAATATCGGGGTCTGAAATGCGCATCGGGGTCGATCTCGGCGGCACCAAGATAGAAGCGGTGGTCCTCGGCGACGGGGGTGAGGTGATCATCCGCCGGCGCCGGGCAGCGCCCGCTGAGAGCTATGCCGATACCTTGCATGCGGTCGTCGATCTGGTGGCCGAGTTGGAACAGGAGCTCGGCGAGCGCGCATCGGTAGGGGTCGCCACCCCCGGCGCACTCTCCCCCCACAGCGGGCGCATCAAGAATGCCAATTCCACCCAGCTCATGGGCGAACGCCTGGACGTGGATCTGGGCGAGGCCCTGGACCGCCAGGTGCGTCTCGCCAACGACGCCAACTGCTTCGCCCTGTCGGAGTCCGTGGACGGCGCTGCCCGGGGCGCGCGGGTGGTGTTCGGCGTTATTCTCGGCACCGGTGTGGGCGGCGGTATCGTCGTCGAGGGCCGGGTGCTCACGGGACGCCAGGCAATCGCCGGCGAGTGGGGACACAATCCGCTACCCTGGCCACGGGCCAGCGAACTGCCCGGGCCCCGGTGCTATTGCGGACGCTACGGCTGCGTCGAGACCTTCCTCTCCGGGCCGGGTATGGCGAGGGACTACGGGGAGAGCGCGGAAAATCCGCCGGCCCCGGAAGAAATCGTCCAGCTGGCGCAGGCGGGTGAGCAGCGCGCGGAAGCCTGCCTGGCGCGCTTCGAGCATCGGCTCGCCCGCGGCCTAGCCCACGTCATCAACATCCTCGACCCGGATGTCATCGTGCTCGGCGGCGGGCTTTCCGGCATCGGGCGCCTGTACGAGGGCGTGCCGCGGCTGTGGCAGGAATTCGTGTTTTCCGATCGGGTGGATACGCCCCTGCGCCCGCCGGTGCACGGCGATTCGAGCGGGGTACGCGGCGCGGCCTGGTTGTGGCCGAAGGGTGTTTGAAGGGACGAGAGCTTCAGCATTGCTCCCAGGGCAGACCGTGGAAGCGCCAGCCGCCCGCGCTGCCTCGGTGGTGGTGGTCGTCGAGTTCGCCCTCGAAGCCCTCGTCCACGTTGTAGACACTGCTGAATCCGGCTTGCAGAAGCGCCGTACCGGCATCGATGGAGCGCTTGCCGCTGCGGCAGATGAGGACCACCGGCGCGCCACCGATGTCGCCGTGGGCAGTAGCCCCGCCCAGCATCACCTTGCGCACATCGGTGACGAAATGCGGGTTCACGGTCCACTCGGGCTCGTCGATCCAGGCCACGTGCAGGGCGCCGGAGGGATGGCCGACGAACAGGAACTCCATGGTGGAACGGATATCCACCAGCACCGCGCGCGGATCGTCCTGGAGCAATTGCCAGGCCTGCTTGGGGTTCACTGTCTCGGGTGTCATCGAAACCTCCATGGGCCGAACCGAGAACGGCTTTCCCGGGCCCGTCAATATAGCCGCGTAATTGCCCTGTGTAAGCATTGGCCGGAACCGATTGCCGGGCTGGGCACGGTCATCTAGAGTAGTGGATCGGAGGCCATCATGATCAGCACTTACCCGATCCTGCGCAGTTACCGGCAGAATCTGTCGGTGGCGACGGCATTTTGGGGTGCCTGCCTGCTGCTGGTCATGGTGGAGGTGGCGCTCGGTTCGAGCATCATCATTGGAGGCCTGTTTTCTCTGTCGATTCCGTTGCTGGTGGTGGTGCTCACATGGGTCAACAAGGGCATCGTCTTCGATCGCGCGCCGCGCACCGTGAGCTCCGTCCTGGTGCTGGGTCTGTCGGTTCTGGTCGTCTCCACGGCGATCATCCTCGTCGGGCTGCTGGCGGCGGCCAACCTCAAGACTCTCATGATCGGAGCCTGATGCCGGCCGGGAACCGGTATCGACCATGGCGCAAACGGATCACAGCGACGTTCACCGCGTCGTACACGATCTTTTCTCCAAGATTCCATTCAATCAGTTACTCGGCCTGGAAATCGACGAGCTGAGCGACGACCATGCGCGATTGAGCTTTCGTATGCGCGATGAGCTGGTTGGTAATTACACGCGCAATATTCTGCACGGTGGCGTGATATCGGCGACGCTGGATGTGACTGCCGGACTGATGGCGTTTCTGGGTGTCGCCACCCGCATCCGCAGTGGTAGTCTGGAAGAAAAGATGGAGCGCTTTTCGCGCCTCGGCACCATCGACATGCGTGTGGACTACCTGCGACCAGGTGCCGGTGACTATTTCGTCGCGACGGCCCGGGTCATCCGTTCCGGCAACCGCATCGCCGTCATCCGCGCCGAGCTGCACAACGACAGCGACGAGCTGGTGGCCGCGGCGACGTGCACGTTTATCGTCGGGTGAAGTCTGTAGAATAAAGTATCTGTAGGGGGAAGTAGATGATGGGGGAAGCGGCCAAGGCCCCGCCGAGTCTGGCGGCGCTTTCAGAAGCCAGGCAGCTCCTGGCCATGTGCGACGAGGACAAGTCGCTACGCAAGCAGCTGGAAAAGCTCGCGGCGGCCGCGGTGGAATATCGGGCCGCGGCGGCGGACGCCGAGCGGGCAACAGCCGCCGCCAAAACGGTAAATGCCGAATGCGACCGGGCGCTGAATGACGTTGCCGAGGCCAAAGCAGGCCTGGAGAAAGACAAGAGGGACCAGAAGGCCAGAGCCGAGGCGCTTCGCAACCGCGAGCAGGAGCTGAAGGCCCGCGAGGGCGCATTGAAGCCCAAATGGGAGGCGCTTCGCCGGGAAGCCCTCGCGCTTCAGGGCAGAGCCTCCCGGATGGCGGCTACCGCAACTGCCTTTGCGCGGGATCTCGAGGGTTGACCGGAAATCGACCAGCCGTTCCCGCGGGTCCACTATTATCGTTTGCGCCGATCGCCCCGCTTCCGCGGAAGCGTTTGTTGAATGAGAATCACTACCATTTACATGTCGCCTGAGAAGGGGCTGCAGACTCATTCATTTGATAGATATCCCGAACGCAACACCCGAGCGGCGGCACTCTCCAGATCCGCCTCGCCGCGCTGCAGCGATTCGCAGATTGCAATCAGCCACTCGTCGTCGAGATCGCGCAATCTCCTCGTCAGCAGGCCACCCGCTGCCGCTGCCAGCAACCGGCGCATACGAAGCGGCGAGCGAAAATCGCGAGAGTCTTTCGCGCACAGCCGATCCTCGATGGTTTTCGTGAGCTCGGCGATGCCCTCGCCGGTGGTCGCCGTGGTCTTGTAAACGTCGACATCACGGGCTTTCTGGGCGCGCAGCGCAAGCATGGCCTGGAGCTGATTGACCATCGTCGTGCTGCCGGGGAGATCGGCCTTGTTGACCACCAGCACGTCGGCGATCTCCAGTATCCCCGCTTTGAGCGCCTGCACGTCGTCCCCGAGCCCCGTCGCGCACACGACCACACGCACGTCCGCCGCATCCGCGATATCAACCTCGCCCTGGCCGGCGCCCACCGTTTCGACAACGATGGGATCCCAGCCGGCAGCATCCATGAGGTCGATGACGTGGGTGGCGGTGGGGGCGAGCCCGCCCGCCTGGCCGCGGGAGGCGAGGGATCGGACGAAGACACCCTTGTCCGTTGCATGCTCGGCCATGCGGATGCGATCGCCCAGCACGGCGCCGCCGGAGAATGGGCTGCTCGGGTCGATGGCGATCACGCCGACCCGCTTGTTCACTTTTCGCAACTCGCGCACGTAGCGCGAGATCAGAGTGGATTTGCCGGCGCCGGGCACGCCCGTCACACCGACCACTCGAGCACGCCCCAGATGAGGTTGAATCGCGCGCAGTACGCTGCGGCCTGCGTCCGTGTGCCGTTCCACGTCGCTGATGGCGCGGGCGAGGGCGCCCGCGTCGCCGTTCACCAGCGCGTCGAGCGGGTCGTTTGCGGGAAGTGCGCGGCTCACACCTGCACCAGCGGCTGGCCGAATCCCATCTCCTCGCGCAGGGTTGCGACGATCTCACCATGGGTGGCGCCGGCGATCGCCGCATCGACGACCTTCTCGTAGACATTGTCCTGCTCGGTGCCGGCGCTGCGGGCGAGGGCGTCGAGTCCGGCGCTCACCGTTCCCATGGAACGCCCACGCTTATAGCGGGCGAGGCGTTCGAGCTGGGCCTGCATGACCTCGGGCCGCGGACGGGAAAGCGCCGCCCGCATGCTCAAATCGTCTTCCGCGCGGTAGGCATTCACGCCCACCATCGTCTGCTCGCCGCTCTCCACCTTTTCCTGAAATGCGAGCGCCGAGGTGCCGATCATGGCTTGCACGGACCCCGATTCAACCGCTCGGTACATGCCCCCGGCATCCTCGATGCGGTCCATGACCGCGCGGATCTCTTCCTCCATGTCGTTGGTGAGCTTTTCAACGTAATACGAGCCGCCCAATGGATCGATGACGTCCCCCAGGTGCGCTTCCTCGCGCAGAATATTCTGGATGCTGACGGCGATACGCGCGGCGCCCTCGGTGGGCACGCTCAAGACCTCGTCGTGGGCATCCGTATGCAGCGATTGCAGACCGCCGAAGATCCCCGCCATTGCCTGGGTGGTGACCCGTGAAATGTTGTTCAACGGTTGCTGTCGGGTGAGATCCACGCCGGAGGTCTGGCCGTGAAACTTGAAACGCCAGGAACGCGGATCGCGGGCGCCGAAGCGTTCGCGCACGAGCCTGCACCAGATGCGGCGCCCGGCGCGCATTTTGGCGATCTCCTCGAAGAAGCTGATGGAGATGTCGAAGAAGAACGTGAAGCGCGGCAGAAACGCATCCGGGTCCATGCCGCGCGCGATGCAATCGTCCGCGTATTGCACCGCGGTGGAAAGCGTCAGGCCCATGGCCTCTGCCGGTGTGGCGCCGGCCTGCTGCATGTGCTGTCCAACCACCGAAACAGGGTTCCAGCCCGGCAGGTGGCGCGCGGCAAAATCGATATGATCAACGAGAATACGCCGCGAGCCCGGCAGCGCGATTCGGAAGAACATATGGTTGGCGACGAAGTGGGAGATGTAGTCGCTCTGATTCGAGGTGCCGGTCACTTTACTCCAGGGAACGCCGCGCCGTTTCGCCACCGCAAGCAGCAGGGCCAGCAGAGTGAAGGGCAGGGGATCGTTCATGGCCGTGGAGAGCGTTGCGATATCGACGCCGTCGAAGCAGGTGTCCATGTCGTCGACGGTGTTGACGACCGCGCCGCAGGTGCCGAGCAGCAGCGCATCCACCTCATCGGCGTCGAAGCCGCGGTAGACGGAGTTGCACGGAATCAGGCTGACCGCTGAGCTGCCGGCGTCGAGGATGCGCTTCAATCGCCCATTATAGTCTTGG
The DNA here is from genome assembly GCA_964194585.1 of Salibacteraceae bacterium. GTDB lineage: Bacteria > Pseudomonadota > Gammaproteobacteria > HK1 > HK1 > JAABYT01. Next base: position 7,830 of record CAXMNG010000121.1, on the reverse strand, counting down.
GGCGTACCGAGGCCGATGAGCTGTCGCTGGCTCCAGGAACGGCCGCGGTGCATGCTCGGGTAGATGCCACGGGTCATGGGAACCTGACCGGGGAAGCCCAGATCCTCCAGGTAATGCTCGCCGCTCCAGTCGGCCGGCGTGTACAGGGGCCGTATCTCCACGCCGGAGCGATTGCGCCGGGTATTCTCGGCGCCAATCTGCTGGCCATACTCGTCCTGCCATCGGACCCTCGCTGCTTCGAAGCCGGGCAACGGTAACTGAATGGGTTGTTGGCTCATGACATCCTCTGTTCGCGTGACTGGCGCGCGAGTTCGCCGACCTCCGTGATGATCTCGTCGCGGGTACTGCCCGGGTGGAAGACATGGCTGACGCCGGCTTCCAGCAACATGCTCTCGTCCTCGTCGGGCACGATACCGCCCACCACCACGCGCACGTGGCCGAGCCCTGCCTCCGCGAGCGCTCTCGTGAGCTTCGGCACCAGCAGGTGATCGGTGGCCAGCGAGCTGATGCCGATGACGTCCACATCCTCCTGAAGTGCAAGCTGCACGACTGCGGCGATTTCCTGCCACGGGTTGGTGTAGATTACCTCCATGCCGGCATCGCGCAGAAAGGCCGCCACCACCCGGCTGCCGCGATCGTGGCCGTCCAGGCCGAGCTTCGTGACCAGCACCCTCGGAGATTCGTGTCGTTCCGCCGTCACTGCGTTTCGACGCCCAAGGGTTCGCGCAGGCAGCCGAGCACGCGCCGCGCGATGTGCGCCGGCGAATCGCCGTCCGGCCGGTACCACGTTTGCGCGCCGTTCAATGCGCCCAGCAGGGTGAGCCGCGCGTAACGCCGCCGTCCCCGCGGTAGCGCTAGTGCGGCGATGAGCTTACGAAAGCGCTCTTCGTAGTCATCCCGAAGCGCCGTCAAGCGAGTGCTCGCCGCGGGCACGTCCTCGGGCAGCACGCGCACCACGACCCGCGCGTAGTCACTGTCGGTAAGCAGCATCTCGAGATGCGCCACGCACGCCGCCTCCAGTCGCTTCATCGGATCCGCCCCACGCGCCACCGCCCCATCGACGCGCTCGGCGATGCGGCGAACGCCCTCGGCGTAGATGGCGATCAGCAGCTCTTCTTTGGATCCGAAGTGGTAGTAGATGGAGCCCGGCAGCATGTCCGTGGCGCGGCCGATATCACGCATGGAAGTCGCGTGGTATCCGCGCTGGCAGATGAGACCGGCGGCGGCATCGAGAAGATGCTGCCGGCGGTTATCCTGTCGGGGGGCGCGTGTGGGGGCTGTGGCTGCCATGGATCCGGAGAAAAAACAAACGGTCGTTTGGTATTAAGCCATCGCCATGGCCGCGGGTCAAGCTCGAATGCTTGTCGCCGAATCCCTAGTAGCGTCCTGACTTGAGACGTGTCGCGTCACGGCGCTCGCGTTTGGATGGCTTGCCGAGGCGTTCCCGTCGCTTGCCCGCCTCGAGCTTTCGCCGTTCGGCCTCGCGTTCGCGCTGCTCGATGCTTTCCGGCGTTTCCTCATAGAGGAGCGCCGCCTCCGAGGCCGGGCGCCGGTGCCTGGCGACGCTGCGCACCACCACCTGCCATTGCACCGGACCGCGCCGGATCTCGAGCGGGGTACCGGGGCCGACGTGGCGGGATGGCTTCACCCGTTCACCGGCCACCTGCACCTTGCCGCCTGAGACGGCGGCGGCCGCACGCCCCCGGGTCTTGAAAAAGCGCGCTACCCACAGCCACTTATCCAGACGTTGGGTCTCCTCTTTGGATTGCTCGACGGATTCGGCCATTGGCTGTCGCGATTCGGTGGCGGCTCGATGCCCCGAGCAGTATAAACGTCGCAGGAGGGAGGAATGCCATGCCGAAATCTGTACAGAGGCCGACGACCGCGATTGTCGAACAGTCGGTGCCCGCCGGGGAACCCTGGGCGCGGGTCATCAAAAAGGGTCAATCGCTGAGAATCATCGATGTGCACGGGTCTCAGGGGGTCGACTTCCTGTGCTACAACGCGCACACACCCGAGGAGCGCTACCATGCGCCGAACACGCTCAAGGCCGCACGCACTCTGCGCTTGACGAAGGGACACGTTCTCTACTCTGACGTGGCGAGACCGATATTCAGTATCACCGAAGACACCTGTGGCACCCACGACACCATCGGTGGCTGCTGCAGCGCGACGAGCAACGAGATGCTTTACGGTGTGATGGATTGTCCAGGCTGTCGCGAGAATTTCCTCAGTGCCCTCGCGACATTCGGCCTCGGCCGCAAAGACATCGTTCCCAACATCAATTTCTTCTGCAACGTTCCGGTCATCGACGAAGCGCGGTTGGCCGACTCGGTGTTTATGGAAAGCCGTTCCAGACCGGGTGACTATGTGGAGCTGCGGGCGGAAATGGATGCGCTGGCGGTCATATCCAATTGCCCGCAGGTCAACAATCCCTGTAACGCGGGGCAACCCAGTGCGATTCGGGTAATGGTGCTCGAACCCGGTTGATCAATGCTGGCAGTTTCGGCAACGGGGGTTCGCGACCGGTGTGCTGAGGGCCGCTTTTCCGGCTCGTAGCTTCAGCGCCCCGGCAGCGTCAAAGAGAGCGCCGGCCAGTAGGTGATGATCAGCACCGCGATCAGCAGAAGCGCAAAAAATGGCAGCGTTGCGCGGTAGAGTTCCATGATCGGTTTCTTGAAGCGATAGCTGGCGATGAAAAGATTCATGCCCACCGGCGGTGTGAAATAGCCGATCTGCATATTGGCGAGGAAGATGATGCCGAGGTGTAATGGATCGATTCCGTAGCCCAGCGCGAGTGGAATCAGCAACGGCACCATGATGACCAGCGCCGAGAAGATGTCGAGCATGGTGCCGAGCACCAGTAGGAACACATTCAGCAGCAGCAGGAAGGTCAGCTTGTTGGTGATGTGTGCACTGACGGCAGCGAAAAGATGCGCAGGGACTTCAGCGTCGATGATGTAGTTGGTGGAAGCAAGGGAGACACCGAGAATCACCAGAATGCCGCCCACGAGGACCATGGATTCGCGCATGATGCGGGGTAACGCGCGAAGTCGCACCTCACGCAGGATGAGCACTTCCACCACCAGCACATAGATGACAGTGATTGCCGCCGCTTCCGAGATCGCGAAGTAACCGCCGTAGATACCACCAAGCACGACAAGCGGCAGGGGAAGTTCCCACGCGACCTCGCGCAGTGCAGCCAGCGCTTCCGCCCGGGAAAAGGCATGCAGTGGTGCGCCACGGCTCTGCCACATGCTGTAGCCCGAGAGTAGAACGAGCATCAGCAGCCCCGGGAGCACGCCGGCGAGGAACAGGTCGTCCACGGTAACGGCGGGTCCGATACCGAGCTGCGCAACGATGACGCCGTAGAGAATCAGCGGCAAGGAGGGCGCGAACAGCAATCCGAGGCTGCCGGATGTGGTCACCAGTCCGAGGCTGAAGTTATCGCGATAACCTGCCTGTTTGAGTGCGGGATAAAGGAGCGCGCCCATGGCGACGATGGTCACGCCCGAGGCGCCGGTAAAGGCCGTGAACAGTGCGCACACCAGCAGGGCGACGACGGCAAGGCCACCGTGCATCCAGCCGAGCAGTGCGTGAGTGACGCGCACGAGGCGCGAAGGCGCGCCAGTCTCGCTCAGCAGATAACCGGCAAAGGTGAACAACGGAATAGCAAGAAGTACCGGCATCTCGGCAAGGCGATAGAACTCGATGGGAACGGCCGCCAGATCGATTCCGGAACGATGAAAGCCGAGCAGTGCGGTAGCGGCGATGATGACGAACAGCGGAGTGCCGAGTAATGCCAGGACGATGAGCAGAATACCGGCGAGAATCATGGTTCGCCCCGGGCTGCAGGTACCAGCTCCGCGAGTACGCCCGTGAGGAAACGCAAGGCCATGATGCCGAAGGCCACCGGGATGATCAGCTCGCACATCCAGGCGGGGACAGATGCAAAGGCGATCGCCTGGTCTTCGCGTTCGAAGAGCACGAAGCGCATGCCGTGCCAGGCGAGCATCAGGCATACGATGGCACTGACGAGCCCGGTGATGACACGCGTGACGGACTTGGCGCGGTCCTCGAGGAGACGCGAGACGAGATCAATGGTGATGTGGTTGTCGTCCCTGGACGCGGCCATGGCGCCGAGCAGCCCTACCCACATCACCGTGACCCGCAGCAGCGGATCGCCCCAGCCGATGCTCGTGTCCCACAGGTTGCGCAGGACGATCTGCGTGCCCGCGAGTCCGATCATGGCCGCTAACAGGGAAACCAGAATGCCATCTTCGACAGCGGCAAGCATGCCGCCTAGACGTTCGAGAACGGATCTAGGGTGTGGCACCAGCGGTGCGCCTGTAGTCGTTCAGGTGAGCGCGCAATTCTTCGAGAAGGTGCAGTGGAACGACGCCATCCTCTGCCAGGCGGTTTGCGGTGCGAGCGACACTCCTGTGCAGACTCATGACGGCCTCCTGTGATGGCGTCACGAATGTGATCCCCTGATTTTTGAGCGCCTGAGTAGCTTTTCTGTCGTCCTCCCGCGTTTGACTCTTGAGCCGCGCGGCGATTTCCGACATCACCTCGCGCACCACGGTCTGATCCTTCGCGTCGAGCTTCAAAAAGGCACGCCGGTCGATGAGCAGGGCGCCATAGAGGTAGATGAGCGGTGTGTCGGTCACATATTTGATACGCGTATGCCATTGCAGGGCGATGGCGCCAATGGCGGATGCGCCCACCGTATCGATGAGCCCGGTCTGCAGACCGGTGAGGACATCGGGGAGCGGCAGCGGTATCGGTGAGATGTTCATGTCTTCGAACACCGCGCGGCTGATGCGGTCGCCCTCGGGGATCCAGACCTTCTTGCCTTGTAGATCCTCCATTCCGTGCAGTGGTGCATTGGACATCAAGTAAGCAAATCCACCTTCTACGAAGCCGAGAGTGACAAAACCTGCCTCTTCGAGACTCTCGATGAGCACAGGGTCCATGTGCGCGCGGGCGTAGTCAACTTCACCCTCTGAACGGAATGTGAACGGCAGGCTGTAGATCAAGGTATTAGGATCAATCAGCGCGAGCCCGCCGCCCGTGATTGCGCCACCATGCAATTGGCCGATACGCAGCTTGCGTAGCACGCTCTTGTCGTTACCCATGACGCCGCCAGGGTAGAAGCGGAACTTCACACGGTTGTCCGTGCGTCTGGTGATCCTTTTCGCGCCTTCGCGCATCTCCAGCATCCAGCCGGTGCCGTCCGGGGCGATGGTCGCGATCTTGAAGGTCGTCGTATGGCTCGCGGATGCTGGCGCTGCCAGAATCCATACGAGCACGGCGAAACACCGCAGGCACATGGCGATCACTCGAAGTAGTCCGCGGAGGTGTCGAGGAGAACCCTCGCTTCTTGTTGAGCGAGGATGTTGCTCAGCGTCAAGCCCGGCTCATCAGGATCCGCCGCCAGCACCTCGTTCAAGAGCCGGTCGTGGAGCTCGCGATCGAACGTGAGGCGGGCACAGCGCCGCGCAAGCTCCACTTGCGCGCGTAGATTGCGACTATTCGAGATAGTGATCGCACGTTCCAAGTGCAACCGGCCCTGCTCCGGGCGGCCTCCCAGGGCGGCGGACAAGCGGCAGTCAAAAGCTCCCAGATAAACGTGTGCCTGGCCATGATCATAGTGCTCGTCCAACACCAATACCCTCTCCATCATAGTGGCAATCCGCGGCAGGTTGGCGAGGGCATTGAAATCACCCGGACCGCTGGTCTGAACTCTGCCAACCCAAGTCACAGCATAAACGTAGAGAGCCGGCAGATCTTGCTGATCCATTGTGTCGACCAGTGCCGTAAATTCGTCGAAGGGCAGGCCATCGGCCGCACACGTGTCAGGTCGGCGCTGGCAGAGTGCGCGCGCGGCGTAGCCATGGGCTTTTTCCGCCATCGACCGTGCCCGCTCTCCGTCCTCCACAAATAACGTCGCGTAGGCGCCGTACATGCGCGCCGTGGCCAGCAGCAGCCCTTCGTTCCCGGGGTCCCCTTCGAGCAGACCTTCCAGCAACAACAGGTGCGCCGGGGCGCCGTCTCGTACCAGTTCTGGGTCGTCCTGGTTGACCAGCGCGGCCGATACATTTGTCGCGAGTTGCTGTGTCGCGGTCGTGACGCAGCCGCCGAGCAGCAGGAGCAGCGTGCAGCTGCACAATGCCAGCCAACGGCTACGAATATCGGGGCTGATAACAGACGTCCAGGTCATGGTAACGGGAGCGAGCACCGAACTCATTCTACCCCATGGCAGTGATCACCGGGATGCATGGAAACACGCGATCGGTGAGTCTACCTTCACGGCGATCAATCGCCATTCCGGGGCCGGGTGAGCTCACCGGCCTAACCAGATGCTTACAGGTGGCCTGAAAGACTGGTCCAGGGCGCCTTTCACCGTACAATGGAACCAATAAGGGGGGTAACACAGTGGCGCCCAATCCGCGTCCTGCTTCGCGTGCCAAGATCACGCGCCCGAGCCTCGCCGGTGTGCTTGGTCGGGAGCGGCTGTTCGCAATCCTCGATCAACGGGACCGCAACGCCGTCGTGTGGGTGTCGGGTCCGCCGGGTTCCGGGAAGACCACTCTGGTCGCCAGCTATCTGGAACAGCGCTGCTCGGAGTCGTGCTGGTATCAGCTGGATGCCAGCGATTCCGACGTCGCGACCTTCTTCTACTATATGGCGCAGATCACCGCGGCCGGCTCGCTACCGCTGTTTACCTCCGAATACCACGCCGATCTGTCGGCTTTTGCCCGGCGCTATTTCCGCACGCTCTACTCGCGCCTGCGGCCACCGTTCGTCCTGGTTCTGGACAACTATCAGGACGTATCCACGCAATCGGCATTTCACTCCGTTGTGCTGGATGCCGTTGCAGAGCTGCCGCCGGATGGCTGTATCGTCGTCATCAGCCGCGGTGAGCCACCGCCGGACATGGTGCGACTGCGGGCCAACCGCGCCTTGCTGCTGCTCGGCTGGCAGGACCTGCGGCTCTTGCGGTCGGAATCCGATGCAATGGTGTCGCTATTGGAGCGGCCGCTGCCTGAAGCAGATCTTGCAGAGCTCTATCACAAGACTGAAGGGTGGGCGGCCGGGCTCGTGCTGTTACTGGAGAATTCGCTCGTCAGCGGCAGCATCGACCTGATGCCGAACTCGCGCGCCCCCCAGGTGGTATTCGACTACCTGGCAGGCGAGCTCTTTCAGAGTTTCGATGAGCGGACACGGCGGCTGTTGCTCAAGACCGCTTTCGTGCCGGAAATGACCAGCAGCATGGCGGAGAAGATCACGGACGACCCGACTGCCAGCGAAATTCTCACCATGCTGCATCGTGGACATCATTTCGTCTCATTGAAGGCAGGTGGAGGCGATCCCATCTACCAGTACCATCCACTGCTGCGAGAATTTCTTCGCGCGCGCGCCGCGGTGTCATTCTCTCCAAGCGAATACCGTGCCCTGCGACGCGCGTCCGTCGAGGTGCTGAAGGACGAAGGTGAGGTGGAGGAGGCTGCGGCGTTGCTGCGCGAGGATAGCGACTTTCATGCCCTGAAACGTCTGGCTCTCGAGCATGCTCCAGACATGCTTGCCCATGGCCGCGCTGAAACACTCGAGTCGTGGTTGGATGAGATCCCCGACGAAATACTCGACACCGATCCATGGTGCTTTCATTGGAAAGCCGCCTGCCGGTTTGCATCCGCACCCCGCGAGAGTCGCTTACTCTACGAACGCGTGTTCAAGGGCTTCGAGGGTGAATCGGACATTGACGGTCGGCTACTCGCCTGCGCCGGCGCGATGGATGCGATTATTCACGAGCTGGACGATTTGTCG
>CAXMNG010000120.1:0-29166 GCA_964194585.1 Salibacteraceae bacterium | reverse complement strand
AATATCCTGTTGCAGATGCTGCTTCGCGGCGCCAACGGTGTGGGTTATCGGAACTACCCTGACAATGTGGTGCGGTATTTCGTCGCCCAGGCGGCTGACGCTGGCATCGATGTTTTTCGTATCTTCGATTCGCTCAACTGGGTCGAGAACATGCGGGTCTCCATCGACGCCGTGCGCGAGGCCGGAAAACTATGCGAGGCCGCAATCTGCTACACGGGAGATATTACCGATCCAAGCCGCACGAAATACGACCTTGCTTACTACGTGAAGCTCGCCAAGGAACTCGAGTCGGCGGGCACGCATATCCTCGGCATCAAGGACATGGCCGGGTTGTGTAAGCCGGCTGCTGCCTATCAATTGATTTCGACGCTTAAGAAGGAAGTCGGTGTCCCCATCCATTTCCACACTCACGATACCAGCGGATCGGCTGTTGCCAGCGTGCTCGCCGCCGTCGAGGCGGGCGTCGATGCTGTCGATGGCGCCATGGATCCCATGAGCGGTCTCACCTCGCAACCCAACCTGGGCGCCATCGTCGAAGTCCTGCGCAACCACGCCCGTGATCCCGGTCTCGAGCAGGAGAGCATGCGGGACATCGCTTACTATTGGGAGGGTGTTCGCCGCTACTACCTGGCGTTCGAGAGCGACATGCGCGCTGGCGCCGCGAGCGTCTACGAGCACGGCATGCCCGGCGGTCAGTACACCAACCTGCGCGAGCAAGCGCGTGCGCTCGGACTCGAGCGGCGCTGGCGAGACGTAGAGAAGGCCTACGCTGCGGTCAATGATTTATTCGGCGATGTCATCAAGGTGACGCCGACGTCGAAGGTGGTGGGCGATATGGCGCTTTACATGGTCAGTACTGATATGACGCCGGAGGAAGTCAGCGATCCTGCCCGTGATGTCGCGTTCCCTCAGTCGGTAGTGGAGTATTTTCGCGGCGACCTTGGACAGCCTCCCGGCGGCTTTCCGGAAGCCTTGCAGCGAAAGATTCTCAAGGGCGAGCAACCCTTGACGGCACGCGCGGGTGCCTCGATGAGCGACGTCGACCTGGAGGCCGAACGCGCCGAGGCGGAGCATAAGCTCAGACGCCATGTGGACGATCGCGATCTCGCCTCCTATCTGATGTATCCGGCTGTGTTTCTGGACTACGACAAGCACCGGCGCCAGTACGGGCAGGTGCGCGTATTGCCCACACCGCTGTTTTTTTATGGCCTCGAGCCCGGGCAGGAGGTGTCATTCGACATTCAGCGGGGAATGACCCTGATCGTGACGTACGTGGCCTTGAGCGAGCCGGACGACCATGGCCATCGAACAGTGTTCTTCGAGCTCAACGGTCAACCGCGCACCATCAAGGTGCCGGATCGATCCCTTGCCGCCAGCGTCCAGACGCGCCGCCAGGCCGACCAGGAGGATGCAGGACAGATCGGTGCGCCGATGCCCGGAATGATCGTGACCGTTGCGGTTACGGCGGGACAACCGGTGAAGCTGGGCGACCCGCTATTCACCATCGAGGCAATGAAGATGGAGACAGCCGTGCCTTCGCCGGTGGCGGGCGTGGTGGACGAGATCGTTGCCGGCGTGGGAGCCCGGGTAGAGACCCGGGACCTGGTCATGACCGTGCGCCAAGAGGTAGCGGACGGAGGCTAGACCTGGTCCCGTACGGACGCTAGAGATCCGTGCCCAGAGGACGCTTGAACGTGTAGTCGGCGGGCGTCTGGACCAGCACCTCATAGCTGTCTGAAGCGGTACCGTTGAGGAAGGTAATCGGCGAGGTGATGACCCAGAAGCTGGCGCCGGCAATCGTTCCAAGGAAGCTGGCGGGCCGCGCCAGAAAAATATCGGCGGCTGCCGACGCGGGAGACACGGGATCGGCAGCCAGCGCCGGTGTCGTCGCGGCGGCCAGCATGGACGCGCCTACCAACGTAGACTTGAGACTCTTTATTTAATGGATACATGGCCGTAACCTCCAGATTGAAGTGTCATTCGTCCTCCCCTTTATCGGTTGCGCCGCAGCGCATGGGTAGAACAGGTGCAAGAGGCTACGCTTCTCATGGCAGGCAAGCAGTGTGATATGGCACACGTTTACTTCGATCATTCGCAACGGAATAGCGGCGCTGTCGAACCGATTCCTGCATTGCTGATCCAAGGAAGTAACCGGCCAATTCAGACTTTCCCGGCCGTCGCCGAAAAACCGCGGAGAGAAACCAGATGGGCAAGAAGACAGTGGAACCTGCCACGAGAAAGGCCATAAGCGCCGCGCTGGAACATCTGACCGGGTCGGCGCGAGGTACCGCGACATGGTTGAGTGGCGCGGCACTGGACGTGTCGCTGAGTGAGGGCCGTCTGGTTCGAGTAACTGAATCCGGTGGTGAGCAATCGGAAGGCGATGTCGTCGCGCGCCTGCACCGCTCCGAGGAAACCTACGAGATCGAAGCCCGTGACCCACACCCCCTTTGGGTTAACGGTGAGCGCATTTCAGCGAAATCGCTGGAACATCGCGATCTAATCGAGTTCGGTGACACCGGTCCCCTGTCCCGCTTCCGGCTCTACCGGGAAGGAAGCCGTGTGCGAAAGTCCGTTGCCGATGTCGTCAGTGATTGCATCGACTATGCTCGCGTGAGCCGCAAACCCATTGGGGTGCGCCTCAGCCGTGCGTTTCGTGACATGTTTCGGGGCTTCGCGCGCCAGACCACAGTTCTGTTCCGGATCTCCGTCATTGCAGCGATCGCCATCCTGGCGGCGACCACCTTCCAGCAGAACCGCTCCACCGTCCGCCTTCAGCAACAGGTGGAAAGCGACGCAATAAGGCTCAAAAGTTTCGCCAGCGCCTTGACCCGCGCACGGCAAGAGGCGTTACGTCCGGGCGACCTCAACGCTGTGCGCCAGGAGCTGGGTCATCGCCTTTCCGCAGCAACCGAAAGACTGGCCGTACTCGAAGAGCGTTCCAACGCCAGCGCCCGGGTTATCGCGTCCGCGATGCAATCCATCGTCTTCCTGCAGGGAGCATACGGATTCCGAGAAAAGACAACTAATCGCATGATGCGACACGCTGTCGACGACGAGGGGCGTTCGCTTTTCTCGCCGAGCGGCCAACCCCTGCTGACGCTCGAAGGCGACGGCCCGGTGGCCGAGCGGCAATTTACCGGAACCGCGTTTGTCGTGACCGACGCGGGAGCATTGTTGACCAATCGTCATGTCGCTCTGCCTTGGGAATTCGATGCCAGCGTCGAAGCGCTTGGCGAACAGGGAATGGAGCCAGTGTCGATCAAGTTCATTGCTTATCTGCCCGACACCAGAGAGCCGTTTCCGGTAAAACTCCTCAAAGCCAGCGACGATGCCGATCTCGCCGTGCTGCTGTGTAAGGGAGTCACGGGCGGCATACCGCACCTGCGCTTGAGCGATACGCCACCCAAGCCGGGTGATGAGGCGATTGTCATGGGCTACCCGACCGGGCTGAGATCGATGCTGGCGCAGACCGGTGACGCCTTCATAGAGGAACTACAGAACAGCGAGAACCTCGATTTCTGGACAGTCGCCGCACGGCTTTCCGAGGAACAGTTTATTCGACCACTCGCCAGCCGCGGCATCGTCGGGCAGGTTACACGGGCAACGATCGTCTATGACGCAGAGACCACACATGGCGGTAGCGGCGGACCAGTTCTCGACATCAACGGCGATGTCATTGCTGTCAATGCCGCCATCATTCCGGAGTACGGTGGCTCCAATCTCGGCGTACCAGCGGAGTACGCCAGACGATTGCTGGAGGATGCCGACGTACGGTAGTTATCACCGGGCTGATTCCGCAGAGGCAAGCGCGACGGCGTGACATTGTAGATGATGGTCGTAAGCGACTGTTTTTGGTGGTGCCGGGAGGGAGACTCGAACTCCCACTCAGTTGCCTGAACCAGATTTTGAGTCTGGCGCGTCTACCAGTTCCGCCACCCCGGCACGGTTCGGGTTGGATACGGGCAGGCTAGTATAAGGAACAGCTGCAGCCGGGGGCAAAGTCGCGTTGCCGATGCCGGAAGGACGGTCCGCTGTTATCGCCGCGTCGGCGAGCTCGGCATCCCACTCAACGCCGACTCACGGCCGAGCCGCGTAAAACGAAAGCACGGGACTCCTGATATCCAGAGTTTCGAATTCTGTGAACCCCGCCTCTCGCATCAACTCCTCCGCGCGAGCGGGACCCATGCACGTGCCGAGCCCGGGTCCGCCGCTTGCCAACGACTGGGTCATGCAATGAAAGACGCTGAACCCATAGTACATAGTCGAAATTGGGCCGCGGTTGTCCTCGAGCTGATCGGCGGCTCTGGGTTCTACTACGAACAGGACGCCGTCGGTCTTGAGAAGAGTGCGTATTTCCTCGAGGGTTCGAACAGGGTCGGCAAAATCGTGAACGCAATCGCAGGCCGTGATGAAGTCGAAAGGCTCGCTGGGATTCAGGTCGCCGATTTTTTGAGCGACGAACTGAACCCGATCGCCAATATCCGATGACTCCGCTGCGGCTCTCGCGTGCCTGATAGATTCGGGGTCGGGGTCCAGACCCACGACAGTTGCCCGAGGGAACGCTCTTGCGAGCGTCAGTGCGACGCGTCCTGCACCGCAGCCGACATCCAATGCCCGACCTCCCGCCTCCAGCCGCTCCACCACTTCCGGCAGTGACTTGAGCCAACCCGTCGGCGAGAGGCGCTGCTCGTACTGTCCGCGATTAATCATGTCGAGCGCCTCGATACCGTCTGTGCCGTATTCCTCGAAAGGCACGCCTCCGCCTTGCTCGAATGCGATCGCGACTTTTGGCGCGACGCCAAGCAATACTGGCGCAAAGCAGAGGAGTCCTCCCATGAAGTGATCGGTGCCTTCAGAGGCGAGCAAATATGCGTGCTCGTCCGGCAAACGATATGTCTGCTGCGCCGGCTCGTATTCCAGATAGTCCGCGGAAACCATACCCCTCAACCACTCTTCCACGTAGCGCGTTTGCAGGTTGCTCTCCTGGACCACATCCTCCAACGACATCCAATCCTTGCCTGCCATGCTCTGAAAGAGCCCGGTCTTGACACCGATGAACCCGAGGCCAGCGGTCATCGCGCCCGCCATATCCGTGAAGACTTCTTCGGCGAATGCCTTTACACGTTCTTTGTCCATGCCGATTATCCTCGTGCGGTTGCTCTTCGAGCGAAAGGCCAGGACCACCCGCAACGAATGTTTCTCGGTTGCGTCGGCAGAAAGACTATACCTCGTTCCGGCCACCGCATAGGCCTGCGTCAGCTGTGATCTCAGGCCGTGTCCTTCCTCCGGGGACAGGCAGCGGTGCCGATGCCGGCAGGGCAATCTGCTAACATCGCGGCGCATGCGCGCCAGCGACTTCCGTTTCGATTTGCCGCAAGAGCTCATCGCCCAGTACCCGCGCGCGAGCCGTCGGGAGAGCCGTCTGCTGCTGGTGGATGGGGTCGATGGCGGGCTTCACGATCGCCGCTTCGACGAGCTCGGCAGCCTTCTCGAGGCCGGCGATCTGCTGGTGATGAACGATACCCGGGTTATCAAGGCGCGGCTGGCGGCTCGCAAGGAGAGCGGCGGCAAGGTGGAGCTGCTCATCGAGCGGATCATCGACGCCCGCCGGGTGCTTGCGCACCTGCGGGCCAGCCGCAGCCCCCGGGTGGGCAGCCGTCTGCTCATCGACGACCGAGTGGAGGCCCGGGTGTGCGCACGCCGTGACGGCCTGTTCGAGCTCGAGCTCGAGAGCGGATATACGGTCGATGCGGTTGTCGAGGAATCCGGCCGGATCCCCTTGCCGCCGTATATCCGTCGCGACCCCGAGCTCGTGGACGAAGAGCGCTACCAGACGGTGTATGCCCGCGAGGACGGCGCGGTGGCGGCGCCGACGGCGGGAATGCATTTCGACAGGGCCTTGCTGGAAGCGCTCAGAGACGCCGGCGTCAGGACGAGCTTTGTCACCCTGCGGGTCGGCGCGGGCACCTTTCAACCGCTGCGCAGCGACGACATCGACGCCCACGTGATGCATTCGGAGTTCGCCCGGGTATCGGCGGAGGTTTGCGAGCAGGTCGCCCGGGCCCGCGGCCGGGGAGGGCGCGTGGTTGCCGTGGGGACTACCACCGTCCGGGCGCTGGAGAGCGCGGCTGCCGGCGGCGAGCTGGCGCCATTTGAAGGTGAGACGCGATTGTTCATCAAGCCGGGCCATGGGTTCCGCTCGGTGGACGCGCTTATCACCAACTTTCACCTGCCGGAGTCGACGCTGCTCATGCTGGTGTGCGCCTTCGCGGGCTTCGAGACTGTCATGGCCGCCTACCGCCACGCCGTCGCCGAGGGTTATCGCTTCTTCAGCTATGGTGACGCCATGTTCCTGACGGCCAGGGCCCCCGAGTCCAGGGATGGACGAGTTAGAGCGAAGCAGGAGGCCCGAGCCGAATGAGCGGCATGCGCTTCCAGCTCATGGCCAGGGACGGCGCGGCGCGCCGGGGACGCCTGCATTTTCCCCGTGGCACGGTCGAGACGCCGGTGTTCATGCCGGTGGGTACCTATGCGACGGTCAAAGCGATGACGCCGGAGGAGCTCGAGGCTTGCGGTACCGAGCTCATCGTCGCCAATACCTTCCATCTGATGCTCCGTCCGGGCGCCGACCGGATCGAAACCCACGGCGGTCTGCACGAATTCATGCACTGGCGCAAACCCATTCTCACCGATTCCGGCGGCTTTCAGGTTTACAGCCTCGGCGATATGCGCCGCATCAGCGAGGAGGGCGTGTCTTTCCGCTCGCCGGTCGACGGCGATCCGGTGTTCCTGGATGCCGAGACCTCCATGGCCGTGCAACGACGCTTGGGCGCCGACATCGTCATGGCTTTCGACGATTGCACGCCGCTGCCGGCGACCCCGTGCCAGACCCGGGAATCCATGGAGCGAACCCTGCGCTGGGCGGCCCGCTCCCGGGAGGCCCATGGGGATAGCGAGGCGGCCCTCTTCGGCATCGTCCAGGGCGGCCTGCTGGGGGATCTGCGCCGCCGCAGCCTGGCCGGGTTGCTGGAGCTCGGTTTCGACGGCTACGCCCTCGGTGGACTGTCCGTGGGCGAAACCCGCAACCAGCGCGAGCAGGTGCTCGATCACATCACGCTCGAGATGCCCACCGAGCGGCCGCGATATCTGATGGGCGTCGGCACCCCCGAGGATATCGTCGAGGCGGTGCGGCGCGGGATCGACATGTTCGACTGCGTGTTACCCACCCGCAATGCGCGCAACGGCCACCTGTTCGTGCCCGAGGGCGTAGTGCGCATCCGCAATGCCCGGCACCGGGGCGACACGGGCCCTGTGGATGCGGACTGCGCCTGCTATACCTGTCGAAACTACAGCCGGGCTTACCTGCATCACCTGGACCGCTGTGGTGAGATCCTCGCGGCGCGCCTCGGCACCATCCACAATCTTCACTACTATCAGTCACTGATGCGGGGTCTCAGAGACGCCATCGAAGGCGGGGCGCTGGTGGAGTTCGTGAGCGCGTTCTACGCCCGCCTGGCCCCTCGCAAGGCTCCGGGCGAGATGTCATAATCGCGCGCTCAGTGCACTCTCAACGATGACGCGGGGTTTCAGGCATGGGATTTTTCATATCCGACGCGTACGCTCAGGGGGCAGGCGGCGGCGGCGCGCCCTACGGCGATATCATGTTTCTCGTCCTGCTGTTCGCGGTCTTCTACTTTCTGCTCATTCGCCCCCAGCAGAAACGTGCCAAAGAACACAAGAAAATGGTCGAGGCCGTTGCCAAAGGTGACGAAGTGATCACCAACGGTGGTCTTCTGGGCAAGGTGCTCGAAATCGGCGATAATTTCTTGACAGTGAACATAGCCGAAGGCGTGGATGTAAAGCTCCAGCGCAGCTCCGTCGCGTCATCGGTACCCAAGGGAACCATAAAGTCCACCTGAAGTCGGAATCCTCCGAGACTCACCCGGCATCGCAGTGCGGCGCCGATTCCCCGGCGACGATAGATGAACCAATATCCTCTTTGGAAATACCTGCTCATCGTGGCGGTGCTGGTCGTGGGCCTGTTTTTCGCCCTGCCCAACATCTACGGCAGCAATCCTGCCGTGCAGGTGAAGGCCGACCGCGACGCGCCCGTCGACCAGATCCTCGAAGGACGCTTGGTGGACGGGCTGAAGAGCCTCGGGATGGAGGCCTTGCGTGTCGAGCGAGACGATCGCAGCCTGTTGCTGCGCTTCGCCGACGAGAACACCCAGCTCAAGGCCAAGGATTACATCACCGGGGAGCTCGGGTCCCAGTACGTGGTGGCGCTGAATCTGGCGCCGGCGACGCCCACGTGGATCGACGAGCTCGGTGTCCTGCCCATGTATCTCGGTCTCGATTTGCGCGGCGGCGTGCATTTCCTCATGGAAGTCGATATGGAGGGAGCGATTCGGCTGGCGGAGCAGAGATACGCCGGCGATCTGCGCCAGATGCTCCGCGAAGAGAAGATCCGCTACGCGGGCATCACGCGCCGGGATACCGGTGGTGTGCTATTGCGTTTCCGGAATAACGACACCCGCCAGCAGGCCTACGATCTCGTTCGGCGTGAGTTGCCGGAGCTCGACGTTACGGAGCGCGATGGCGCCGAGCATCCTGAGCTTCTGATAAGGCTGAACCAGCGGGCGGCGGACGAAGTCATGCGCTTCGCGCTGCAGCAGAATATTACGACGCTGCGCAATCGAGTCAACGAGCTCGGGGTTGCCGAGCCGGTCATTCAGCAGCAGGGCAGCAATCGCATCGTCGTGCAGCTGCCCGGTGTGCAGGACACGGCCAAGGCAAAGGAGATCCTCGGCGCCACCGCCACCCTCCAATTCCGCATGGTCGACACCGAGCACTCGGTGCAGGAAGCCCTCGCCGGGCGTATCCCTGCCACCGCGAGACTTTACCGGGAAAGCAACGGGGCACCGATTCTGCTCAAGCGCAGTGTCATGCTTTCCGGTGACTACATCACCGACGCATCGTCGGGCCTCGATTCACAAACTGGAACGCCGGCAGTATTCATTACCTTGGACGGAAAAGGCGCGAGCCTGTTCTCGAAACGCACGCGCGACAAGATCGGTCGTCCGATGGCGACGGTGTTCATCGAGAATAAAACTGAAACGCTGCTGATCGATGGCGAAAAAGTGAAAAAGACCAGCACCGAGGAGACGGTCATCAATGTCGCGACCATACGCGATCAGCTTGGCAAACGCTTCCAGATCACCGGGTTGGGAAATACCGAAGAAGCGCGTGATCTGGCGCTGTTGCTGCGCGCCGGCGCGCTGGCCGCCCCCATCGAGATTGTCGAGGAGCGCACCGTAGGGCCGAGCCTTGGCCAGGAGAACATCGAGCAGGGTTTCCGTTCCGTCATTATCGGCTTCGTTCTCGTGCTCGTCTTTATGGCAACCTATTACCGGGTCTTCGGTCTGGTGGCGAATCTCGCGCTCACTTTCAACCTGGTCATGATCGTCGCCGTGCTGTCGATGCTGCAGGCAACGCTGACGTTGCCCGGTATTGCCGGAATCGTTCTCACCACCGGCATGGCGGTCGATGCCAACGTGCTGATTTTCGAACGGATCCGTGAGGAGATCCGCAACGGCAATACGCCTCAGGCGAGCATCGAGGCGGGCTATAAGAAGGCACTCTCGACGATTGCCGACGCCAATATCACGACGCTGATCGCGGCTATCGTGCTGTTCGGATTCGGCACCGGGCCGATCAAGGGTTTCGCCATCACGCTTTCCATCGGCATCGCCACATCAATGTTCACCGCCATCATGGGAACGCGTGCCGTAATAAACCTCTATTACGGAGGACGGCGGGTTCAGAAGTTGCAGATCTAAACATGGAAATACTGAAGAAACAGACGCATATCGATTTCATGGGGCAGCGCAAGCTGGCCATAGTATTTTCGGGCCTGCTTTTGCTCGTTTCGCTGGTCTCCGTTGGCGTGCGCGGGCTCAACTACGGTATCGATTTCACTGGTGGCACGCTCATCGAGGTGGGCTACCCGGAGAGTGCGAATCTGGTTCAGGTGCGCAGCGATCTCGCGGTGGCAGGCTTCCCGGAGGCAGTCGTTCAGTACTTCGGCACGACGCACGATGTGCTCGTGCGCCTCGCGCCCCGCGATGACCTCAGCAAGGCGGAGCTCAGCAGCGATGTTCTACTCGTGCTCAAGCAAAACGGCGGCGATGACATGCAGTTGCGGCGCGTGGAGTTTGTCGGCCCGCAGGTCGGTGAAGAGCTGACCGAGCAGGGCGGGCTCGCCATGCTGATCGCTCTGGGCGCGATTCTCGTCTACGTAACGTTGCGCTTTCAGTGGAAGTTTTCCCTGGGCGCCGTGGCGGCATTGTTCCATGACGTCATCATCACGATAGGGTTCTTCTCGGTCCTGGGCCTCGAATTCAATCTCACGGTGCTCGCGGCGGTGCTCGCGGTCATCGGCTATTCTCTCAACGATACCATCGTCGTGTTCGACCGTGTACGGGAGAATTTCCGAACCATGCGCAAGGGCACACCCATCCAGATATTCAACGCATCCCTCAATCAAACATTGTCGCGCACCTTGATAACGTCCTTGACGACACTGCTGGTGCTGGTCACGTTGTTCTTCCTGGGCGGGGAGTTGATCCATGAGTTCGCCACCGCCCTCATCGTGGGTGTCATCATCGGCACCTATTCGTCCATCTACGTGGCCAGCACATCGGCGCTCGCACTCGGTGTCATCAAGTCCGATATGATGCCCGTGCAGAAGGAAGGTTCAGAGGCCGACGCGAGTCCGTGACGGATGGAGTCCGTTTGAATCGATCCGAGAGCCAGCCATCCTCGGGCGTGACGCCTCCGAAACCGTTGGTTGCCGTCAAAGATCTCCACTTCTCACGCGGCGATCGGCTGGTATTCGATGGCGTCGACATCGACATTCGGCGGGGAAAAATCACCGCCATCATGGGCCCGAGCGGCACCGGCAAGACCACACTGCTGAAGCTCATGGCCGGGCAGTTAAAACCCGATGCCGGCTCCGTGACCGTGGATGGTCTGGACGTCCACACGCTTTCCCGTGATCGCCTGTTCGCACTACGCCGGCGCATGGGCATGCTGTTCCAGAGCGGGGCGCTGCTCACCGATCTGGACGTCTTCGAGAACGTCGCCTTTCCGGTGCGCGAGCACACGAATCTGACCGATGGGATGATCCGCAACCTGGTCTTCATGAAGCTCGAAGCGGTGGGACTACGGGGCGCACGGGACCTCTTTCCCCGGGAGCTTTCCGGCGGAATGGCGAGAAGGGTGGCTCTGGCAAGGGCCATCGTCCTCGACCCGATGATGGTCATGTACGACGAGCCATTCTCCGGCCAAGATCCGATTTCCATGGGTGTGCTGGTGCAGCTCATTCGCCGTCTCAACGAGGTGCTGCACCTGACCAGCGTCATCGTCTCCCACGATGTACCGGAGACTGCCTCGATTGCCGACTACATCTATGTGCTGTCCGGCGGCAAGGTCGTTGGCGAGGGCACGCCGGAGGAACTCGGCAAGTCCAGTTCGGAATGGGTCACGCAGTTCATGGAGGGGCTCGCCGACGGACCAGTGCCTTTTCACTATCCGGGCCGTGACTATATAGATGAACTGATGTCGGGGCCGCGCCCATGACTGAAATGCTGCGCCTATTGGGTCGCTCGGGTCTGAGCTTTTTCGAGCGTCTGGGACGGGGCACGATCTTTTTCCTCTACGTGCTGGCGGCGATACCTGCGTTGGTGTTTCGGCCGGGCCTCGTGATCGCCCAGACGTGGTCGGTGGGTGTACGGTCATTGATCATCACGGTCGTGTCCGGCGTCTTCGTCGGCATGGTGATGGGCTTGCAGGGCTATAATACCCTCGTTGATTTCGGTGCCGAGGAATCCCTTGGTGTGCTCGTGGCCCTGTCTCTGGTGCGCGAGCTGGGGCCCGTGATAGCGGGGCTGTTGTTCGCCGGACGGGCAGGCTCTGCCCTGACCGCGGAGATCGGCCTCATGAAGGCTACCGAGCAGCTGGACGGCATGGAGATGATGGCGGTGGATCCCCTGCGCAGGGTGATCGCACCGCGTTTTGTGGCCGGGGTGATTTCCATGCCCCTGCTGGCTGCCATGTTCAGCGCGGTGGGCGTGTTGGGTGGTTATTTCGTCGGTGTTGGATTGCTCGGTGTCGATGAAGGTGCTTTCTGGTCGCAAATGCAGTCGGCAGTGGACTTGAACGACGATATATTGAATGGCGTCATCAAGAGCCTCGTGTTCGGCGTGGTCATAACCTGGATCGCGGTGTTCGAAGGTTACGATACGGTGCCCACCTCCGAGGGTGTCAGCGCGGCAACCACGCGTACGGTGGTGCACTCGTCGCTGGCGGTTCTGGGCCTCGACTTCGTGTTGACAGCATTGATGTTCAACTAGAGAATTTTTCTGGACGATAAACCATGTACAGTAAAACGGTAGAGATTGGCGTGGGATTGTTCGTTGCGCTGGGACTGGCGGCGTTGCTGATGTTGGCGATGAAGGTCAGCAATCTCGCCGAGCTTACCGCACCGGACGGGTATCATCTGACAGCCCGGTTCGACAACATCGGCGGGCTCAAGGTTCGCTCTCCGGTGACCATGGCCGGCGTACGTGTGGGCCGCGTCACCGACATCGGATTCGACGACGACCGCTACGAGGCGGTTGTTCAATTTTCGGTGAATCCCCGCTACGTGCGATTCCCCCTCGACACGTCGGCGAGCATTTTCACGGCCGGCCTGCTTGGAGAGCAATACATCGGTCTCGAGGCGGGCGCTGAGGAAGAATTCCTGACCGACGGTGGCGAGATCATGCTGACTCAGTCAGCCATTGTGCTGGAGCAGGTGATCGGCCAGTTCCTGTACAATAAGGCCGCGGACGGCGGCAGTTGACGGTCATGCAAGTAGCACCTGATGAGGCACATGGGCCGCGCGCACAAATTCAGCGCCAGGACACCCGCAGCTATTGCGTGCACGGGGCGATGACCTTCGACTCCGTGATCGACCTGTGGCGGCAGAGCGCGGATATGTTCTCCGGCGAGACGGTTCTTCGGATCGACCTCGCGCAAGTGACGCATACGGACAGTGCCGGTCTCGCCCTACTCGTCGAATGGATGCGTGAGGCGTCTCGGCGGGGTGCACGCATCGATTTCTTGCATCTACCGGCTCAGATGCTCGCACTCGCCGACGCAGCTAATCTCGAGCAGGCTCTGGTGGGGAAGCGGGGTTCGGCAACATCGTGAATCCAGAAGAGTTGCAGAAACTCATCGAAGCGGCCTTCGTCGACGGTCACGTGGAGGTGTCGGGAGACGGCCGGCATTTCTCCGCCATCGTCGTGTCGGATGCCTTCGCCGACAAGAACGTGATCGCACAGCATCGCCTGGTCTACGCAGCGCTCGGGCGCCGATTCGACACCGAGGCCGTGCATGCTCTGTCACTCAAGACCTATACACCAGAGCAATGGCAGGCCTTGCAGGACTAGAAAATCAGCGGAGCAGGACGGCAACTCAAACGTGGACAAACTCATCATTACCGGCGGTGTGCCACTCGAAGGCGAGGTTCGGATTTCCGGGGCGAAGAACGCCGCTTTGCCGATCCTCGCCGCCACGCTGCTCGCCGACGGCCCCGTGACGGTGGGAAACATTCCGCACCTGCATGACGTCACGACGACCATGGAGTTGTTGGGACGCATGGGTGTCAACCTGGTCGTGGACGAGACCATGAACATCGAAGTAGATGCTAGCAATATTCGCGAGTTCTACGCGCCCTACGAGTTGGTCAAGACCATGCGTGCATCGATCCTGGTCCTGGGACCGCTCTTGTCCCGTTATGGCGAGGCACTGGTGTCGCTGCCGGGCGGCTGCGCCATCGGCTCGCGGCCCGTGAATCTGCACATCCACGGTCTCGCCAAGATGGGTGCCGACATCGAGGTAGAGGGTGGATTCATTCGTGCCCGTGCCAAGCGTCTCCACGGCACGCGTTTGGTGATGGACCTGGTCACGGTTACCGGAACCGAGAATCTCATGATGGCCGCGACTCTCGCCAAGGGTACCAGCGTCATCGAAAATGCGGCGCGCGAGCCCGAGGTGGTGGATCTGGCGAACTGCCTGATCGCCATGGGCGCCAGGATCGAGGGAGCCGGCACCGATACCATTACCGTCGAAGGCGTAGAGTCACTTTCCGGAACCCACTACGACGTGCTCCCGGATCGCATCGAGAGCGGCACTTTTCTGGTGGCGGCCGCCATCACCGGCGGCAATATAAAGATCAAGGACACACGCCCGGCGATGCTGGAATCGATTCTGGAGAAGCTCGAAGAGGTTGGGGCGGATCTCGAGATCGGAGATGACTGGATCAGACTGAACATGAACGGGCGCCGTCCGAAGGCAGTGTCGGTGCGTACATCACCGTATCCGGCATTCCCCACGGATATGCAGGCGCAGTTTACGGCGCTCAATGCGGTGGCCGACGGTACCGGGATGATCTCGGAGACCGTTTTCGAGAACCGATTCATGCACGTGCACGAGCTGCAGCGAATGGGTGCGGACATTCGTCTCGAGGGCAATACCGCGATAACGCAGGGCGTCGAGCACCTGACGGCTGCGCCCGTCATGGCGACGGATCTGCGTGCATCGGCGAGTCTGGTGCTGGCCGGGCTGGTGGCCGAGGGTGATACTATCGTCGATCGTATTTATCACATCGACCGGGGTTACGAAGGTATCGAGGAGAAGCTCGCCAAGCTGGGCGCCCGCATTCGACGCGTACCCGGCTGATTCCCAATTCAGCTCCATGCTCACCATCGCCATTTCCAAGGGCCGCATTTATCGCGAGACGTTGCCGCTGCTCGATGCGGCGGGCATACGGCCCGGTGACGACCCGGAGTCCAGCCGAAAGCTGGTGCTCGACACCAACCGCGACGACTTACGGCTGCTGGTGTTGCGGGCCCAGGACGTCCCGACATTCGTCGAGCACGGAGCGGCCGATCTCGGTATCGCGGGCAAGGACGTGTTGCTGGAGCACGGTGGTGAGGGACTCTACGAGCCCCTGGATCTCCGCATCGCGCGTTGCCGCTTAGTGGTGGCGGCTCGCCGCGGCTGCAAAGAGTTGCCCAGGCGTCCCCGGGTGGCAACCAAGTACGTGACCAGCACCAGACGCTTCTTCGCCGCCGCCGGTGTGCAGGCCGAGATCATCAAGCTGTACGGCTCCATGGAGCTTGCGCCGGTGGTGGGTCTCGCAGACTGCATCGTGGACCTGGTGGATACCGGCGGCACGTTGGCGGCCAACGGCCTGGTGGAAGTCGAGGAGGTGTGCGCCATCAGCTCGCGTCTGATCGCCAACAAAGCCTCCATGAAGATGAAACACGCACCCATGAAGGCAATCATCGACAGCCTGGCCAAGGCGGTGGCGACAGCCGTGGCGAACTCGGGCAGCTCGGGTGCGGATCGAGCGCCGGCACCGTGAGCAACGTGCGGCGGTTCGCCACCGTTGACGGGGATTTCGAAAAACACTTCCGCGAGCTCCTGGATGCCCACCAGGGGCGCGACGCCGGCGTCGAGAAGACCGTCCGCGAAATAATCGAAGACATTCGGGCGCGCGGCGACGCAGCGCTGCTCGAATACACGCGGCGATTCGATGGACTCGACGCCGTGGATGCTGCGGCCCTGCGGGTGGAAGACGTTCGTCTGAGCGCGGCATTCGATACACTGGACGCAGCGCAACGAGACGCTCTGGAATTCGCCGCCGAGCGTATCCGCACGTACCACCAGCGCCAGCGTCTGGATTCCTGGTCCTATCGGGAGCCGGACGGCACACTGCTCGGGCAGCAGGTCACGGCGCTCGACCGCGTCGGTGTTTATGTGCCTGGCGGTAAGGCGGCCTATCCGTCGTCGGTGCTGATGAACGTCATACCCGCCCGCGTCGCCGGTGTCGGCGAGGTGATCATGACCGTGCCGGCCCGGGACGGTGAGCTCAATGAACTCGTCCTGGCAGCCGCCCATATCGTCGGCGTGGACACGGTGATCAGTGTCGGCGGCGCCCAGGCGGTGGCGGCGCTGGCCTTCGGGACCGACACCGTGCCCGCGGTGGATAAGATCGTGGGACCCGGCAATGCCTATGTGGCTGAAGCCAAGCGACAGCTTTTCGGTGTCGTCGGCATCGACATGGTCGCCGGGCCCTCGGAGATCCTGGTGTTGTGCGATGCCGGGGCTCCGGCGGAATGGATAGCCATGGATCTGTTTTCCCAAGCCGAGCACGATGAGCAGGCTCGCGCTATCCTGCTGTGTCCGGACGCGGCTTTCATCGATGCCGTCGAAGCGGCCATTCAGCGGCTGCTACCGGGCATGGAGCGTCGCGACATCATTGCCGAGGCACTTCGCTCCTGTGGCGCGTTGATACAGGTGCGTGATCTCGATGAAGGCATCGCACTCAGCAACCGCATTGCACCGGAGCATCTGGAGCTGTCGGTGGATGAGCCCGAGCAATTGTTGCCGCGCATCCGTCATGCCGGCGCCGTGTTTCTAGGCCACCATACGCCGGAGGCCCTCGGCGACTACTGCGCAGGCCCCAACCATGTATTGCCAACCGCGAGCACCGCGCGTTTCTCTTCGCCTCTCGGCGTGTACGATTTTCAGAAGCGCACCAGTCTCATCGGCTGCTCGCCCTCAGGCGCGGCGCGTCTGGCGCCCGTTGCGGCAACGCTCGCCCGTGGCGAGGGACTGACGGCTCACGCCCGCTCGGCGGAGCTGCGCACGCGAAACGGCCCAGGCGACTGAGAAGCCGTTAGTAGCTGTGACCAGGGACGAATCTCCGGACGAGTGCATAACGCGTCTGATCGCGCCGGAGGTGCGGGCGCTTTCAGCCTACACCGTGGCCGAGTCGGCTGGACTCATCAAGCTCGACGCTATGGAAAATCCCTATTCGTGGCCGGCAGAGCTCAAGGATGAATGGCTGGAGCGACTGCGCGGTGTCGATGTCAATCGCTATCCGGACCCGAAAGCAACTGCGCTGAAGGAGCGTTTGCGCGCGGTCTTAGCGGTGCCGGCGTCTGCGGACATATTGCTCGGAAACGGGTCCGACGAGCTCATCCAGTTGCTGATACTGGCCATTGGCGGGCCGGGCAGTGTCGTATTCGCGCCGGACCCGAGCTTCGCCATGTACGCGCTGGTGGCGCGAACCACCGGGCGCCGCTTCGAGAGCGTGCCGCTGGACGAAGTGGATTTCAGCCTTCGCCTGGAGGAGATGCTGGAAGCCATTCGGGAGCACGAGCCGGCGCTCACCTTTATCGCCTATCCGAACAATCCTACGGGTAATCTTTTCGATACGCGGCACGTGGAGGCCATTCTGGATGCAACGCCCGGTGTCGTCGTCGTCGACGAAGCCTATGCGCCGTTCGCGGACGCGAGCTTCTTTTCCCAGCTCGAGACCAGGCCCAATCTGCTGGTATTGCGTACCGTGTCGAAGCTCGGACTCGCCGGGTTGCGCCTCGGCATTCTCGCCAGTGCGCCGGCGTGGACGAATCAGCTCGACAAGCTGCGTCTTCCCTACAACCTCAACGTTCTCACACAAGTGAGCGCCGAGCTGGCTCTTTCGCATCACGGGTTGTTTCAGGATCAGACCCGGCAAATTATCCGCGATCGGGACGATCTGTACGCGCGTCTTGGCGCCATGGACGGAATGCAGGTCTGGCCCAGCCAGGCCAACTTCCTGCTCATTCGCACCAGGCCCGGAACCGGTAATGCGACGGTGGCGCGGCTTCGCGAGCGCGGCGTGCTGGTGAAGAGTTTACACGGCGCCAGCCCCTTGCTTGACGACTGCGTGCGCGTGACCGTCGGTCGGCCGGAGGAGAATGCGGCCTTTCTAAAGGCTCTGGAAGAAGTTATTGCTGCCGAAGCTTCGGAATGACATCGGTCGCTATTCTCTCGAACATCGGTAACTGTTCTTCTTGCACGGGATAGTACATTCCGATGTCGGTTATCCCCAATTCCATTATGCGTTCAACCATGTCGGTAAATATCGCTTCCGACTCGTAGTATTTGATCTTCCCACCACTGGGGCGCGCTTTGGCGTCGAACATCAGATAGGAGCGTCGCAGTGCACTCGGGTCTCTGCCGATGGCAGCACAGTGCTCATCGATCTGCTCGATTCGATGGCGAGTCTCTTTCATCTGATCGTCGAAGTCCTCGGCAAAGCTGATGCTGTTCCAGATATCGGCATAGCGAGCTGCCTTCTTCAGCATGACCGGTCCCATGGCTGCGATCATGATCGGCGGACGGGGTTTTTGCAGAGGCCGCGGATTCATCACTGCCTCGTTGACTTCGTAGAACTTCCCTTTGTAGCTGGTGACTTCATTCACCAAAAGTTGATCGACGATCTCCACGTACTCCACGAATCGCGCTACGCGTTCCTTGTTGTCCCAATTGGGGATACCCATCATGGCGTAGGAGGGGTCGATGGTGAGTCCCAACCCCAGCCCCAGCTCCAATCGGCCATTGGAAATATGATCCACCGAGAGCGCCTGGCGCGCGCACATCGCCGGGTTGCGAAGAGGGATCTGCGCGACGCAGGTCGAGAGTCTTATGCGGCTGGTCTTCGCTGCGATTGCCGCGGCGTGGGTCCACAGGTCAAACCAGGGACTGGGTGGATTGCTCCAATCCACGAAGTGATCGGCCATGCCCGCGACGTCGAATCCGAGATTCTCGATGTTTTGGTAGCGCTCCAGCAATGCGTCCCAAGATGTGTTCGGGATCGTCATTGCCAGAAATCGCAGTTCATGCGCCAATTCACTCACCATCTGCGGTCCGGGACGTCGCCGAAGATTATCCCTCCGGCGGCCGTTGCGCCACCGTTACCACCACCTCGCGCGCTTCTCCGCTGCGCAGGATACTCAGCGATACCTGGTTTCCGGGCTTTACCCTGGCGATGGCATTGAGCGCGCCCTGGGCGTCGGCGACGGGTGTGCCATCGACCCGGGTGAGAACGTCTCCGGCCCGCAGGCCGGCTCTTTCGGCGGGCGTTTTCGCCAGCACGTTGACCACGGTCACCGCCGTCGGGCCGCCGGCTTGCGCTTCCGCGAAGGCCTGCACTTCGATGCCGAGCCAGCCGCGCACGACGTAACCATGGTCGACGATCTCCTGCATGACGCGGTGGGCGAGAGGCGCGGGAATGGCGAAGCCGATCCCATGGGAGCCGCCGGAGTCGGAGTAGACCGCGGTATTGATGCCGATGAGCTCGCCATAGGGGTTGATGAGGGCACCCCCGGAGTTACCTGGATTGATGGCCGCGTCGGTCTGGATGAAATCCTCGAAGGTATTGAGGCCGATATGGCTGCGTCCGGTGGCGCTGACGATGCCCATGGTGACGGTCTTGCCGACGCCGAAGGGATTGCCGATGGCGAGCACCACGTCGCCCACCCGGGGCTGGCGGGCCTCGTTGATGGCAATCGCCGGGAGGCCACCCAGCTCTACCTTGAGCACCGCCAGATCGGTGTCCGGATCCGTCCCGAACACGGTGGCACTCGCTTCGCGGCCGTCCTGGAGCATGATCCGGATCTCGTCGGCGCCACGGATCAGGTGATGATTGGTGACGACGTATCCCTCGGGGCTCATGATCACGCCGGAGCCGCGGCTGCGGGCGATTTGCCTCGGTGAGGCGGGCAGGGTGTCGGCGAAATAGCGTTTGAAGAAGGGATCGTTCAAAAGCGGGCTCGGCAGGCTGGTAACGGCTTTGGCGGTGTGGATGTTGACCACCGCCGGTGTGGCGATGGCCACGGCCCGGGCATAGGAGATCACGGCGTCCTGACGTGCCCGGGACGAGGCATTATCTCCGCCCGGATTCGGAATCCATTCTGGCTTCAGTATCAAAACGACGAAGGCCAGAGCGAGTCCGGCCGTCACCGACTGGAGGGCAAACTTGAACATCGTGACCGATCGCATATGATTCGCCCCCGAGTGCCCGGGTTGTTCCAGGGAGGGCGTCCCCTTGACCTCTACCCGCCGTTTATAGGATTCTTAATAAGTTTCGACTGTTAGTCATGCGAGCGCCTCGAATCCAGCCTGGAACGCCCGGAATCGCGACAACAATAGCACCTCCAAAGGCGATCCCGAAAAAGGAGCTATCTAGACGATGAGTACCGATGTAGACGCCGGTCGGCGTCGCTTTCTCACCGCGAGCGTAGCGGTGGTCGGTGGCGTGGCCACCGTCGGCGTGGCCGTGCCCTTCGTGGCGGCATGGCAACCGAGTGAGCGGGCACGCGCCATCGGCGCACCTATCGAGGTGGACATCAGCAAGATCGAGCCTGGTGGGATGCTGACCGCGAAGTGGCGCGGTCAGCCCGTGTGGATTGTCAGCCGCCCCTCGGAAATTCTGGAGGCGTTGCCCGGTATCGACGATCGCCTCCGGGATCCGAATTCCAACCAGAATCAGCAGCCCGGGTACGCGAAGAACGAATACCGTTCCATCAAGCCGGAAATTTTGGTGCTCATCGGGATCTGCACGCACCTGGGATGCTCGCCATTGCGTGTCAGGCAGGATGCAGCCCCGCTGGGCACCGGCTGGCCGGGCGGGTTTTTCTGTCCCTGCCACGGGTCGATGTTCGACTACGCGGGCCGCGTCTACGCCGGCGTGCCGGCGCCGACCAACCTGGTGGTGCCGCCCCACAAGTATCTCAGCGACACGCGCATTCTAATAGGCGCCGCTGAGGAGAGCGCCTGATGAAAGCCATGCTGATTGGACTGCTGGGATGGACCGACGCGCGTTTTCCTCTCTCCAGGATGTGGAACGAGCATCTGGCGAAGTACTACGCGCCAAAGAATTTCAACTTCTGGTACTTTTTCGGGTCCCTGGCGTTGCTGATGCTGGTGATTCAGATCGTTTCCGGGATCTGGCTCACCATGTACTACAAGCCGAGCGCCGACGAAGCCTTCGCGTCCGTCGAGTACATCATGCGCGAGGTGCCCATGGGCTGGCTTATCCGGTACATGCATTCCACTGGCGCCTCGTTCTTCTTCCTGGTCGTCTACCTGCACATGGCCAGGGGCTTGATGTACGGCTCATACAAGAATCCCCGCGAGCTCGTCTGGGTCCTCGGAATGGGCATTTATATGCTCATGATGGTCGAAGGTTTCTTCGGCTATCTGCTGCCGTGGGGGCAGATGTCCTACTGGGGCGCGCAGGTGATCATTTCACTCTTCGGCGCCCTGCCGTTCGGGCTCGGCGAGCCGCTCACGCTGTGGATTCGAGGCGACTACGTCATTGCAGACGCGACCCTCAATCGATTCTTCGCGCTGCACGTGGCAGCCGTGCCGCTTGCCCTGCTCGCTCTGGTGGGTGCGCACGTCCTGGCCCTGCACGAGGTCGGTTCCAATAATCCCGATGGTATCGAGATTAAGAAGAACAAGGATGTAAACGGCATCCCGCGGGACGGCATACCGTTTCACCCTTATTACACGGTGAAGGATATATGGGGCGTCGCAGTGTGCCTGATTTTGTTCGCTGCCGTGTTGTTCTTCGCGCCGACCTTTTTCGGCTACTTCATCGAGCAACCGAATTTCGTTCCCGCCAATCCGCTGAAGACGCCGGAGCACATCGCGCCGGTGTGGTATTTCACCCCTTACTACGCCATCTTGCGGGCAATCCCCGACAAGCTGACCGGGGTGATTGCCATGTTTGCATCGACGTTGATCTTCTTCGTCCTGCCGTGGCTGGACCGAAACCCGATCAAGTCCGTTCGCTACCGCGGCCCGTTGTTCAGATTGTTGCTGGGCACGTTCGCAATTACGTTTCTCATTCTCGGGTACCTCGGCACTCAGGCACCGACGCGGGTCGGTTCCGAGCTCAGTTTCCGTCTCGGTGAGTTGTACTTTTCCTTCTTCCTGATCATGTGGCTCTATACCAAGGAGCGCACGCTGAGCTTCAACTACACGGTACTCGGCATCGTCGCTGTGCTGTTCATTTTCTTCGACGCCATCCGATTCGATTCGGACAAAGGAACTCTGATTCTCGTGAGTTCGCTTCTGGTCATTGGTTACTATGTGGTGTTCGTGCTGGGATCGATGTACACGAAGCTGAACGAGCCGAGACCGGTTCCCGAGCGGTTGACGTGAAGATGAACAAGATCATCGCTGCGATTGCATTCAGTCTTTTCCCGCTCGTGACCCTGGGCGCCGGTGGCGCACCACCGATGAGTGCCGATACCGACATCTCGAATCAGAAGTCCCTGCAGAGTGGGGCGAGAATATTCGTCAATTACTGCATGGGCTGCCATTCCATGGAGTTCATGCGCTACAGCCGTTTAGCGGATGACATCGGACTTGGACGTGATTTGGTTGCGGAACATCTCATGTTCACCACCGATAAGATTGGCGACACGATGACCATCGCCATGCAGGTGGACGATGCGTCGGGTTGGTTCGGCGTCGCGCCGCCGGACCTGTCGGTGATTGCCCGCGCCCGTGGTGTGGACTGGTTATATACTTATCTGACGACCTTCTACGCGGACTCCAATCCGGCACGGCCGTTCGGCGTCAATAACATCATGTTTCCGGACGTCGGAATGCCACACATTCTGTGGCCTCTACAGGGCGTGCAAAGCTACATCAAGGCCGAGCGCCCGGCCGATGTCGTATCCGAGCACATCGAGGGAATCGAACCTGACGAGAAGGGCTTCAGGCTGCAGACGGCGATCATCGCCAGAGATGGGGACACTATCCATGTGACCGACATGCTGGAGGTCACCATCCCGGGTTCGATGCGGCCGGCTGAATTCCGAAAGGCAGTTCGTGATCTGGTAAACTTCCTCGACTATGCGGGCGAGCCCGCCAAACTCGTACGTTTCCAGATGGGTTTCTGGGTAATCATATTCCTTGCTGTTTTTGCTCTGCTTGCGCGAGCTCTCTACAAAGATTATTGGAGAGACGTGCATTGAGGCAGGCGCCGGGAGCGACTGGTCGCCCGTGGGCGGCCGCGTCGCTGTTTCGACGTTTCTTGATTCCTGGCTCAGGGCCGTAATCAATTGGGTGACTGAATGCTCTTGGAGACTGTTTTATGGCTATGCTAGCCAATCGTAGATCCGTGATGACGTTGTATTCGGACGCCGTCGATCCGGCCAGTCATGCCGTTCGATTCGTGCTCTCCGAGAAGGCGATAAACGTGGAGATCCACACCGTCGCGGCAGACGAGAGGCCCGAGGATCTGAATGACCTGAATCCTTACAACACCATACTCACCTTGGTCGACAGGGAACTCGTGCTATACGAAGCCCAGATCATCATGGAGTATCTGGACGAGCGCTTTCCCCATCCGCCGCTCATGCCCGTGGATCCGGTGGCCCGGGCGAGCAACAGACTATATCGATACAGAATCAGGCGGGATATTTTCAGCCTGGTTTCGACGATCGAAACTGGCGACAGTGCTGCCGCCGACGCCGCCCGTAAGAGCCTGCGCGATCATCTGACGGCCGTTGCTCCGGTGTTCACGCAGAAAACCCATTTCATGTCCGATGATTATTCCCTCGCGGATTGCTATCTGGCACCGCTGCTGTGGCGTTTGCCGTACTATCGAATCAGTCTGCCGCGGCAGGCGAAACCGCTCCTGCAGTACGCGGAGCGCTTGTTCGAGCGGGAAGCCTTCGATGCAAGCCTATCTGATGCCGAGCGGGAGATGGGTGAACGCTGATCCGAGGGCGCGCAAAGGTGCCGGACACTCCCATGACCTCCAGTCGTCCGTATCTCGTTCGGGCTATTCATGAATGGATCCTCGATAATGATCTGACGCCGCATATCGTGGTGGACGCCGACGCGCAAGGCGTTCGCGTGCCATCCGAATATGTGAAAGACGGTCAAATTTCCTTGAATATTTCGGCCACCGCGGTGCAGGGGCTTTCCGTGAAAAACGACTGGATCATGTTTGATGCACGATTCGGAGGTAAGTCGTTTCAGGTCAGTGTGCCCACCAGTGCTGTGCTGGCGATTTTTGCAAAAGAAAATGGCGCGGGAATGTCCTTCGGCGAAGAAGAAAACCTGGACGATCCTCCACCCGAGCCGCATGATAACGGCAAAGACAAGACCGGGAAGAAGGGCAAGACCCAGCCGGAATTGCGTATTGTGAAGTAACTCAGAATTCCCGGGCACCTTCCGGTAGATAAACGGATTCGACGTGCGACCCGGACAGCGTGATGCTGCCGACGAAGCGATCGTGGCCGTCGGCGCTGAATTCGAACGCGTAAGTGCGGCGCAACAGCGGCCAGCCCCGGGCGCCGCGGCTGAATCCGAGCCGCGTCAATGATACGGTGTCGTCGAGAAACTGGTGCCCCCGGGTCTTGCAGGCCGCGCGACTGACACGGATTGCCTCTTCGCGGGCACGAAGCGTGTTGCGCCAGAAAACCAGAACGCCGGCAAAGACCGCGAGCACGAGAAGCAAATTCTCCTGGGCAACCCACACGGCAGTACAGAATTTCAGAAGGTAGTCGTGATTACCATAAAGATTGGAGACATCACTGAACTACAAGTCGACGCCGTCGTCAATGCCGCCAATGGATCACTGTTGGGCGGCGGCGGCGTGGATGGCGCGATCCACAGGGCGGCCGGACCACTGCTACTCGAGGAGTGCCGATCCCTCGGTGGTTGTGAGACCGGGGACGCAAAGCTCACGGGTGCTTACGATTTGCCAGCCAGATTCGTGATTCACACGGTCGGGCCGGTATGGCAGGGGGGGCAGAATGGTGAAGCGGCTTTGCTCGAGAGCTGTTACCGGCGCTGTTTCGAGCTTGCCCTCGAGCAGGGAATCGCAAGTATCGCGTTTCCCGCTATCAGTACCGGTGTTTACGCCTATCCAAGGCTCGAAGCCGCGGTCCTGGCGACTTCGGTCATGCGCGAGTTCGACGGTCGACTCGCCGAAATCGTCGCCTGCTGCTTCACCGAGGGGGATGCAGTAATCTACCGGGATGCGATCAAAAACGGCTAGCCTTGATATTCGAATACTTTCACGACTTTCTGTACGCCACCGACTCGCCGTGCAATATCCGTGAGCTTGTCCGCCTCCTGTGGAGAAACTATCCCCATCAGGTAGACGACCCCCTTGTCCGTGACCACCTTGGTGCGTGCGCCCATATCTGTATCACCGGTCAACATCGCGGTCTTGACCTTACTTGTGATCCAGGTATCTCCGGACCGGGACATCATCGAGCTGGGTGCCGCGATCGACGTCTCGTCGTGAAATTGCCGAACTCCCCGGACACCCCTGATTTTCTCGCCGATTTTCGCGCGCATCTCATCGCTCGGTATTTCTCCCGTCAAGAGAACGATACCGTTGTAGCTCGTGGCGTTGAGATGAGTCTGCTCGTCTATCTGCTCGTCTTGGTACAAGACGTCGATGATTTTCCACTCGATCGTCTCGTCGTCGACATATGCGCCGGAGGTGCGGCGATCATTGGCCATCGCGCCGGCGGTGGCGCCCCCGGCGATTACCAAGCCTGCGCAACCTTGCAAAGTAATGACGAATCCTACCAGGAGAAGAGTGATCAAGCGTGCTTGTCTTGACATGGCAGCTGTCTCCTTTGATCGTGAGTGCATCGAATCATGCATTAAATGCGTTGCGTATCCAGTCCAATTGTTGAGTATTACCACACTGTAGTATAGACACAACGTCGAAGCGGCAGTCGGTGAGAAGTGTAGCGTGTCGCTGAAGGTAGTGTTCGGCGCTCGACAACAAGCGGGCCTGTTTTCTGGCATCGACGCTTTCCGCGCCGCTTCCGAAGTCGGTGCGGTTACGGAGGCGAACTTCGATAAAGGCGATGGTAGATCCGTCTCGCATGACAAGATCAATTTCACCGTGCCGGCAACGGTAATTCCGCGTTACCAGCCGCAGGCCGTGATCGAGTAAGTGCTGGCAAGCAAGATTTTCGGCCCAGGCGCCGCGTTCCACAGTACTTGCACGGGCTGTATTCACTGCCTGTTCGGTGTGGAGTCGCCGTCGAGAATTCGTGGAGTACCCTTGTTGAACCGCGCCCACATGAGCCGGCGGTTGATGCGATTCTTTTCGCTGAGCGAGAGGCTTCCCGTCATGCCCTGGAACTCCGCGTATGGCTGAGCGCGAAGCTTGCCGAGTTCACCCACGAGGCGGTAAGCGTCGGCACCGAAAGCGTACAAGCGTACGAAAGCGCTCACCGAATCGGACCAGAGCGCCCCTACCTCGCGGCGAAGCGCTCCGCCGCTGGCCGCCGGATCGAGCACCCAGGGCATGTCACCGAAGACGACGTCGTCGATATCCCGGTCCGCGTCTGGATCCGCGATGCCGGAATAAACGTGTGAGGTAGAATAGACGGGCAAATCTTGTGCCTGGTGAAACTCCAGCTGTGGCCGCAACTGCCTTGCCTGGCGGGGGAAAGCCGCCATGAAGACGAAATCCAGATCCTGTCGCCGGCGGGTTTCCTGCTTGATGTCGCTACCGAGGACTTTCCTGAGTGAACGGTAGCGTGCGTCACTGTCGTCGATATTGAGCAATTTTCTTACCGGTGTCGACATGTCGGAGCCGTCGTTCAAATAGCTTTGAAATTCGACCACGGTACCGCCGAGATCTTCCCAGGCGTCGGCGAAAGCGGTGGCGACGCGATCGCCCCACGCGCCCACCGGCGTAAGCACGGCAGCACTCGTGTGACCGGCGAACCAGGCGAATTCGGCTACCAGCCGTGCCTCGGATTCCGGCGACAGGGCGAACTGGAACAGACCGCTCGTCGGTGCGGTCATCGCCGCGTCGGCGCTCACACTGGTAGCGGCGTCGGCATGATTGAGGGTCAGTGTCGGTACCGGCATGCCCGCCGCGTCGGCGAGGCGCGTCACGGCCACGCGCCTGAGCGGCCCAACGACGAACTCGGCGCCTTCTTCGATGGCTCGGTTGTAGATGTTCCAGATGTCGCCGCTCGACGTGTCGCGCACCAGTACCGTGGGTCGCGTCTCGGTATTCTGGTCCGCGAACCACGCGGCTAAGAAACCATCACGCACCGCATCCGCTGCTTTTGCGAACTGACCCTCGAAGGGAAGCAGCAGCGCTACGGTGCGGACCGGTGCCCAGGCGATTTGGCTGTCGTCCATCAGCATCGGCACGACGTTGTCACCGGCCGGATGGCCGGGATAACGGTGGCGCCACAGGGCAATGGCCTGGCCGAGCGTATTGGGATCGGTAATGGTCGAGCTACCGATCGCCGCCAACTCGATCCATCCGCCGAGCGTGCTCGGCGGTGGAATATGCGCGGCCTCCAGCGCTTGAGGCGAAAGCTGGCTCAAGGATCCCCAGATACGCCGACGATTCTCATTGAGCGCGGCGCTGTCGGTGAAAAGCAACTCCAGTTGGACACGCTCGCGGGCGGATTCGACGTGCTCTCCGGTCGCCTCGAATGCGTCGGCACGCACGTTGTGGTATCGCGCCGTCAGATCCGGTGGAGCATCGTCGGCCGGCGCCGCATCGAGAAATGTCAGAGCCTCTTCCGGGCGCTGCTCCGCCAGCGCAAGTTGCGCGTGCACGAGGTTCCTTCTGATCTGCAGATCTCTGGACAGCGACTGCCCGCGAACGTTATCGAGAATTTGAAGCGCGGCATCCGGTCGCTTGGCGAGAACGAACGCCGATGCGGCATCCAGCCGGAAGACGAGCGCGGCGTCGCCTGAAGAAAGGCCGGCGAGGCGCATGTACTCTTGTGCCGCCGGCAGATATTCACCGGCCTGCATGTGCGTACGGGCAACGCGGGTCGCTTCGCGGTCGCCGGTTTCGGACCGTTGGGGAACGCTTTCGCACCCCACGGTCAGGATGGCGGCGAGTAATACGGTGCTGAGAGTGCGCGCGTTGAGCATGTGATGTCGGCTCGGACCACGAGCGGTGCTTTGCGTTCAATGCAAGGGTCGGCGTGGATTCTGCGGCAAAGACGCGCTCGCTTCCACCCCATTATCGCCATGGACAGTAAACGCGCGCTATTGGCTGACAAGCGAGGTTAGTCGAGACGACACCGGTGGGATCCATTCACCGCACTGCGACGCGTTCGCAGTCAGAGCGTAGAATGTGCGCTTGGTGCCAAAGCGGAATTGCCACGGTGGCTAGCGACAGATCGGTTGATGCAGGCAACAGGGTGACGCGGGACACGGCTCGCGGTGGCGCCCTGTATGTGGTCGCGACGCCCATCGGTAATCTTCAGGATGTCAGCAGTCGCGCCCTCGACGTGCTCGGCTCAGTAGATCTGATCCTTGCCGAAGACACGCGCCACAGCGCGACGCTTCTCGCCCGTTACGGCATTGGCACGAAGTGCCGATCCTTTCACGAGCACAACGAATCGCGTCAGGTCACGCGCATCGTGGAACGCATTGCCGCCGGCGAGCGCGTGGCCCTCATTTCCGACGCCGGGACACCACTCATCAGCGATCCCGGCTTTCGTCTGGTCGTGGCCTTGCGCGAGCAGGGACACGCCATCATTCCAATCCCCGGGCCCAGTGCCGCCATTTGCGCCTTGAGCGTCGCGGGTCTGCCGACGGCTCGATTCTGCTTCGAGGGTTTTCTACCCGCCAGAATGAGCGCGCGCCGGAGACATCTACAAGGGCTTGCGGCGGAGCCGCGTACGCTGGTGTTCTACGAGTCGCCGCGGCGCATCCTGCAGACAGTGGCGGACCTGGCCGCGGAATTCGACTCACAACGGCCCGCGGTATTGGCGCGCGAACTGACCAAGATTCACGAGACCGTGATTGGCGGAACTCTGGCCGAGCTGCATGATTGGCTCGAAGAGCACGACGAGCAACGTCGCGGCGAGTTCGTGATCGTCGTCGCTGGTGCGACAGTCGTCGAGGAGGACGACGAAACGGTCAGCGTTTCCACCGCAGAGCTGCTGCGCGTGCTTGTCGAGGAGCTGACGGTCAGCCGAGCGGTGTCCGTGGCCGCGCGCCTCACCGGTGGCAAGCGAAACGCGCTTTACCAACAGGCTATCGCGTTGTCGGCGGCCGGGGACGAGGATGCCGGCCACGGAGACGAGGAGAAATAGCGCCGCGGGCGGGTGACGGCCTTGATTTGGTTTTCCCCAGGCCCGACACTGGTTCCCGGGAGTCGGCCAGACAGTCGCTGTGCCGCGGCTACGCCGCTGGGCATGGAGGAAAGTCCGGGCTCCACAGGGCAGGGTGCCAGGTAAC
>CAXMNG010000119.1:0-2151 GCA_964194585.1 Salibacteraceae bacterium | reverse complement strand
GTTTCAATTCGTGGATGAGCTGAACGACGCCGAGCAGCTTCTCGCTCTGTGCCACAATCGCGTGCAGGCGGTGGTCTCGGTCGTATCCCATCCCGACGAAAGAACTGCCAAGGCCCTCGAGCTGTGTGACGCAAAAATTATTACGGTCTCGGGCGCCGAAATCGACAAGCTCGTAGCCAACAACCGCTTTCTCGCAGCGTCGGAAGTGCCGACGGGTGTGTACGCGGAATCCGACGGTTTGATACCGACCTTCGGCGTCATGGTGACTGCCGTGACCTCGTCGGACCTCGACGACGAAACGGCCTACCTTGTGGTCAAATCCGTGTTCGACAATCTGGACAACATGAAACGGCTGCACAGGGCGTTGGGAAATCTTCTGCCCGGCCGGATGATCACGGCAGGCTTGTCCGCGCCATTGCATCCGGGCGCAGTCCGCTACTATCGCGAAAACGGGATGATGTAAACACGGGAGTAACGCCCCTGTTGGCGGTGAAGGAGCGGTCGGGACCGTTCCGCGAATAAATTCTGGGAGGAGACGATGGGCGAGGAGAAAAACGGCACTTCACCGGCCGTCGATCAAAGCAAGCTGCAGGACATGATCGCCGAGTCCGACACCGGGGCACGATCGCCCACGGGAATTCCGGCGAAAGTCTTATGGTCCGTTCCGCTGGCGTGGGCGCTGTTCCAGCTCTGGTTTGCCTCGCCAATGCCCTACATCGTCGGAGTAGCCGTGCTCAACTCGACGGAAGTGCGTTCCATTCACCTGGCGTTCGCCATTTTTCTCGCCTACCTGGCCTATCCTGCGCTCAAGAGCTCGCCGCGCAAGTACATCCCGATTCTGGACTGGGTGCTGGCCTCGGTGGCGGCATTCTGTGCGGCCTACATATTTCTTTTTTATCGCGAATTGGCCGAGCGACCCGGGCTGCCGACGACCACCGATCTCGTCGTTTCCGTCGTCGGCATCGTTCTGATCCTGGAGGCGACCCGTCGCGCATTGGGGCCACCGCTCGCCATCGTCTGCCTCGTGTTCATCTGGTACACCTTCGGCGGACACTTGATGCCCGATGTGATCGCCCACCAGGGGGCGAGCCTCAACAAGGGCATGTCGCATTACTATCTGACCACCGAGGGCGTATTCGGCGTCGCACTCGGCGTGTCGGCGAGCATGGTATTTCTGTTCGTATTGTTCGGATCCCTGCTGGAGAAGGCCGGCGCCGGTAATTACTTCATCCGCGTTGCCTTTGCCCTCATGGGACATCTGCGGGGCGGGCCGGCGAAGGCTGCCGTCGTGTCCTCGGGCATGACAGGCCTGATTTCCGGATCGGCCATCGCTAACGTGGTCACCACCGGCACCTTCACGATCCCCCTGATGCGCAAGGTGGGTTTCTCCGCGGAAAAAGCCGGCGCGGTGGAAGTGGCGTCATCCACCAACGGCCAGCTCACGCCTCCCATCATGGGAGCGGTTGCGTTCCTGATGGTGGAGTACGTCGGCATCTCCTACCTGGAGGTGATCAAGCACGCCGCGCTCCCGGCACTCATCTCCTATATCGCACTGGTCTACATCGTCCACCTGGAGGCCGTGAAGGCCGGTATGAAGGGGCTCCCGAAGCGAACAAGCGCAGCCACCGCCATACAGAAGCTGACGAGCTTTCTCGCGACCTTTCTCGGCCTGATCGTTCTCACCGCCGTCGTCTACTACGGCCTTGGGTGGATTAAAGGCGTGTTCGGCGACGCAACGCCCTTCGTCGCCGCAGCGCTGACCATCATCGCCTATGTGGGGCTCGTGAAGTATGCGCTGGGGTTTCCGGAGCTGGAGCACGACATAGACATCTCGGTGTTGCCCGAGACGGGCCCCACGGTGAAGGCTGGGCTCTATTACCTGCTGCCCGTGGTAGTGCTGGTGTGGTGCCTGACGGTGGAGCGGCTGTCTCCGGGCCTGTCGGCACTTTACGCGAGCCTGTTCATGCTCTTCGTCCTGCTGACCCAGAAAGCGCTCAAGGCGTATCTCCGCAAGACCGGCGAGGACGTCGGCAAGCTGCTGCGTGAAGGGTTGATGGACATGCTCGACGGCATGATCGCCGGTTCCCGGAACATGATCGGCATCGGCGTCGCCACGGCGGCGGCCGGCATCGTCGTCGGTACCATTACGCT
>CAXMNG010000118.1:0-3003 GCA_964194585.1 Salibacteraceae bacterium | reverse complement strand
GTTTCGCGCCCCGAGGACGTTGCGGGACTGGTTCTCATGCAGATCGATCTGGTCAACGCCAGAAAGGACGACCTGACCATCGCCATCAAGGGACTGTCGGATCTCACGCGGCAACTGGTGAGGGCCTATGGCGAGAACATGCAGACCATCGACCAGCTGCAGTCGGAGGTCAAGAAGATGGGGAGCTCCGCGAAAACCGGCAGCCCGTCATCGAACGGCAAACGAAAGTCTTCCCGCTAGCTGCCAGTCCAGACTACTAGCGAGCAGCGCAGTCGTCGCTGCCCTCGTTCACCCAGTCTGCCATGGCGCCCGCATACGGCGCGCCCTGGCGGCTCGTCTGCTTGATCTGAACCTTGCTCTTCTCTACTCCGTCGGCTTCGATAATGATGCTCATCACGTGGGAATCGGCGAAGTAGAGGTCGTTCTCGAAGCCCACGCCCGTATCGACGGATATCTCCGCGTGGCGTGAATCCGGATCGAAATTCCCCCGCACGCGATAGTAGCCGCTGGTGCATTTGTACAGCATGGTGTAGATGCGCCGGTAGGTCATTTCCGTATTCCGGTTGGAATCGAAGTCGGTTTCCGTGTGATACGTGGGGTTGCGGTCCGCCTTGTTGACATAGATGGTGCCACAGCCGGCGATCATCCCCGCCAAGCAGAAAACAATAATCCCTTGTAGGAGCGAGCTTGCTCGCGAACCGCCGAAGGGGACAGATTTCAAATCTGTCCCCTCCAAGCTCGCTCCTGCGCAGACGCGGCCGCCAATATCAGGTGTCGAGCGTATGATCCCTCTCCCACTGGCTGATAGTCGTCGCGTAGCTTCGCCAGTCTTCCAGCTTCAGCTTCACATAACTACTCACCAGCTCATCGCCGAACGCTTCCCGCAGCACTTTGCTCTTGTCGAACAGGCGCACTGCATCGAGCAAGTTCAGGGGCAGCCGGCGAATGCGACGCTGCTTGTGACCCTCGGTGTACATGTTGATGTCCAGGCGCTGTCCCGGATCACGGTCGTTGCCGATACCGTCCAGGCCCGCG
Organism: Salibacteraceae bacterium; assembly: GCA_964194585.1. Lineage (GTDB taxonomy): Bacteria > Pseudomonadota > Gammaproteobacteria > HK1 > HK1 > JAABYT01. The sequence continues at coordinate 1,968 of CAXMNG010000118.1, read as the reverse complement.
GCCAGCACTCCGGCTTGAAGCAGGTAAGGGTTGGCGGCACCGTCCATGAGGCGCAGCTCGAAGCGGCCCGGATCCGGAATGCGCACCATGTGAGTTCGATTGTTGCCTGAGTAGCTGATGGCGTTCGGCGACCAGGTGGCGCCGGACAGCGTCACGGTTGCATCGATGCGCTTGTAGCTGTTGACACTGGGATTGAAAATTGCCGCCAGCGAGTCGGCGTTGTGCATGACACCGCCGAGAAATTGGTAGGCGAGCTTCGACAGGCCCATTTCGTCGCCCTCGTCCAAAAATTTATTCACGTTTCCCGACTTGTCCCACACCGACACATGGGCGTGACAGCCGTTACCGGTAAGGTTCGGAAAGGGTTTCGGCATGAAAGTCGCCCGCAGGCCGTGATTCTCGGCGATGGACTTCACCATGTACTTGAAGAAAACATGACGGTCCGCCGTCACCAACGCATCGTCATAATCCCAGTTCATCTCGAACTGGCCATTGGCATCTTCGTGGTCGTTCTGGTACGGGTTCCAGCCGAACTCGATCATGCAATCGCAGATCTCGCTGATGATGTCGTAACGGCGCATGAGCGCCGCCTGGTCGTAACAGGGCTTCTCCTGGGTGTCGCGGTCGTCGGAAATCGCGGTGCCGTCCGAATTGACCAGGAAGTACTCGCACTCGACGCCCGACTTCATGTAAAGATCCTGCGCTGCCAGCTTCTCGATCTGGCGTTTCAGCGCGATGCGGGGCGAGGCCTCCACCGGCTTGCCGTCCATCCACAAATCCCCGGCGAGCCACGCCACCTCGGGCTTCCAGGGTAACTGGATGAGGCTGTCCGGATCCGGAACGGAGAACATGTCGGGATGCGCCGGCGTCATGTCCAACCATGCGGCGAATCCTGCAAATCCGGCACCGTCCTTCTGCATCTGTCCGATGGCGCGCGCCGGAACCAGCTTTGAGCGCAGCACGCCGAACAGATCCACGAAGCTGATGAGAAAGTATTTAATCCCCTCGGATTTCGCGACCTTGTCGAGATCAACGGCCATGACTACCTCCCGTCGGTTATTGTCGTGTTGTCAGGTGTACACCGGGGACAGATTTCAAATCTGTCCCCTAAGCCCGCGAGAGAATATCGGATCCCCGGGGCACTCTCTACGCTGGACGCATGCCGGCAAGCGGAATGCCCGTCGCTTCGGAGGTCGCCAGGGTGACGGAGCGCAAGTCCTCGGGTTCGAGATTGTGCAGATTGGTCTTGCCGGTGCAACGCGCCATCATCGAGGCTTCGCCGGCGCTTGCATTCAAAATACTGACGATGGCTCGACTGCGTTCCTCTTCGCTCCAATCTGGTGCGAACTCGATGCAACCTTGCTCTGTAATGGAACCACCCACGGAAAGACTCAAGGTGGCGCCCAGTACCACGGCCTTCACGCCGAGCGCGATGAGCTTGGCGGAATCGGTGCCGGAGCGTACGCCACCGAAATACACGAGATCGATTTCCTCTTCCCTGTCCAGGCGCCGCAGTATGGTGATGGCATCCCGGAGAATGCGTGGATCCGGAGCCCCGGAGAGTTCTGGCCAGCTGGCCTCGATGCCGGTGGTCGCATCCAGGAGAATCATGTCGAAGCCCTGCTCCAGCCCATGGACGATGCATCGTTCGAGAAGTGCAGTGGAAGACACGGCCATTCCCAGCAATTGACCGTCGTGGAGGCGCTCGCCGGAAGGCGCGTGGAACTCTGACTTCTGAACGTGCACCAGAGCTGCCGCATCGGCGCTCGGCCCGGACTCCCCCGCAACGATCAGTTGCAACCACGGCACGGCATCGTCGATGGGGCGGCGGCCCACGTAGCTGCAACCGAGCTCCATGAGGCCACTGGCCACGGCCCGGCGAATTTCCTCCGGTGCGTCGTCGAAACCCGTGGCGAGGTAGGGGATCTCCAACTCCAGCTTGCCGGCCAGGTCCGTGCTTATCTTGCA
>CAXMNG010000117.1:0-7958 GCA_964194585.1 Salibacteraceae bacterium | reverse complement strand
TCGAAGCGGTGCCAGCATCCCTGCGGCACGACCAAAAGCATGCCTCCCCTCATTTCGAACACGCGCGGCTCGTCATCGATGATGATGGTGAGAGTCGTTGCCCCATCGAGGATATGCACCAGCTCGTCACCGTTCGGATGTCGCTCCCAGGGACTGACTCCGTCGAAGCTACCCGCGAAGACCCCGCCGTCGCGAAACGGTGCCAGAGTCGCAAACGCCGCCTCGGCATCGACTTCGGAGGTATGCTCGGTACGGCCGCGCAACACCGATCGTCCGGCCAACGCGGCCTCGATATCGACAGCTTGTGTCATGTCGGTATCTCCCTGCCTGCCCGCACCCATCAGTCCAGGGTGAATCCCACCTTCATGGTGACCTGCCAGTAGGCCACGGCCTTGTTCTCGATCTCGCCGCGGATATCCGTCACCTCGAACCATCTGATGTTATGTACCGTTTCCGACGCCTTGGTGACGGCGTTGCTGACGGCGTCTTCGATATTGTTGCTGGAGGAGCCGGTCAGCTCCAGGGATTTGTACACATGGTTACTCATGGTCGTGTCCTCTTGAAGGTTTCTCGATGCGTCTAGTGCACGTTATCCGAGCGCATGGATTGCAGCTTTGCCCAGAGTTTTCCGTACAGCTCCTTGCCGACTATCAGAATCGCGAGTGCGGCAAACACCTCGGCGGCGATCAATAGCGTTGCGATGGAACCCGCTACACCACCTGGCGGCGCTTCCAAGAATGGCACGACAGCGGCGATTGCCGCGAGTACAATGGCAACGATCGCCAGAACGCCTGCGATCCAGAGTCGGTATCTGGCCCGCACGGCCATTCAGCCGTTCAACCCTGACCGAGTCGACCCAGCAGTTGCTGCGACTCCACGACCAGGTCGTCCACCAGATCCGCGGCCGCGCGTCGACGCATGAGACCGACGCCCTGCCCCGCCCACAACGCGATGAAATCCGGCTTGCCGCGCTCCGCTGCCGCTTTGCGCAGATCTCTGGACATCGAGTAATGCGCCGGATAAGGCAGCAGCGCTTCACCGAGGGCTTCGACCTCGTCGATGTAACGGTTGCGGATTCCGCGGGCCGGCTTGCCGGATATGGCCTCGGTGACCGTGGTCGCCTCAGCTTCCGCGGCCTGCAGCGAATCGCGCCAGGCGTCGCCGATGGTCGCTTCCGGACAGCCGAGAAAAGCGGTACCCATTTGCACCGCGGATGCGCCGAGGGCCAGAGAGGCCACCACGCCCCGGGCGTCCATGATGCCGCCCGCCGCGATCACGGGAATCGACACTGCGTCCACGATCTGCGGCACCAACGCCATGGTACCGATTAATGCTTGTCGATAGTCCACCGTGAAGGTGCCGCGATGTCCACCGGCCTCGGAACCTTGCGCAATGACGGCATCGACGCCGATGTTTTCCAGGGACTTCGCTTCGGCGGCCGTGGTCGCCGAGCACAGCACCTTGATGCCCGTCTCGTGAGCCCTGGCAACCATGGGGGCATCCGCCCCGAAGTGGAAGCTGACTACCGGCACGCCTTCTGCGATCAAGACGTCGAGCTGCTCTTCCGCCGGCCCGAACAGCGGTGCCGGATCCGGCACCGGGCCGAGTCCCAGCTCCGAGTGGTAGGCCTCGAGCCGCTCGACCAGTCGGGGACCGGGGCGCGCGTCGCGATCGAAATCCTCCGCGCGAGCGGAGAACAGATTGATATTGAATGCACGGCCGGTGCGCTGCCGGATGGCCTGTACCGTCGTGCGCAACCGATCCGGCGGCGTGCCGGCGGCGCCGAAGCTTCCCAGCCCCCCCGCTTCGCTTACCGCCGCCACCAGCTCCGGATTACCGGCACTCATCATGGGCGCCAGGATGATGGGATGCTCGATATCGAGGAGATCCAGTATGCGCCGATCGTGCCACATCATCTGAAATCACTCTTCCGTGGTGTTCTTTTTCTCGTCGAGCTTCAGGGCCGCCGAGTTGATGCAGTAGCGCTGTCCGGTGGGCTCCGGGCCATCTGGAAACACGTGCCCGAGATGCGCGTCGCAAGCACTGCAGAGGACTTCCGTGCGCACCATCCACAGGGTGCGATCCTTTTCCTCGCTAACGTGATCTTCGTGGACCGGAGAGTGAAAACTCGGCCAGCCAGTGCCGGAGTCGAATTTGTGATCGGAGTGGAAGAGCGGCATGCCGCAGCAGACGCACAGGTAGGTGCCCTGTTTCTTGCTGTCATGATAATCGCCGGTGAACGGACGCTCGGTACCCTTCTGTCGGGTCACCCGGTATTGCTCAGGCGTCAGTTCCTTCATCCACTCTTCGTTGGATTTTTCGATTTTGTCCTTCATTTTGTCCTTCACTTCGATAACCTCAGGTCGAGCTCCAGGTACCTGGTGCCCGAAACGGGGTTTTCATAGTAAGCGGCGATCTCCCGGAATCCAAGGGTGCGGTAAAGACCCTGGGCATCGTCCATGCCCGCCAGCGTGTCCAGACGCATTTTCCGGTAGCCCATATCCCTGGCCGCCTCGATGACGGCGACGGCGAGCGCGCGTCCGACGCCGAGCCCCCGAGAGTCGGGACGCACGTAAAGGCGCTTCATCTCGCAGACCGCCGCATCGAGCTTGCGCATTGCAACGCTGCCCGCGATTTTCCCGCCACGGCTGACCAGTAACAGGGCACCGGTGGGTGGCATGTAGCTGCCGGGGAATTCGCTGAGTTCCTGGTCGACGTTCTGGAAGGACAGATCGACGTCGAGGGATTCGGTGTATTCCAGCAGCAGCATTCGCGCCTCTGCCACACGCGGATCGTCGGCCGAGACAATAGCGACAATCGTGTTGGACGGGGGCACTGCCGGCGGGTAGAAAAATCCTATACCACTGCCACCGGAAACTTCCCGCGCCAGTGGGCGGGCCCGGTGTGGTGCACGGACTCGCCGCTGGAATCGACGGCGACCGTTACCGGCATGTCCTCCACTTCGAATTCACGAATCGCCTCCATACCGAGATCCTCGAAGGCCACGATGCGGGTCTTGCGGATTGCCTTGGAAACCAGGTAGGCGGCGCCGCCCACGGCCATCAGGTACACGGCCTTGTGACGGCGAATGGCCTCGATGCCTTCCGGGCCACGCTCAGCCTTGCCGATCATGCCGATGAGCCCGGTCTCCGCCAGCATCATGTCCGTGAACTTGTCCATACGTGTCGCGGTGGTTGGTCCCGCGGGCCCCACTACCTCGTCACGCACGGGGTCCACGGGACCCACGTAGTAGATGATCCTGTTCTCCAGCTCGACGCCCTCGGGAAGCGGCTTGCCTGCCTCGATCAAGTCTGCGATGCGTTTGTGGGCAGCGTCGCGTCCGGTGAACAGCCGCCCGGAGAGCAGCAGGCGATCCCCGGCCTTCCATTCCTGCACCTGCTCGCGGCTGAGGGTGTCGAGATCGACGCGCCGCGCGTCCGATGACGGTGTCCAGCTGATATCCGGCCAGTCCTCGAGCTTCGGCGGTGCGAGATGCGCCGGACCGCTGCCGTCGAGGGTAAAGTGGGCGTGGCGGGTGGCCGCGCAGTTCGGGATCATCGCTACCGGCAGTGATACGGCGTGGGTGGGGTAATCCAGTATCTTGACGTCCAGCACGGTGGTCAATCCGCCCAGACCCTGGGCGCCGATGCCCAGGGCGTTCACCTTGTCGTAGATTTCCAGACGCAGCGCCTCGATGTCGTTGCGCGCGCCGCGCTCGCGCACCTCATGCAGATCGATGGGAGCGAGCAAGGATTCTTTGGCGAGCAACAGAGCCTTCTCCGGTGTGCCGCCGATGCCGATGCCGAGGATGCCGGGCGGACACCAGCCGGCGCCCATGGTCGGAAGGGTCTTCAGCACCCAGTCGACGACACTGTCGCTGGGGTTCAGCATCTCGAAGCGAGCCTTGCTTTCCGAGCCGCCGCCCTTGGCGGCGATGCGCACGTCCACCGAGCTGCCGGGCACGAGCCTCACATGAATCACCGCCGGCGTGTTGTCCCGGGTGTTCACGCGAGCGCTGGTGGGCGAGTGCACGACCGAGGCGCGCAGCACGTTGTCCGGGTGAGTGTAGGCACGGCGCACGCCCTCGTTGATCATATCCTCGAGGCCCAGACCCGCGTCCCAACGCACATCCATACCCACATCCACGAACGCCACCACGATCCCGGTGTCCTGACAAATGGGTCGCTTGCCCTCCGCACTCATACGGGAATTGGTGAGGATTTGCGCCATGGCATCCTTGGCCGCCGGCGACTGCTCACGCTCGTAGGCTTCGCCCAAAGCCTTCACGAAGTCGACGGGATGATAATAAGAGATGTATTGCAGTGCATCGGAGATGCTGTCGATGACATCGCTTTGCTTGATGGTCACCATGGCGATTGGACTCTCCCGCCGGCCGTCAGCAGGGCACCGCGCGAACGCGCGGCGCCACCGTCAAGGCGTCAAGCCCCCTGAGTAGATCGGCCTCGATGTCGTCGATGTCCTCCAGCCCCACCGCAACGCGAATCAACGATTCCCGAATACCGGCCAGATCCCGCTGTTCCTGGGTGATGCGACAATGGGTCGTGCTCGCCGGATGCGTGATGGTGGTTTTCGCATCCCCGAGGTTGGCTGTGATGGAGAGAACTCGCGTGGCGTCGATCACCGACCAGGCGTCCTCGCGATCGCCGTGGATCTCGAAGGCGACAACGGATCCGAATGCCTTCTGCTGGCGCGCGGCGAGAGCATGCTGAGGATGACTCTCGAGTCCCGGATAGTAAATCTTCGCCACCGCCGGATGTTTTTCCAGCCGGCGCGCCAACGCAAGTGCACCTTCGCAATGAGCGCGCATGCGCAGACTCAGGGTTTCCAGACCGTTCAGGAACACCCAGGCGTTGAAGGGGCTCATGGTCGGGCCGCAGGTACGCAGGAAGCTGAATACCTGATCGTAGATCTCCTTGTCCTGCATCAACACGGCGCCGCCCACACAGCGCCCCTGTCCGTCGATAAATTTGGTCGCCGAGTGAATGACGATGTCCGCGCCCATCTCGAAAGGCAACTGCAACGCCGGCGTGCACAGGCAGTTGTCCACGACGAGCAAGCAATCGTTGTCGTGAGCGAGATCGCCAAGCCAGACGATGTCCGCAACATCCCCAAGGGGATTGGTCGGGCTCTCGATGAAAAGGAAGCGCGTCTCCGGTCGAATGGCCGCCTGCCATGCTTCCTTGTCTGTGACCGACACGAAACTCGTTTGAATTTCGAATTTGGAAAGGACGTTGCTGAACAACGACACGGTGGACCCGAAAAGATCGTGCGCGGCAACGATGTGATCGCCACTCTTCAAAAGCGCAAGGCAGGTGGCGAGTACCGCCGACATTCCCGACGAGGTGCCGATGCAATGCTCGGCCCCCTCCAGCGCCGCTAACCGGTCTTCGAAAGCGCGCACCGTGGGATTGGTGAATCGGGAATAGACGTTGCCTTCTTCTTTATGGGCGAAACGCGCCGCCGCCTGGCGGGCGCTGTCGAAGACGAAGCTGGATGTCAGGAATATGGGATCGTTGTGCTCGGACTCGGCGGTCCGGACTTGACCGCTGCGTATGGCACGGGTATCGAATTTTTCCACTACCTTGCCCCCTAAATCGGGTGAACGTCGTGAGGGCAAAAAAAAACCTGCTTTCGCGGTTGCTAAAGCAGGTTTGCCCTCGCTTTAGCCGTATTTATTGAGCGCCCGCAAGCTGATTTAGATCAAATCGGCGCTTGGTAAAGGAGGGTAAGCGAAGGTCGAGGTCCCTGTCAATGGGGAGGGACAGATTTCAAATCTGTCCCTGTTTAAATCTGTCCCTGTTTAAATTCTATCCCTGCGCTGCTCTCTCCTTGGCTGCGTCGTTCCTCGCCAGCGCTATCTGCTCCAGGTAGTCAGTCGTGACTCCGCCGGTCACGTAGTCGCCGGTGAAGCAGGAAGTATCGAATGCACGCAGCCGCGGGTTGCCTTTGCGCACGGCGTCGATGAGATCGTCCACGGTCTGATAGAAAAGCCGATCCGCGCCGATGGTCGCGGCAATCTGGTCCTCGGTACGATTGTGGGCGATGAGTTCGCCGACCACCGGCATGTCGATACCATAGACGTTTTGATACCGCACCGGCGGCGCCGCAGAGGCGAAGTAGACTTTGCGTGCGCCGGCTTCCCGCGCCATGTGAATAATCTGCGCGGAGGTGGTCCCGCGGACGATGGAGTCATCCACCAGCAGGACGTTCTTGCCCTCGAATTCCAAGGCGATGGCGTTCAGCTTGTGGCGCACCGATCGCTCCCGTTCCTCCTGTCCCGGCATGATGAAGGTACGGCCGATGTATCGATTTTTTATGAATCCTTCGCGATACTTGACGCCGAGCTTGTACGACAACGGCAATGCAGCCGTTCGGCTGGTGTCGGGGATGGGAATAACCACGTCGATATCGTGATCGGGCCATGCTTCGAGAATCCGGTCGGCGAGTCGTTCACCCATGCGCAGTCGCGCCTTGTACACAGATACGTCGTCGATGATAGAATCCGGGCGCGCCAGATACACGTACTCGAATATGCACGGTGAATAGACGGAGTTCTCGGCGCACTGCCGGGTGTGTATCCCGGCGTTCGTATCGATGACGATGGCCTCACCGGGCTCGAGATCGCGCATCAGCTCGAATCCGAGGGCATCCAGCGCCACGCTCTCCGATGCGATCATGTACTCGCGTCCATCGTCGGTGTCCCGGTAGCCGAAACACACGGGACGAATGCCGAAGGGATCACGAAACGCGACCACCCCATAGCCGACGATCATGGCGATTGCCGCATATCCGCCATGGCAGCGCTTGTGCACACCGGACACGGCCTCGAAGACGTCGTTTTCATCGATGCGGAGCTTCCCCGACTTCATGAGCTCGTGGGCGAATACGTTGAGGAGTATTTCCGAGTCGGATTCGGTGTTGATGTGGCGTCGGTCGTCGCGGAACACGTCCCGCATGAGCTGCCGCGAATTGATGAGATTGCCGTTGTGGGCGAGCGTGATTCCGAAAGGGGAATTGACATAAAAGGGTTGCGCCTCGGTGGGCGATGCGCGCCCGGCGGTCGGATATCGGACGTGCCCGATCCCCATGTTGCCGCCCAGACTCAACATGTGCTTGGTTCGAAAGACCTCCCGCACGAGTCCATTGTCCTTTCGCTGATGCAGGCGTGCTCCCTCGCAGGTGGCGATGCCCGCCGCATCCTGGCCGCGATGCTGTAGAACCGTCAGCGCATCGTAGAGCGTCTGGTTGACGTCACTGTTGGCAACAATACCGACTATTCCACACATGCTTCTCGAGCGTACCTCGGGTCAATACTTGAAAAGAATGGCGACTTCCGGCGGCAACAGCGATCGGATCTCCACCGCCAGCACCTGGAAATGCGGCAGAAATATCGATTCCTTCCACCAGGGATCCTTCGGCACCGCGGTGAGACCGGCGAACAAGACCAGTATCGCTACGATGACGATACCCCGGGCGATCCCGAATACGATCCCCAGGGCGCGGTCGGTTCCCGTGATCTCCGTCTTGTCGACGATGAGCCGCACCAGATACATGACGATGGCGGTTATCACGAGGGTGCCGACCAGGATGGTGAAAAATGCCAGACCATGGCGCATGGACGGTTGGGAGACGTAGCTGGCGAAGAGCCCGCTCACGTCGTCGGCAAAAGTGAGCGCCAGCCAGAACGCCAGCACCCAGCCGAGCAGAGAAAGCGCTTCCCTGAGGAAACCCCGTAGCACGCTGATCGCGGCGGACACGACCAGAATGGCGATGATGGCATAGTCCACCCAAATCATATGGCGGAGGTGAGCAAGTGAATTACCGCGTTGACCATTCATTTCCGGGTTGGCGGGCCGCGATTGTAACAGAGGGCTGATGTGCTCGAAATGGCCCGCCCGGGGCTCAGCCGGGGAGTTGCACCACGATGCCCTTCAGCT
>CAXMNG010000116.1:0-18127 GCA_964194585.1 Salibacteraceae bacterium | reverse complement strand
GTGGAACGCCACATCACTTATGACATTGGCGCCGCCGGCGTTGCCAAGGGTCTGTCGCGACGACTCGATGCGCATCTGGTGTTGCAGACGTATTCACGACTGGTAGCGGACTGCAACCGCTCGCCCGATGCCGAGGACTTTATCGTGACCGTCAGCGAGGAGACGGAGATCCCCGGAAACCGTGCGGTCAGCGGGCAACAGGCGAAGGTACGCGCCGATGAGATCTTTCACCCCTACCACGACACAATCGCCGCAGCTCTGGACGAGCGGGAGTCATCCGGACGGCTTTCTGTTCTGGTTGCGGTGCACAGCTGTACGCCGGTCTTTCACGGCGTGTCGCGCCCCTGGCACGTTGGCGTGCTCTATGAGCACGATCCCAGATTCGCGCAGATTCTTCTCGACCTGCTCGCGGACGAAGGCCATCTCTGCGTAGGCGACAATGAACCTTATTTCATGACCAGCGATAAGGACTACGCGGCGCCCGTGCATGGGCAGAATCGGGGCATTCCCCACGTGGAGCTGGAGATCCGCCAGGACTTAATCGGCACGACCGAGGGTCAGGCGGAATGGGCGGAGTTTCTGGCCGGCATACTGCGCGAAGGCCTCGGACGCATGCGCGAAGCTGGGCACATCTAGTTTCCCCATTAAGCATGTCAAAGCCAGCGCACTCCCAGACCCGGTAGGTCGGTGGTACGCATGTATCCGTCTTCCAGAACGAAACCGCCGTCCACCACGTCGCGGGCCAGATCCAGACTGCCGTCCAGATCCAGATAGCGTGTCGCCGGCGATGCCAGCGCCGCGTGCAGGGCCGCGCTGATGCTGACGATACTTTCGTCCATGCAACCCCACATTAACTCGATTCCGGCACTGTCGGCGATGTCGGCAATTCTTCGCGCCGCGTGTACGCCGCCGCATTTCATGAGCTTGATGTTGAATATGCCGCAGGCCCGGGGTGGTTCGATTAGGGTCAGGGCATCGTGGGCATCCAGCAGGGTCTCGTCGGCGGCGAGGCGCGCGCGCACTTTCTCCGGAAGTGCACGCATGGCATCGATGTCGTCCGCAGCCATGGGTTGCTCGAGAAATTCGATATCCAGTTGACTCGTACGTTCGATGAAAGCGTTCAACTGCTCTGCGCTGTAGCCTTGATTGGGATCCACGCGAATCCCGATGTCTTTACCGACGCGCTCGCGCAGGCGTGTGAGCCGCGCCAGGTCCTCGTCCAGGGAATGTCCGAGCTTGACTTTCAATATCTTGAAGCCTCGTCCGACATACTCGTCCGCCTCTGCGACGGTTTCGTCCACGGGCTTGATGCCGATGGTGATGGAGGTGGGAAGGCTCTGGTGGGCGCGGCCCAGCATCTCTACCAGCGGCACCCCCAGACGCTGCGCCAGCAGATCGTGCAGCGCGATATCCACGGCGGCGCGTGCAGCCGGAGCCTCCGGCAAGCGGGCATCGAGCTCGCGGCAGAGCGCGGGCAGGGTGCGGGGATCCCTTCCCTGGAGCCAGGAGAGCGCCTCCTCCTGAAGAGCGGCGCTGCATGCTTCACGTGTCTCTCCCGTAACCATCGATTCGGGCGACGCGCAGCCGATGCCGGTGAGTCCGTCGTCGGTGTTCAACCGTACGAAGCTCATCTGCACATCGTCGACGCTTCGAAAGGCGATCGTATAGGGTCGTGCGAGCTGGAATTCCTCGATGCTGGTATGAATTCCCGTAATCCTCATCGGCGCTCTTCCTCTATGTATTCCTGTATTACGGGCACCAGGCGATCCACCCCTTCCTGCAACGGTCGCAGCACCGGAATGCCCAGCTCGCGCTCATAGGCCTGCTGACAGGCGATCAACTCGTCGGCGCTCACGAGGGCGCCGTTGAGGGTGACAGCGAGCGTACGCGCGCCGTACATGGCGATGAGCGCTATCTCGTCGGCTACCGAAGGAATTCGAAGCCTCTGCTCCTCGAAGCCTTCGAAGAACTCACGCCCCGCGGCGTGTTGCAGCACCACGCCCCGAGCGCCGCCGGACAGGAGAAACTCCGCGCCGCACGGGCCGCTCGGATTGCGCAATGACGACTGGCCTTCGATTATCATGATGTCCGGTTGCGCTTCCCGGTCGCAGCTTACGATAGCGTGCTCGACCTCGCCGCTCACATAGTCGTTGACAACCGCGTCGAACACGAACCCGTACCGCGCGCCCTGCATCCAGCCGGTTTGCCCGGTGTAGATCATCTCTGCGTGCATTCCGGAGTCGTTGAGTGCCTGAACCAACAGGCGTGTCGTGGTGCGTTTTCCAAGTGCGCAGTCGGTGCCGAGAACTGCAATCCGGGGAGCGCGTACTTGAAGAAGATCACCTTCCCAGAAGTGCAAAGTGTTCTTCGGCGGCGACTTGCGTAAATCGATGAGCTCGACATCGGCGGCTTCGGCCGCGGCCGCGATCTCGGAATCTTCCGAGGCTGCATCGTGCAGGCCGTTGACGACGTCGAGCCCGCGCTTGACCGCTTCGAGCACCGACGTCCGCAGGTCGTCGGTGAACCGGCCACCATGGGTGGCGATGCCCACGACGCAGCAGCGTGGTATCGGCTGTGAAACCGACAGCGCTTCATCGAGACTTGCGACGATGGGAATGTCACGCCACTCGCCGTCCAAAGCATCACCGGCGTCCTCTCCGGCACAATCGGGATCGACGACGGCGGTCACCTGGAAGCGATCGCTTCCGCGGATCAGGCCATGGGCCACCTTGCCGTTCGGTGTCTTGAAAAGGCGGTTGGCAAGTACGATGGCAGGGTGTTTCATGGCGGTCAGGTTCCCCGAATCGTTGTTAATTGATGTCCGTCGGCATCGCGCCGCGGCCCTGTGTACCCGGTTCTGGCCGCGCTGACAAGCCGGCGGGGGAGCAGGGAAGGAGCAGGGGAGCCTAGCGGGCCGCCGTCAAGAGCTTATCGGCCTCGCGGTATTCGGCGAACAACGGGTCGAGGATGGCTTGCGGCCATTTGCGCAGCTTCATCGCGTCGAGGACGAAACGGGCTTGGCGCAGGTAGCCGGTGGCTTCCCGAGCCTTCGCCACGTACCGCTCGACGATGTGCTCGACGCCCCGGCGCGCGGCTATGTTGTGCTTGTCAATGGCCAGCACCGTAAGGTAGTCCGAAAGGGCGTTGCGCTTCTTCGGCTTGGTGAGCCGACCGGCGCGCAGATTCTCGCCGCCGGTGACGAGAAGCGCTGCGACTTTCTCTTCCCGGGTGCGTGGCCGCGCCGACTTCTTGGATGTCGATTTCTTCGACACCGACGGGGCTTCGGGGGGCTTCTTCGCGGGTGCCGGCGCGACTTTGGCCACCTTTTCCGGGGCTTTTTTCTTCGGCGTCGGAGCGGGTGTCGGCACGACTGTAGCCACCTTTTCCGGACTCTTCTTCGGCGTCGGAGCGGGCGCCGGCGCCTTGGTTGCCGGCGTCGACGCGCCGACCGTGGCAGTGGCATCGGGTGCCGATGGCTTGTTCTCTGCCGGGATGGCGTTGGTTGCCGGAGCCGGTGCGGCCAGAGCGCCGCTCGCCGCCGGACCCTGCGTGACATCGCGGCTACTATTTTTCACCGGCGGTTGCGCCCGGGACTCGTCGACGGGTTTAACCGCCGGCAGGGTCGGTGACGGGGCCGGCGTGGCGGCCGCTATCTCGGTCGGTGCGGCAGCGTCCCGCGTCGCCGGGCGCAGGCTCAACCACGCCGCCACGGCGATACCGGCAACCGCGACGATGCTGGTGGCAATGAACCAGCCGCGACCGGACGCATTCGCTGTCGGCGGGGTCTCGGAAGCCGCTTCCGGCTCGGCCATCGGCACCGTCCTGGTGGCGGTATCGGTGGCGGCCACAGGCGCCGTCGTTGCGCTGCCGTCTTCGAGGGCGAAATCCACCTGTTTGATCGAGGCCGCATTCATGCTGACGGCGACGGTTTCGGCTTCCCAGTCCACCGCGCCGGCAACCACCAGCTGCCGCCAGGCATCCACCGACTGGGGGCGATCCCCCGGCGGGAAGGCCAGCGCACGGTCGATGGCCTGGAGAAAGGCTTGCGAATAATCCTCCAGCGCCATTTGCGCGCAGGGCTGAAAGGGATCGCGCCCCTCGTCGAGGAGCAGATTGGCGCGCGCCGCGGCGTCGACTGGGCCCTTTCCGGTCACCGCCCGGTACATGGTCGCGCCGAGTGCATAGATGTCGGTCCAGGGGCCCTGCTTATCGCTTTCACGGGTGGCGTTGTATTGCTCGAAAGGTGCGTAACCCGGGGATACGAGGCTGGTCAAGGTGCGCGTTTCCACGCCCAGGGCGAGTCGCGCAGAGCCGAAATCGAGCAGTACCGGTACGCCGTCTTCGCGCAGGTACACGTTACTGGGCTTGATATCCCTGTGGATGAATCCTGCGTCGTGCACGAGCTCCAGTCCGTCCAGCAACGGTAGGAGAATATTCTTCAGTGTCTGCTCGCCGCCCACCTGTTTGAACTTGAGCAGGTTCTCGAAGCTTTCCCCGCGTTCGTACTCCATGACCATGTACGCGGTGTTGTTCGCCTCGAACACGCTCATGACGCGCACGATGTTGGGGTGGCGAAACTTCGCCAGCGTGCGCGCCTCGGTGAGAAATCGATTCAAGCCCCAGCCGTAGGTATCGGTGTGACCGGCGCTCAAGGGTTGCACGGTGCTGTCCTGGGTGCGCACCGCCAGGTCGCTGGGCAAGAATTCCTTGATGGCGACCAGCTGCTCGAGGTTGGAATCGCGGGCCAGATAGGTGATGCCGAATCCGCCCTGGCCGAGGATCGAATCGATCTCGTACCAGTGCAGACGATAACCTTCAGGCAGGGCGTGGTGGTGTCTGGCCGGGCTCACGGTTGTTGCCGGGATCTGGTCCTGGTTACAACAACATAGCGGTTCGGAGGGCAGGGCTCAATGAGTCGAAGTCTGTCTGTGTTGCGCCAGCCCCGGGCCACACTTGCCCGGACTTCGTATACTGTATATAAAGTCAGTATATGAGGTCAGCTCAGGGATAACCCATGCCAGCGACAGCGAAGCCCGGCTATGCTGAGCTGCACGCGGTCTCCAACTTCAGCTTTCTCAGGGGTGCCTCGCATCCGGAGGAGCTGGTGCTGCGGGCCGCGCAGCTGGGTTACGCCGCCATCGCCATTACCGACGAATGCTCGCTGGCAGGCGTGGTGCGCGCCCACACGGCGGCCAGGGAGTGTGATCTCGCGCTGATTATCGGCAGCGAGCTCACCGTGGAGGGGAGTCTCCGCCTGGTGCTGCTGGCCACCGATCGGGCCGCCTATGGCCGGCTTGCCCGCCTCATCACCCGCGGGCGCCGGGCCGCGGACAAGGGCAGCTACCGGCTCACGCTGGACGATCTGCAGATGGATTTGGAGGGCTGCCTGGCATTGTGGTTGCCGGGGGACCCTGGCGACCTTGGGGCCGGGCCCGGCCCGGGCGAGTCCCAAGCCCGTTGGGTCGCGGAGCGTTTCCCCGGGCGCGCGTGGCTTGCCGTGGAACGCCTCTGTGGCCGCGACGACGCGCTGCTTCTCACACGGCTCGTGCGTCTGGCGGAGCGCGCGGGTCTGCCACTCACGGCAGCCGGAGATGTGCACATGCACAGCCGTTCGCGGCGGGCGTTGCAGGATACCCTTTGCGCCATCCGCCTCGGCCGCACTTTGGCCGATGCCGGTTTGCACCTTTACGCCAACGGCGAGCGATGCTTGCGCAGCCGCGAGCGCCTTGCCTGTCTCTATCCCCGGGAGTTGCTCGAAGAGAGCGTCGCCATCGCCGCGCGTTGCCACTTTTCCCTGGACGAGTTGCGCTACGAGTATCCCGAGGAGCTGGTGCCGGCGGGGATGACCGCCGGCGAACATCTGCGTGCGCTCACCGAAGAGGGCATCCGCAGGCGCTGGCCCGAAGGCATTTCATCGAAGCAGCGCGAAAAAATCGAACACGAGCTCGCGTTGATCGCCGATCTCCGCTACGAGCCTTACTTTCTCACCGTGTATGACATCGTGCGTTTTGCACGCCGCCAGGAAATTCTGTGCCAGGGTCGTGGCTCCGCCGCCAATTCCGCCGTGTGCTTCTGCTTAGGTATCACCGAAGTAGATCCTGCACGCATGGAGATGCTTTTCGAGCGCTTCATCTCCCGGGAGCGCAACGAGCCGCCGGACATCGACGTGGACTTCGAGCACGAGCGGCGCGAGGAGGTCATCCAGTACATCTACGAAAAGTATGGGCGCGAGCGCACCGCCATTGCCGCCACCGTCGTCACCTATCAGCCGCGCAGTGCCGTGCGTGATGTGGGCAAGGCGTTGGGCTTCGATCTCGCCCAGGTGGATCGTCTCGCCAAGTCGCTCATGTGGTGGGACGGTAAGCAGGTAATACCGGAACGGTTCCGTGAGCTGGGATTTGATCCGGATAATCCCTTGGTGCATCGCCTCGCGACCCTGGTGGACAGCCTGGTGAGTTTTCCGAGGCACCTGTCTCAGCACACCGGCGGTTTCGTCATCGCCCGCGACGACTTGTCGGCGCTGGTGCCTATCGAGAATGCGGCCATGGTGAATCGCACCGTCATCCAATGGGACAAGGACGATCTGGAGGCTTTGGGTCTGCTCAAGGTGGACGTGCTGGCGCTCGGCATGTTGACGGCCATACACAAGAGCTTCGATCTCATCGCCGAGCATCGCGGCCGGCAACTCAGCATGGCCACGGTACCGGCGGAGGACCGCCGGGTCTACGCGATGATCCAGCGTGCCGACACTGTCGGTGTGTTCCAGATCGAATCCCGCGCGCAGATGGCCATGCTGCCGCGCATGCTTCCCAAGTGCTTCTACGATTTGGTCATCGAGGTGGCCATCGTGCGCCCGGGCCCCATCCAGGGCGGCATGGTGCACCCTTACTTGCGCCGTCGCCAGGGTATCGAGCCGGTGAGCTATCCGTCGCCAGGGGTGCGCGCGGTGCTCGAGCGCACCCTCGGCGTGCCCATCTTCCAGGAGCAGGCGATGCAGCTTGCGGTGGTGGCAGCCGGCTTCAGTCCCGGTGAAGCGGATCAGCTTCGCCGTGCCATGGCCGCCTGGCGCCGGCGCGGCGGTCTTGCGCCCTTCGAGGAACGCCTCATATCGGGGATGCGCGAGCGCGGTTACGATGAGGCTTTCGCGCGCCGGATCTTCCAGCAGATCCAGGGTTTCGGCGACTACGGTTTTCCCGAATCCCACTCAGCGAGCTTCGCCCTGCTGGTATACGTGTCCGCCTGGCTGAAATGCCACGAGCCAGCGGTTTTTGCCTGCGCACTCCTGAACAGTCAGCCCATGGGCTTCTATGCGCCTTCGCAGCTCGTCCAGGACGCCCGCCGTCACGGCGTCCAGGTGCTTCCGGTGGATGTGGCCGCGAGCTTCTGGGACTGCACTCTGGAGAGGAACGCCAGCGGCGCGGATGCCGGTGAGAAATGCAGGCTGGCCCTGCGCCTGGGCTTTCGCATGATCAAGAGCTTCGCCGAGAAGAGCGCCGAGGCCCTGACAACGGCACGTGCCGAGGCGCCCTTCGCCAGCATCGCGGACCTCACGAGACGTAGCCGCATCAGGCATCAGGATATGAACCGGCTGGCCGGTGCTGGTGCGCTCGAGCGTTTCGCGGGTAACCGTCACAGGGCGCACTGGCAGGTGCTCGGCGTCGAGGCGCCGTTGCCACTGCTGGTAGCTCCTGACTTCAACGAAGCCGAGCCGATGTTGCCAGTGCCCGGCGAAGGGCAGAACCTGGTGGCGGACTTTCAGAGCCTCGGGCTCACCCTCGGCAGGCATCCGGTGGCGTTGCTGCGCACCCGTCTGAAAACTTTGCGCATGGCGACGGCCGCCGAGATCCGGCGCTGTCGCCACGGCGAGCATGTTCGCGCAGCCGGCATCGTCATCAATCGCCAGCGTCCTTCCACCGCCAGCGGCGTCGTCTTCATGACCCTCGAGGACGAGACCGGCCATATCAATGTGGTCGTGTGGCCCTGGGTCGTGGAGCGCCAGCGGCGCGAGGTGGTGGGGTCCCGGATGGTGGGTATTTACGGCACCATCGAGCGCGAAGGCGAGGTAGTGCATCTGGTGGTCGGGCGCATCATCGATCTCAGCCATCTGCTCGGGCGCCTGCACACCAGCTCCCGGGATTTTTAGATATCCCTCAGGCGTGGCGCGCGCGTTTGCGCGGGCTTTCGTAGGCTTTGGGTTTGCCGATCGCGGGGCCAACGGCGAATTCCACTCCTATCTCACGCAGCACCTGGAGCACGGCCTCGGATTCCACCCGCGGCGCGACAGACTGCTTGCCTGTTTCCCGGGCGATTTCCACCAGGTTGCGCGCCAGGATCATCGCCACGGGATTGTCGACCACATCGTTGACGATATCCGCGTGCAGCTTGAGGGAGTCCACCGGCAACTGCGCGATGGTACGGACGGTCGCGTGTCCGGTGCCAAAGCCGTTGACGGAAAAGTGGGCGCCAAGCTCGCGCATGCAGTCGATGAAACGACTACTCGCCGAATTGCCGTCTAGCAATACCGATTCGGACAGCCCGAAGCACAGCTTATCGGCCGAAACCTGGCTCTCGTTCAAAAGCACGATGGTATCGTCGACGAAATCGTCATCGCGCAATGACGCCGTGGTCAGGTCGATACAGCAATGCTTGAGCGTGCGGAGTCGGTCCGTGTCGTCGGCGAGCCAGCGCAACGCCTGTTGGAACGCCCAGCGGTCGAGTTCCGGCGCGATGTGGCAGCGCTCGGCGGCTGGCAGGAATTCCGTGGCCGGAACCTCGCCACCCTGGCCATCCTGCATGCGCAATTGCAATTCGAAGGATTGCATCTCGGCTGAGCCGTCGGCGGATGACGTGGGGTTCAATGGCAATATGGGATACACCAGCAGGGACAGGAGTTGTTCTTCGAGTGCATTGTTGATGCGCGTCAGCCAGTGTGCTTCCTGGCGGCGGCGGGCGAGCTCGAGATCGTCGCTGGAGCAGATGTGGACACGATTGCGGCCGTGCTCCTTTGCGAGATAGCAGGCGTTATCGGTAGCGGACAGAAGATCCTCGACGCTCTGGTTGGTGCGCGATATGGGCATCAAACCGATGCTGACACCGATCTGGAAGCTCGCGCCTTTCCAGACGAAGCGAAAGCTGCTGATGGACTTTCGGATCGATTCGCTGAGACGCTCCGCCTGTTCGAGGCTGCAGTGCTCGATGATAACGCCGAACTCATCGCCTCCGAGCCGCGCGAGGGTATCGCGCTGGCGCACCTGGGTGCGCAGTAAGCCGCTCACCTGTTTCAAAAGGTGATCACCAGCCGTGTGTCCGCAGGTATCGTTGACGACTTTGAATTCATCGAGGTCCAGATAGCAAAGCGCGTGCTCACCGTTACCATTGCGTGCCGCGTCCAGTACGCGGCACAGGCGTTCCTCGAATACCCGCCGGTTCACCAGCCCGGTCAGCGGGTCGTGGCTTGCCTGGTGCGCGAGCAGGCGTGACATGCGGTGGGGTCCGGTCACGTCACGGCCGGTGCCGCGGTAGCCTTGAAAAGTACCATTCTGGTCAAAAACGGGTTTGCCGCTGATGGTGTGTATGCGGCGTTGGCCGTCGGCGCCGATGACCTCCAGCTCCAGATTGTTGAATTGTTTGTCACTCTTGAGTTTCTCGATGTGCGCGTGTCGAGCTTCTTCGTTCGGGCAGATGGTCTCCAGCCATTCCGTGTGCGTGAGACCGAGCAGGTTCTGAGCCGAGTTACCGGTGATCTCGTGGTAACGCTCGGACAAGTAGCTCAAGCGAAGATCGGTGTCGAGTTCCCAAAACCAGTCGGCGGCGGTGTCGGCGAAGTCGCGAAAGCGCTGCTCGCTCCAGCGCAGTCCCTCTTCCGCGCGCCGGCGTTCCGTTACGTCGATGATGGTACTCTGAATCGCCTGGTCACCGTCCCATTTCACGACGCTGACGACGTTCTGCAGCGTAACGATAGTGCCGTGTTTGCGCACGGCGTCGAACTCGTACTGGCTCGGTGCCGGTTCCCCTCTCATGCGGGCTTCCATGTAACGCCGGCGGCGTTCGCGCTCGTAGGGCGCCAGGTGATTTTCGACGCTGCCGAGTGCCATCAGTTCTTCGGGCGAGTCGTAGCCCAGGATCGTTGCGTAGGCGGGATTGAGGAACAGTGGCGTCCAGTTGCGATGGATCAGGATCCCCTGAATCGAACCCTCGATGAGATTCCGGAAGCGATCCTCGCTGTCCTTGAGCTGCAGTCTGAGTTCTGTGTTAGCGGCCATCAGCGGCTACCGCCATGACAGTGGGCGCCGCCTGGGTTAAGCTCCGGGCCGTTCTGCCGCGGGCATCTGGTTGCACGCGGCCTCCGCAATCGAGGCAGGCAATCATGAGCAAGCATCGAATCGCCGTGATCCCCGGCGACGGCATTGGAAAAGAGGTCGTGCCCGAGGCCATCGGTGTTCTGGAGGCCACGGGCCGGCGTTTCGGCATCGAGTTTCAGTTCGATGAGTTTCCCTGGAGCTGCGAGCACTACGCGCGCACCGGCCGCATGATGCCCGAGGACGGCATCGATCAGATTCGCGGCCATGACGCCATCTTTCTCGGCGCCGTGGGATTTCCCGGCGTTCCCGATCACGTGTCTCTGTGGGGGTTGCTGATCCCGATCCGGCGCAGCTTCCAGCAGTACATCAACCTGCGTCCGGTGCGACTCCTGAACGGAATCGTCTCGCCGCTTCGCGATCGAGACGCCGCCGACATTGACTTTTACGTCGTGCGCGAAAATGTCGAGGGCGAGTATTCGGAGATCGGCGGGCGTCTCTATGAGGGCACCGACAACGAGATTGTGATGAAAGAGACGGTCTTCACACGCATGGGTGTCGACAGGGTCATGCGCTACGCATTCGAGCTCGCGTGCACGCGGGAAGCCCGGCACGTGACGTCCGCCACCAAATCCAATGGCATCACCCACACCATGCCGTACTGGGACGAACGCTTTCGCGCCATCTCCAGCGAGTACCCCGACATCCGCACCGATCAATTCCATATCGATATTCTCACCGCCCACTTCGTGCTGCATCCGGACTGGTTTGACGTCGTCGTCGGCAGCAATCTATTCGGCGACATTCTTTCCGACCTTGGCCCGGCGGTGGCCGGTACCATCGGCATCGCTCCCGGGGCCAACATCAACCCGCCGCGGGAATTTCCATCCATGTTCGAGCCGGTTCACGGCTCAGCGCCCGATATCGCCGGCTCAGGCGTCGCCAACCCCATCGGCCAGATTTGGTCCGGCGCCATGATGCTCGAGCACCTCGGTCACCCGGACGCTGCCCTGGCAATCGAGAAAGCCATCGAGACCGTCCTCGTGGATCCATCGCTGCATACCCCCGACTTGGGGGGCAGGGCGACCACCGCCGATCTCGGCGGCGCCATTGCCGAGGCGCTCGGCTAGCCGCTCGTCGCCGGCATTGCACGCAAGGCCCCGACACGCCGTCCGTGGAGGAGGGAAATTGGACGCCGCTACCGTGAATGCATGCGTCGGCCGCCTCCGACGTGGTGCAATAGCAACGGCGTCCGCTTGCAATATCGGTCAGCGGGAGGGTGATCTTGAGGGATTTTCCGCCCTTTGGCGGTGGCAGGACTGAGTCTTGGACGCAAACCGAGAGATCCGTCACGCCAGTGGGAAATTTTCCGTAGGCTGAGGCACATCTGGACGGTAGGCGCAAGCCATGACCCTGCCCATCGAAGCCGCCGCGCTGGTACTGCTCGCGGCCCTCCTGCACGCCTCATGGAACGCGCTGGTCAAGGCGGGTGATGACCGTCTGGTGGTGCTGACTATCGCCAACGGCATCGGCGTACTCATCTCCTTGTTGATTGCACCCTTCGTACCCTTGCCTCTGGCCGCCAGCTGGCCGTATCTGGCGGCCTCCGTGGCCCTGCATACCGGCTACTATTTTTTTCTCGTCCGCGCCTACCGCGTCGGTGATCTGAGCCACGTTTATCCGCTGGCCCGCGGGCTGTCGCCGATGCTGGTGGCGCTGCTTGCGGCCCTTTTCGCCAACGAGATTCCGCCTCCCTGGGGCATGGCGGGTATCGTGCTGGCCTGCGCGGGCATCGTCAGCCTGGCCTTCGACGCGGGACCGCCGTGGCGAGGCGATCGACGCCCACTCGCCTATGCCATGGGAACCGCTGTCTTCATCGCCGCCTATACACTGGCGGATGGAATGGGCGTGCGGCGCGCCGGACATGCTCTCGCATACATCGTCTGGTTGATGATTATCGATGGCATTCCAATTGTCTGCTTTACGGCCTATTTGCGCCGCCACCAGCTGGTCGCCTCGCTGGGTGGAAACTGGCGTGCCGGATGCACCAGCGGCGTGTTGCAGTTCGGGGCTTATGCCCTGGTTATCTGGGCCATGAGTCTGGGCGCCATGGCGTCGGTGTCGGCGTTGCGCGAGACCAGCGTCATCTTTGCGGCATTCATCGGAGCCTTCGTGCTGAAGGAGCGGGTCGGCGCCCTGCGTATCGCGGCTGCCGTCCTGGTGGCCTCGGGGATCGTGCTGATGGGGATTGCGGACTTATAATCGCCCTACCGGGGGGCAGGATTCAGTGTTGGCGCTGCCGACGGCGCCGGGCTCCCCGGAATACGCAAAACGCAATGCAAAGGAGAGAGAAAATGGCCAAGCCCACCCTGTACGGTCCTGGATACAGCACTTACGCTCGCGCCGCCCGCCTGGCACTGGCGGAGAAGGGCGTCGACTACGATCTGGTCGAGGTCGACTTCATGGCCGGAGGCATGCCCGACGAGCACCTGGCCCGGCACCCATTTGCCAAGGTGCCCGCTCTGGAGCACGACGGACTGATGCTCTACGAAACCGCCGCCATCGAGCGATACATCGACGAGGCATTCGACGGACCGTCCCTGCAGCCGTCGGACCCTGCCGGGCGCGCGCGCATGACCCAAATCATTTCCATTATCGACTGCTACACATACCCGTGCACCGTCGGCGATCTGGTCGTACAGCGGCTGGTGCAGCCGATGCTGGGCGGCACCGCCGACGAATCCATCGTCGAGGCGGCGCTTCCCGCGGTCGACAAAAGCATGGGTGAGCTCGAAAGGCTTCTCGGTGATCAGGAATACCTGGCGGGAAGTACCGTGAGCCTCGCCGATCTGCACTTGGCCCCGATCTTCGCCTACTTCGTCGCTACGCCCGAGAGCAAAGGCATCATGGAGAACAAGCCCGCTCTCAATGCATGGTGGCAGCGCATGGAATCCCGGGAGAGCCTGGTGAAAACCCAGCCGCAACTGGGTTGAATGCGATATGGCGCGAAGCCGGGAAGAGCAGGAACTCAGCGAGCACTTCGCCGACGAGTACAGGCGCGCGCAGACGCCGGTCATGCTGGATCTGGAGCGGGCCGTGTGCGGATGCGACTACGGTGGCACCAGCTGGACGACCCGGGAAGAAGCCGAGCGAATGGGTCGACTGCTGGACCTCACTGAAGGCAAAAGGCTCCTGGAAATCGGCGCCGGCGCCGGCTGGCCGGCGCTCTTCCTGGCTGGGGAAACCGGTTGCGATGCGACCCTCGCGGACGTGCCTCACGAAGCGCTTCGCATCGCAGCCGATAGAGTGGCGAGGGAGCCGGTTGGCGGCAAGATTTCCCTGACAGTGGCCGATGCCGCCTGCCTGCCGTTCAAGTCCGATCTGTTCGATGCCGTCGGCCATTCGGACGTGCTCTGTTGCCTCGCGCCGAAACGCCGCGTATTAATTGAGTGCAGGCGGGTGATTCGTCGCGGCGGGAAGATGGTGTTCTCGGTCATTTCCATCGCACCGGGTCTCTCCTCTGCCGATCACGGGCGTGCCGTGGACTCCGCACCTCCATACGTGGAGGCGGAGTGCGGGTATCCGGAACTGCTCGAGAAGACAGGCTGGAAGGTCATCGACCTGCTGGACGTATCGGCCGACTATGAGGAAACCGGCAGGCGCCATATCCACGAGGTGCAGGCACGGGCGGATGAGATGAGTGAGCTGCTGGGCGAAGTCGAGTTCGGTGAACTGCTGGCGAAAAGGCAAAGGAACGTGAAGTCCGTGGCGGATGGAATCGTGCGGCGGGATCTGATTGTTGCGAGCCCTTCCGGGGCGGGTTTGCCGGGGTAGAGTAGCCCCATGAGGCAGTCCCGGAAGTTTGTTTTCGCCGTCTGCCTGTGCCTGGCGGCGCAGGCCCAGGCCGGCGATGATCGCTTCGACGTGGCGCGCCGGCAGATGCTCGCGGAAATTCAGGAGACGGTGAACGATACCAGCCGGGCGACGGGCAAGGCGCGGCTGGCGCCCGAGGTCATGGCCGCTCTGGGCACGGTGCCGCGCCACGAGTTCGTGCCCGATGCGCTCGACGCCGTCGCTTACGCCAATCGGCCGCTTCCCGTCGGTCACGGCCAGACGATTTCTCAGCCCTACATCGTTGCCCTCATGACCGATCTGCTGGATGTCGGCGACGACGCCGTGGTGCTGGAAGTCGGTACCGGATCCGCCTACCAGGCGGCGGTGCTGGCGGAGCTGGTTCGGCAGGTATATACGATGGAGATCATCGAGCCCCTGGCGCTGGAGGCGGGCGCGCGGCTCGCACGCTTGGGTTACGGCAACGTCGAGGTCAAGTTCGGCGACGGCTATTACGGCTGGCCCGGGAAGGGACCCTTCGACGCCATCATCGTAACGGCAGCGGTCAATCACATTCCGCCGCCCCTGGTCGCGCAGCTGCGGCCCGGGGGCAAGCTGGTGGTGCCCGTGGGTGAACGATTCACCGTGCAGCATCTTCTGCTGGTGCACAAGCTCAACGACGAACGTGTGCAGGTCAGGCAGATCCTGCCGGTCCGTTTCGTCCCGCTGACGGGTGGCCATGACTGACGTGCGCGGCGCGTCATCGCGCGAGTCGTCGGTGCAGCGCGTATTTTTCTCCGTAGCGATCTTGTCGGCGGGAGTGCTCGCCTACGAGATACTGCTCACGCGTCTTCTCTCCATCGTCCAGTGGCACCACTTCGCCTACATGATTATCAGTCTCGCGCTGTTGGGATTCGGCGCGAGCGGAACATTTTTGACGTTTGCGGGGCGGCGTCTCGCGGCGCGATTCAATCTGGTTTTCGCCGTCAACGCAGGTCTGTTCGCTCTGTCATCCTTCGTCTGCTTCATGATCGTTCAGAGCCTGCCGCTGAATCTCCTGGAAATTTCCTGGAGCGCGGAGCAGCTCGTGTGGCTCGCTCTCGTCTACCTGCTGCTCATGCTGCCGTTTTTCTTTGCCGCCAACTGCATCGCTCTCACCTTCGTGCGCTTTCCAGACGTTCTCGCCACCACCTACGCCTTCGACCTGGCGGGCGCCGCCCTCGGCTCCGGCGCAGTGTTGTGGATGCTCCATCTCGCCGCGCCCGGCGGGGTGCTGGCGCCGGTGGCCGCCGCCGGCGTGCTGGCCGCTGTCATCACCGGCATCGAGGCGCCCTGGTTGCGCTGGAGCGCGTCCCTGGCCGTGCTCGGTATCGCTGTGTTTCTGCTGCACGCTTCGCCGCTCGCGTTGCGTGTTTCCGAGTACAAGGGCCTCGCCCAGGCCGAGCGGGTATCGGGCGCGACGGTGGTTGCGGCCCGTTCCAGTCCCCTTGGTTTGCTGACCGTGGTGGAGAACCCGACGGTGCCGTTTCGTCACGCGCCGGGCTTGAGCATCATCGCACCGGCTTCGATTCCCCAACAAGTCGCCATCTACACCGATGCCGACAGCGCCACCATGATCACCCGTTACGACGGCGACCGCGACACCATTGCCTACATGGACCGTTTGAGCTCGGCCCTGCCGTATCACCTGGGAAACATCGATTCCGTCCTCGTGCTCGGTGCCGGCGCTGGGGCCGATGTGCTGCAGGCCTTGTATCACGGCGCCGAACGTATAACGGCGGTGGAGCTGAACGCCCAGTTGGTGGACTTCGTGCGCGACGAGTACCCGGCGTTTTCCGGGAATATTTATCGCGACGATCGCGTCAGCGTGCATATCGCGGAGGCACGGGCATTTGCCGCCAGGGATCGGCAGCGTTACGACCTGATTCAGATGACCGGCCTGGATGCTTTCGGCGCTTCGGCAAGCGGGCTGCGCGCAGCGAACGAGAACTATCTCTACACCGTCGAAGCCCTGCAGGCCTATCTGGACCGCCTGAACCCGGACGGGTTTCTCGGTATCACGCGCTGGGTCGACTTGCCGCCGCGTGACGGCGTCAAGCTGTTTGCGACGGCCGTGACGGCCCTGGAAGCGCGCGCAGTAGAAGACCCGGGGTCGCGGCTCGCCTGGGTGCGCAGCTGGAACAGCATTACGTTGATCATCAAGAACGGTGAGTTGACCGGCAAACAGCTCGCCGCGCTGGGTGAGTTTGCCGGGAGCCGTCAATTCGACGTCGCATATTATCCCGGCATGTCACGGGACGAGGCGAATCGCTACAATATTCTCTCTGAGCCGCAGTTCTTCGATGCCGCCACGGCACTGTTGGGTCCCGAGCGCGAAACGTTCTTATCGAGCTACAAGTTTCGTATCTCACCGTCCACCGACGATCGACCTTTCCACTTCCATTTTTTCAAGTGGCGGCATTTTCCAGAGCTACTCGCGCTCCGCGCCCGCGGTGGCATGGGTCTGCTGGAGCTGGGATACATTGTGCTGATCGCCGCGTTGATCCAGGCGCTGGTCGTGAGCATCGTGCTGATTTTGCTTCCCCTGGCGTGGATACGCCGCAATCGCAGTGCTTGTTCCGATTCCCCGTGGTCCCGCGGCATGGTGATCGGCTACTTTCTTTGCATCGGGTTCGCGTTTCTGTTCATTGAGATCGCGTTCATTCAGATCTTCGTTCGCTTCCTGGGTCACCCGGTTTATTCCGTGACCGTGATGCTGGCGAGCTTCCTGCTGTTTGCCGCGGTGGGCAGTCGGCTGGCGGCCGCATTTGGAGAGGCGAACGCCGATCGGCGCAAGCTGATGGTGGCGACATCGGTAATCGTCGTGATTTGTGTCGCTTATGCGGGCCTTCTGCCGGCCATGCTCGCGCACTTCGCCGGCATCGGCGGCGCCTGGCGTGCCGTCGTGGCGATGGTGCTGGTCGCGCCCCTGGCGGTGGCCATGGGCATGCCCTTTCCCCTGGGCTTGCGTTCGCTGCACGGCGTCGATGTTGGCTTCATCCCCTGGGCCTGGGCAATCAACGGCTGCGCGTCGGTGGTCAGCGCCGTGCTTGCGGTGGCGCTCGCCATGCATTTTGGCTTCACCGCCGTCATCCTGATCGCGGCAATGCTCTATGGTTTTGCCGCAATCATCGGTTGGCGTTGTCTGGGCCCCGGTGCGGCGACCATGCTCGAGCCCGCTTAGCCCGTGTTCCGGCGCAACATACCAACTGGAACGCAGGTTGAGCTGGTCGCAAACTCTTCTGTGACGCTCCAGGTAGAGAGTAGACTGGCGCGATGTATGATTTGACTACTGTCGCCGCAATCGCTGGAACGTTCTTACTCGCGGGAACCGTAAAAGGCGTGATCGGACTCGGTCTCCCGACTGTGAGTTTGGGTTTGCTGACGGCGGCGTTCGATTTGACGACCGCCATGGCGCTTCTATTAGTCCCATCGTTTGTAACGAATCTCTGGCAGGCTATGGTCGGTGGTAACGGTCGAGAGCTCCTCTTGCGAATATGGCCGTTTCTCTTGACGGCAACGGCGACCGTCTGGCTCGGCGCGACCGCCTTGACACGTTTGGACCTGTCGCTTCTGTCGGCGCTGCTTGGTGGGCTTCTGGTGGCTTACTCAGTACTGAACCTCGTGGGTGTTCGCCTCGAAATCGCGGCGCAGCGCGAGGTTTGGGTCGGGCCACTTTTTGGAACTGCCAATGGAATCCTTACCGGGATGACTGGTTCCTTCGTCGTCCCCGGCGTTATGTTTTTGCAGGGAATCGGGCTGTCACGTGACATGCTCGTTCAGGCTATGGGGATGTTGTTCACAGCATCCACGGTGGCGCTTGCCTTGGCTCTTCAAAGCAACAGCCTCTTGACGACTCAGCTCAGCCTGGTCTCTGGCATTGCCGTGATACCCGCGGCCGTCGGTATGGTCGCCGGCCAATGCATTCGGCGAGGGCTCTCGGAGTCTCGCTTCCGACG
>CAXMNG010000115.1:0-13577 GCA_964194585.1 Salibacteraceae bacterium | reverse complement strand
AAGCGAGCAGACCGACAAAGCCCAGCCAGAGGATCGATTGGCGCGTGCACCGCAAGCACCGCGCGGCGCAACGCCGCGTGCTCTTCGACGGACTCTGGGTCATTTGCGATCCATCGTCATGCCGAAATCAGGCGCCGGTGGGTGTGGACAGACATGAGGATCCCGAACGCCGCCATTACCGTCACGAGAGACGTGCCCCCGTAGCTGAGCAAGGGCAGCGGTAATCCCACCACCGGCAATATTCCACTGACCATTCCGATATTGACGAAAACATAAACAAAAAATGTCAAAACCAAGCTGCCCGCCAGCAGTCGCGAATAGGAGTCCTGGGCCTGGGTGGCGATAAAAAGACCCCGGAATACGACCGCAAGATAGCTGGCGATGAGTATTAATACGCCCGAGAGGCCGAACTCTTCGCTGAAAACGGCAAATATGAAGTCGGTTGATCGTTCAGGCAGAAAATCCAGCTGGGATTGTGTCCCATTCAACCATCCCTTTCCATAGGTGCCCCCGGATCCGATAGCGATTTTGGATTGGATGATGTGATAGCCGGACCCCAGAGGATCCTGCTCGGGATTGAGGAAGGTCAGCACCCGTTGGCGCTGATAGTCGTGCATCAAATACCACATTACAGGCGCGCCCGCCGACGCGAGCACCGCACAGGCGGCCATCAGACGCACGCTGATCCCACCCAGCAACAACACGAATATCCCCGAACACGCGATCAGAAGAGCCGTTCCCAGATCCGGCTGGCGCGCGATCAACACCGTCGGCACGATCACCAGAACGCCGGCCACCAGTATCCGCATGAATGACGGCGGCAAGGAACGGCCGCCCACATAGTAAGCCACCATCATCGGCACGCAGATTTTCAACATCTCCGAGGGTTGGAAATGCAACGGGCCGACTCTGATCCAGCGCTGCGCGCCCTGTGCTACGTCGCCAAACACGAGCACCGCAATCAACAGCAGGATGCCGATGGCATAAAGCCAGGGCGTCCAGAAGAACAGATGCCGCGGCGAGACCTGGGCGAGAACGAACATGGCCGTGAAGGCGATTGCCAGCCGAATACCCTGTCGCACCAGCATATTCGTATCCTGCCCGCCGGCGCTATACAGAACCGCCAGACCGATCCCCGATAGGAGCAGCAGACCCAGCAACAACGGAATATCCATATGCAGACGTTGCGCCAGGGTGCGCTGGTCGTGCATGGCGTTCAGGGTCGGCGCCAGCGCCTTGTGCGGCGTCCACAGAGGTTGAAGCTTGCTCACGGCATTCGCCCCACCGACGAATGTCCGTCGGCGGGGACTTCGGCGGAGGTGAGAATGAGTTGCTCGTCGTCGCCGTCGATGACTTGCTGGAAGTAATGGTCCAGCACTTTGCGGGCAATGGGAGCCGCGGCTTTGCTGCCGCTGCCACCATTCTCCACCAGCACGGCCAGGGCAATGCGCGGATTGTCCACCGGCGCGAAGGCGATGAACAGCGCATGGTCGTGCAACTTCTTGTCGATTTTCGCCGCGTCGTATTCCTCGTTCTGGGCGATGCCGAAAACCTGGGCCGTGCCGGTCTTACCGGCGATGCGGTAGGTGGCACCGACACCGATGCGCCGAGCCGTACCCCTCGGGCCGTGCACCACATCCGCCATGGCGTTTATGATCGTCTGCCAGTTTTTTTCCAGGTGCGGGGCGACGGTATCCAGCGTCTCCGGCACCAGATCGATGCTGCTCTGGGTGGCGCTATCGTCGCGGCGAAGTAATATTTGCGGGCGCAAGCGCACGCCGCGGGTGCTGAGCGTCGCCGAAGCCATGGCCAACTGCAGCGGCGTCGCCAGAGTGTAACCCTGACCGATCCCGGTTATCAGCGTCTCACCGGGATACCACGCCTGACCCTTGTTGCGCCGCTTCCACTCCGATGAGGGCATGAGACCGGCGCTCTCACCGTGGAGATCGATGCCCGTTCGCTGGCCGAAGCCGAACAGCGCGAGATAATCGTGCAACTCCTCGATGCCCATCTGCTCGGCCAACGCGTAATAGTACACGTCGCAGGATTGGACGATGGATTTAGTAATATCCACCTTGCCGTGGCCCCACTTCTTCCAATCGCGGTAACGGCGTTCACGGCCGGGAAGGCGGTACCAGCCAGGGCAGAAAAGCTCGTGATCCTCTGTCACCTCCTCCAGCTCCAGCCCAGCTAGACCGACGAAGGGTTTGACGGTGGAACCCGGCGGGTACTGGCCGTTGAGGGCGCGATTGAAAAGCGGCCGCTCGGGTGATGCGAGCAGGGCTCGATAGGTTTTCGAATCGATGCCGTCTACAAACAGGTTCGGGTCGTAAACCGGCATGCTGGCAAAGGCAAGCAATCCGCCGGTGGCCGGATCCACCGCCACCACGGCGCCGTTCTCGTCGCCAAGGGCACGCTCGGCCACCGCCTGCAGGGACGCATCGATGGTGAGGTAAATATTGCTGCCGGGCACGGGGTCGGTGCGTTCGAGGACCCGCAGAATCCGCCCCTGGGCGTTGGTTTCCACGCGCTGTAACCCGGGTTTGCCGTGTAACAGCGATTCATAGGCTTGTTCTACACCGGTCTTCCCGATGTGTGTTGTTCCGCGATAGGCCGCCGCATCCACCCTCTGCAGATCTTCCTCGTTCATGCTGGCGACGTAGCCGAGAAGATGCACCGCCGATGCGCCGAGCGGGTAGCTGCGGGTCAAGCGCGCGTGCACGTCGGCGCCGGGGAAACGGTGCCTGTTCACCGACACCCGTGCAACCTCTTCTTCGGTCAGGCGAAAGCGCAAGGGAATACTTTGAAAGGGGCGCTTCTTCTTCAACAAGCGGGCGAATCGCTCCCTGTCCGCGGACGCGATATCTACCAGCTCACCGAGTTCGCTCAGCAGCGAGCCCATGTCCTCGACATTCTCGGGGACAATCTCGAGCGTGAATGTAGGCGTGTTCTGCGCGAGTTCCACACCGTTGCGGTCATAGATCAGGCCCCGGGTCGGCACCAGCGGTACGATCTTGACGCGGTTGTCCTCGGACAGCGTGCTGAAATGCTCGTACTCCATCACCTGCAGTTGCGCCATGCGCAGCACCAGTACGCCCGCCAGCATAAGAATCACGAAGCAGGCCGCGATCACCCGATTGCGGACGATACGGGACTCCTTGGCGATGTCCTTTATGGTGTGAAGCGGCTGCACGACAAATTCGACAACAAACAGCGCGACACAGTTCGGCCCATTGCGTCGTTTACGCGACCTGATAGCGGCGTCGCACGTCGCGCAGCACGATGTATACCCACGGCCACAGGAGCATGCTCACCAGCGGTGATGACCAATAGGCGGAAGCGAGCACCGGCATGCCTTGAATGCCGGTGATCCACAGGATTAAGAGCTGATAGAAGAACACCAGGCCGAAGACGCTGACGCCCTGTTGCCAGATGGGCAGCACCCGCACCTGGCGGTGGAAACGATGGGCGACGAATGCCACCACCGCCAGCGCCAGGGCGTGTTGTCCGAGCAGCGAGCCGGCCAGTACGTCGAGAAACAAGCCGAGCATCCAACCCATCAAAACGCCGGCGTAGGCCGGCGCGGCCATGCACCAGTATATGAGCACCAGCGCCACCCAGGCGGGCCGCCACATCGCCGCCCAGTCCGGCATCGGCAAGGCCGTCAACATCAGCGCCACCACCAGGCTCGAGGCGATGGCGGTGTAGCCTGTAGTGGTGGTGCTCACTCGCCGCTACCCGCTTGGGTCGGCATGGTGTCGGATTCTTCCGTTGCCTGTGAGGGCCACACGAGCAACACCTCGCGATTGCGTTCCAGCCTGGCACTCGGTTGCACCGTCACTGTGGCAAAGGGCCTGCCGCGATCGCGCTTCACGTTAACGATCCGCCCTACCGGGTAGCCGGCGGGAAAACGGCCACCGAGCCCGGAAGTCACGAGTACGTCGCCGATGCGCACGTCGGCATTGTTGGGTAGGTGGGCCAACTCGAGTTGATTCAGCGGGCCGATGCCCACGGCCAGGGAACGCAAGCCGCTGCGGTGGTTCTGCACGGGTAGCGCGTGGCTCGGGTCGGTGATCAACAGGGCATTACTGGAAAACGGCGCCACATGCACGACCTGGCCCATGATCCCATTGGAATCGATGAGAGATTGGCCGACCTCGACGCCGTCCCGGGATCCCTTATTGAGAACAATACGGCGACTGTAGGGATCCATATCCACCGACAGAAGCTCGGCCACCAGCACGCGCTCGCCAACCTTCGCCGACGAATCCAGAAGATGGCGCAAACGCCGGTTCTCGGCTTCCAGGTCGGCGAATTTCTCGAGCCTGGCGTCGAGCAAAAACTGGTTCTCGCGCAGGCGCGCATTCTCGGAGACGAGATTCTGGCGGGATGAAAAATTCTCCGCCACCCAGTTGCCTGCCTGAATGGGAAGATCCACTGCAACCTGGAGAGGATATACGAGGGTGCTCAGAACACTGCGCAGGGACTCCAGGTGCTGAGCGCGGTGGTCCACGGTCATGAGGGCCACCGATACCACGGTAACGGCGATCAAGCGGCTCAGCGAGGATGAACCGCGGTCAAATAAAGGATTATTCGGCTTGATGATCTCGCTCCAACCCACCGCCCCGTGGGTACCCGGAGAGAACCGACGGTGCGCGCTGCGGACTCAACCGCTCACTCTAGCGCAAACACATCGACGCCCTTCTCATCGACCATCTCGAGGGCCCTGCCGCCGCCCCGTGCAACACAGGTCATGGGATCTTCGGCGATAATCACAGGTATACCCGTCTCCTCCATGAGCAGGCGATCGAGATCTTGGAGAAGCGCGCCGCCGCCGGTCAGGACCATGCCGCGCTCGGCCACGTCGGCGCCGAGTTCGGGGGGCGTCTGCTCCAGCGCTGTTTTGACGGCGCTGACAATGCCGGACAGAGGTTCCTGAAGAGCTTCGAGTATTTCGTTGCTGTTCAGCACGAAGCTCCGCGGTATGCCTTCCGCCAGGTTGCGTCCGCGTACGTCGATTTCTCTCACTTCGCTGCCGGGATAGGCGGATCCAACCTCGTGCTTGATACGCTCGGCGGTGGCCTCGCCGATCAAGGTGCCGTAGTTGCGGCGGATGTAGTTGATGATGGCTTCATCGAATCGGTCGCCACCGATACGCACGGACTCCGAATAGACGATGCCGTTCAAAGAGATGACGGCGACCTCCGTCGTACCGCCGCCGACGTCGAGCACCATGGAGCCGCTGGGCTCGCTCACGGGCATTCCTGCACCGATGGCTGCCGCCATGGGCTCCTCGATGAGGAACACCTCGCGGGCACCCGCGCCGGCGGCCGATTCGCGGATGGCGCGCCGCTCCACCTGGGTCGATCCGCAGGGCACGCACACCAGCACTCGGGGACTGGGGCGAAGAAATTTATTCTCGTGGGCCTTGTGAATAAAGTGCTGGAGCATTTTCTCGGTGACGGTAAAGTCGGCGATGACCCCGTCTTTGAGCGGCCGGATCGCCATGATGTTGCCGGGCGTGCGCCCGAGCATGCTCTTCGCGGCCTCGCCGACCGCGGCAATGTTCTTGGTGCCGCCGGGCCCACGCTCCTGGCGGATAGCGACCACCGACGGCTCATTCAGAACGATGCCCTTGCCGCGCACGTAGATGAGAGTATTGGCCGTACCGAGGTCGATAGAGAGGTCGTTGGAAAAAAGCCCCCGAATGCGCTTGAACATTAAAACCTACCTTGGCTGGGAGTGGCGATTACCAATGGCTTGACCCGCCGAGTATAATTCGGCCGCACACTGGCTTCTGTCGCGACATGGATGGGCGCGCAAACGACTCGTCTGAGTGGGCAGAAAAAAACCAACGAAAATCCCCTTAAATCTAGCAGCGGGCCCCACTTTCATCAAGTAATATAGGCAGTTATCCAGCCTTTCTCACAGGTATTCGACGCATGGCCATCGACAGGGACGAGATCGCGCGCATTGCCCACCTGGCACGCCTCGAGATCAACGACGAGGCCGTAGCCCGCACCGCCGAGGAGCTCGCCAACATCCTCGACTTCGTTGGCCGGATGGATGCCGTCGATACCTCGGACGTGACGCCGATGGCCCATCCCCTGGACGCGAATCAGAGGCTTCGAGAAGACCAAATCACCGAGACCGACCGGCGAAGCGAGTTTCAGGCGGTTGCTCCGACGGTGGAGAACGGATTCTATCTGGTTCCCAAGGTCATCGAATAGCACCGTAGCGACGACCGTTTCCGGGCGTGCGGTAGACGCACGGCTCACTGGTATTCATCGGCCATCCATGGACCGATCTTGAGCGATGACATGCACGACAAGTCCGTAGCCGACCTGCAGCGGGGCCTGCAGGCCAGGGAGTTCTCCAGCGTCGAGCTCACGCAGAGCTGCCTGGACCGCATCGAGACCCTGGATGGGCGCCTCAACAGCCTCATCACGGTGACCGGGGAACGAGCGTTGGCGCAGGCCAGGGCCGCCGACAAGAGACTCGCCAGCGGCGACACCGGCCCCCTGACGGGGATCCCCTTGCTGCACAAGGACATCTTCTGCACCCGTGGGGTGCGCACCACCTGCGGGTCGCGGATGCTGGACAACTTCGTCGCTCCCTACGACGCCACCGTGGTCGAGCGCCTGGACGCGGCTGGAATGTGCATGCTCGGCAAGACCAACATGGACGAATTCGCCATGGGTTCGTCGACGGAATCGAGCTATTTTGGGCCCACCCGCAACCCCTGGGACCTGGATCGTGTCCCCGGCGGCTCCTCCGGAGGCTCGGCGGCCGCGGTGGCGGCGCGCCTCAGCCCCCTGGCCACCTGCAGCGACACCGGCGGTTCGATTCGACAGCCAGCCGCCATGTGCGGGATCACCGGTATCAAACCTACCTACGGGCGCGTTTCCCGCTACGGGCTGGTGGCCTTCGCTTCGAGCCTGGATCAGGGCGGCGTCATGGCCCGCAGCGCCGAGGATGCCGCCTTCGGGCTTGCCGCCATGGCGGGTTTTGACCCGCGGGATTCT
Source organism: Salibacteraceae bacterium (assembly GCA_964194585.1). GTDB lineage: Bacteria > Pseudomonadota > Gammaproteobacteria > HK1 > HK1 > JAABYT01. Next base: position 6,552 of record CAXMNG010000115.1, on the reverse strand, counting down.
ACCAGCATCGACCGGCAGGTGGAGAACTATTCGGCCAGGCTCGCGGACAGCATCGCGGGCCTGCGCATCGGCATCCCGAAGGAATACTTCGACCAGGGGCTGGACGCCGGCGTTGCGGCACGCGTGCACGAGGCACTCGCGGTATTCGAACGCCTGGGCGCGGTCATTGCCGATGTCAGCCTGCCCTACGCCCCCCTTTCCATACCCGTGTACTACGTGGTAGCGCCGGCGGAGTGCTCATCCAACCTGTCCCGCTATGACGGCGTACGCTTCGGCCATCGCACGCGCGAAGCATCGGATCTCCTGGAAATGTACGAGCGCACCCGCAGCGAGGGCTTCGGAGCCGAGGTCAAGCGCCGCATCTTAGTGGGTACTTACGTACTGTCGGCTGGCTACTACGACGCTTACTACCTCAAGGCACAGCAACTGCGCAGGCGTATCAGCGAGGATTTTCAGAAAGCCTTCGAGAATTTCGACGTCATAATGGGACCGACAGCTCCCGGCGTTGCCTTCAGGCTCGGCGAGAAGACCGACGATCCCATCAGCATGTATTTGTGTGATGTCTACACCACCGGCGTCAACCTTGCGGGTCTGCCGGCGGCATCCATTCCGGTAGGGTTCGCGGACGGATTACCCGTGGGACTGCACCTCATCGGAAATTATTTTCAGGAGGCGCGTCTGCTCAATGCCGCCCATCAGTACCAGCAGATGAGTGACTGGCACTTGCAGATGCCACGGGGCATCGATTGATCGGAGAGAGCAGGCGAGCACAAATGCACTGGCAACCCGTCATCGGTCTCGAGATCCATGCCCAGCTGGCTACCAGGAGCAAGATCTTCTCCGGAGCCGCCACCGCGTACGGGGCCGCGCCGAACACCCAGGCGTGTGCGGTGGATCTGGGATTACCGGGGGTGCTGCCGGTGCTGAACGCCGAGGTCGTGCGCATGGCTGTCATGTTCGGGCTCGCCATCGACGCGCAGGTCTCGAAGCGTTCGATATTCGCCCGCAAGAACTACTTTTACCCGGACCTCCCCAAAGGCTATCAAATCAGCCAGTACGAGCTGCCCATCGTCACCGGCGGACGCCTGGAGGTCACGCCGGAATCTGGCGCGCCATTCACGGTGCGGGTGACGCGGGCACATCTGGAAGAAGACGCCGGCAAGTCCCTGCACGAGGAGTTTCAGGGTATGACCGGGATCGATCTCAATCGTGCCGGCACTCCGCTGATTGAAATTGTGTCCGAGCCCGACATGCACTCGGCGGAACAGGCAGTCGCCTACATGCGCAAAATTCACGCCATCGTTCGCTACTTGGGGATCTGCGACGGCAACATGCAGGAGGGATCCTTCCGGTGTGATGCCAACGTCTCGGTCCGACCTGCCGGTTCGATGACCCTGGGCACCCGCGCCGAGCTCAAGAATCTGAACTCGTTTCGCTTTGTGGAGCGCGCCATCGAATTCGAAATCGAGCGTCAGATCGCGCTACTGGAGGCTGGGGGAACGGTCGTCCAGGAGACGCGCCTGTATGACGAGAACCGCGATGAGACGCGCTCCATGCGAAGCAAGGAGGAAGCCGAGGACTACCGCTACTTCCCGGATCCGGACCTGTTACCGGTGGTGATCTCCGCGGAAACCATCGAGGAGATCCGCGCGGCTCTGCCGGAGCTGCCCGATTCCAGACAGCAGCGCTTCATGGAGCAGTACGGCCTCGGCACCGAACTTGCCGCGCAGCTGACAGCCAGCCGGACAATAGCGGACTATTTCGAAACAACCCAGGGCGTGGTGGGAAGCGACGCGAAGCTGACCGCGAATTGGATCACCGGCGAGCTGGCCGCCCATCTCAACAGGCACCAGCTGGAAATCGACGGGAGCCCGATCACGCCGGCGATGCTGGCAGGACTGCTCATCCGAATCGCCGACGGCACGGTGTCCGGCACCGGCGCCAAGCAGGCACTCACCGCCATGTGGGACGGCAAGGGCGATGCCGACAGTGTAATCGAGGCTTACGGCCTCGAGCAGATGTCAGACAGCGGCGAACTCGAAAAGGCCGTGGACGTGGTGCTCGCCGCCAACCCGTCTCAAGTGCAGCAATACCGCGGCGGAAAGACCAAAGTGTTGGGATTCCTCGTGGGCCAGGTGATGAAGGCATCCGGCGGGAAAGCGAATCCCCGGCAGGTGAGCAAACTCATAAAGGGCAAGCTGGACGACAAAGTCGAATAGCATTCGACTACAGGAGAACGCTGTCGCCTACCCGCAGCCCGAGCTGTTCCCCGGCATTTCCCCGATTGACGGCGATCTCCACCAGGCCACAGGAGTTGGCGTACCAGAAGCCCTCTCCCGGCGCCACCTCGCCGAATGTGCGTGCCGGCGAAACCGTGTGGCCGCCCACCTGGAGTGGCTTGCCGGCATCCACGATGCTGGCGCGCATGCCGGTCATGGCGTTGCCGAATTCGTCCAGGTAGATGATCTCGGCGAGGTCATCGGGCCAGTCCTGGGGGCCGATCGCGGCTGGTGCCACGGGCTCGCCGGGCACTTCGTCGCCACGGGCCAGCATCGCCGCCACCGGCGCGAAGAGATCGCGCCCGTGAAAGCTGTCGGAGAGCCGCGAGGGCCTCCAGCTGATCTCCCACACCTGGCTCGGCGGGTACTGCTGGGCGACGATGGAGAACAAGCCGTTTCCCGGGCCCACGTACCATCGGTCCGCCGCACGCATGACCACGGGTTGGCGGCTCTCGGTGCCCACACCCGGATCGACGACTCCGAGCAGGATCGACCCGGGTGGGATCTCCGAGCTCAGCGACGCCAGCAGATAGGCGGCGGCGCGGGGATTCAGCGGCGTCAGATCGGACATCAGGTCGATGACCGGGATCCCCGGCGCATGGCGCTCGATGCTGAGGCGCATCTGCCCCAGATAGGGGCCGCCGCGACCAAAATCGGTGAACATGAGGATCATAATCCGAATTATGACCAAAATTCGCCATCCGCGCTCTTGCGTGGCACGCAAATGATAATGATTCTTATTCAAGAACCGCTTCGGCAGAAGCGGGGCGACCGACACAAACGGCCGATTCCGATCATGGGGTTAAGGAAAGAACCGGGCGAAGCCCGGTTCCTGTCACGGGTAGCGGTGCGCCGGATTTCGCCTATGCGGCACCGTCGGCGGCGGCTTCGTCGTCGCCGGCTGGCCGATCCACCAGCTCCACGTAGGCCATGGGCGCGCGATCTCCCGGGCGTACACCGCATTTGAGAATACGCAGATAGCCACCCGGCCTCTGCTGGTACCGGGGACCCAGCTCGTTGAAGAGCTTGCTCACCGAGTCCCGGTCACGAAGTCGGGAGAATGCCAGACGCCGATTGGCCACGCTGTCGGTCTTGGCGAGCGTTATCAACGGCTCGACGACGCGGCGCAGCTCCTTGGCCTTGGGCAGGGTCGTGCGTATCAACTCGTGGCGAACGAGAGACGAGGACATGTTCCTGAACATGGCCTGGATATGGCTGCGGGTCCGATTCAGGTGACGTCCGCTCTTACGGTGACGCATCGCTTGATCTCGCTCTTTACTTGGTGCTCAAAAGCCTGCGCTGGGTCAGGAATCCCTTTCGTCGCCGTAGAGGCCGGCGGGAGGCCAGTTCTCCAGGCGCATACCCAATGACAGACCCCGGGCCGCAAGCACATCCTTGATCTCGGTGAGGGACTTCTTACCGAGATTGGGGGTCTTCAGCAATTCCACCTCGGTACGTTGAATCAAATCACCGACATAGTAAATGCTTTCAGCCTTCAGGCAGTTGGCGGAACGGACGGTCAGTTCCAGATCGTCCACCGGACGCAGAAGAATCGGATCGATATCGGGCTCCGGCGCAAACGCCGGCTGATCTTCAGGCGCTATGTCTTCGACGAAGAATGCCAGCTGCTCACGGAGCAGTCTCGCGGCATGCTGGATCGCATCCCTGGGGTCCATAGTCCCGTTCGTCTCGAGCTCTATGATGAGCTTGTCGAGATTCGTACGCTGCTCGACCCGGGCACTTTCGACCACATAGGACACCCTGCGCACCGGCGTGAACGAAGCATCCAGCAGCAGCTTGCCGATGGGCCGTTCGGCGTCCTCTTCGGCAACACGGGCGGCCGCCGGATGATACCCGCGGCCTTTTTGCACAGTCATACTCATGTTGAGCTGCCCGGACTTGGTGAGATGGGCGATTACGTGACCAGGGTTCACCACTTCGACGTCATGATCGATGACGATGTCGCTCGCATAAACGATGCCGGGGCCCTTCTTGTTGATAGTGATAACCGACTCGTCTCGGGAGTGCATGCGAATGGCGAGTCCCTTCAAGTTCAACAGAATCTCGGTGACGTCTTCCTGCACACCTTCGATGGTGGTGTATTCGTGAAGTACGCCCTCGATCTCCACCTCGGTAACCACACATCCGGGCATCGAGGACAGCAGCACACGCCTCAGAGCGTTGCCGAGAGTATGGCCAAAGCCACGGTCGAGGGGCTCGATGACGACCTTCGCCGTATCGGCGCCAACTTCGCGGACGTCCACGACGCGTGGGGTGAGTAGCTGTGTAGCAGCAACCTGCATGGTATTTGGGTCTCCTGTCTCGAAACTACTTGACGAAACTACTTGGCGTTACTACTTGGAGTAGAGCTCGACGACCAGTTGTTCGTTCACATCGGGCGGCAACTCTTCCCTTTCGGGAACGGCCTTGAATAAACCTTCCATCTTGCCGACATTCACATCGACCCAGTCGGGAAATCCGTATTGCTCGGCGACTGTGAGCGAATCCTGAATTCGCACCTGCGCCTTGGACTTTTCGCGGATGGCGACGACGTCGCTGGGCTTGATTTGATACGAAGCAATGTTTACGCAGTGGCCATTGACCGTGATCGCCTTGTGGCTGACCAGCTGGCGCGATTCGGCCCGGGTCGCGCCGAATCCCATCCGATAGACGACGTTGTCCAGGCGGCACTCCAGAGCCTTCAGCAGATTCTCGCCAGTGGCGCCCTTCTTCTGGGCGGCTTTGGCGTAGTAGTTTCGGAACTGCTTCTCCAGCACTCCGTACATACGGCGTAGCTTCTGTTTCTCACGCAGCTGCAGCGCATAGTCCGACATGCGGCGCTGGCGCCGCGCGCCGTGCTGCCCTGGAGGCGTTTCCAGCTTGCACTTGGAATCCAGTGGCCGCGCACGGCTCTTGAGCATCAGATCGGCGCCTTCGCGTCGACTCAATCGGCATTTTGGTCCGGTATATCTGGCCATTAGTCTGCAACCAACCTCTAAACGCGGCGCTTCTTCGGTGGCCGACACCCGTTGTGGGGAATCGGCGTGACATCGGTGATACTGGTGATCTTGAATCCCGCATTATTCAAGGCCCGAACCGCGGACTCGCGGCCGGGACCGGGACCCTTCACGCGCACTTCCAGAGTCTTCAAACCGTTCTCCTTGACCGATTCCGCCACCCGGCTGGCGGCGACCTGAGCGGCGAACGGCGTGCTCTTACGCGAACCCTTGAAACCGCTGGCACCCGCCGTGCCCCAGGCGAGCGCGTTGCCCTGGCGATCGGTGATGGTGATGACGGTGTTGTTGAAGGAAGCGTGCACGTGGGCAATGCCGTCCGTGACGTTGCGCTTGACCTTCTTCTTTGTCTTTGACTTTGGTTTGGGCATATTCGACGACTCTCGGCTCGTTACTTCTTGATGATCTTGCGGGGACCCTTGCGGGTACGCGCGTTGGTGTGGCTGCGCTGGCCGCGTACCGGCAGGCCGCGACGATGACGAATTCCGCGGTAGGCGCCGAGGTCCATCAAGCGCTTGATATTCATAGACACCTCGCGGCGCAGATCACCCTCGATGGCGAAACGGGTTACCTGGCTGCGGATGTTATCGAGTTCCTCCTCGGTGAGGTCCTTGATGAGCACGTTCGGGCTGATCCCCGCGTCCACGCAAATGGCCCGGGCACGGGTCCGGCCGATGCCGTAGATAGACGTCAGCGAAACCCACGCGTGCTTGCGGTCGGGAATATTTATACCAGCGATTCGTGCCATGCCATCAGTCTCTCGATTGTTAAAGACGAGTGGTCGTCAAAATTGCGGGAGTGTAATCCACAATCAGATTAGAATCAATAACCTGCGATTAGCCCTGCCGCTGCCGGTGGCGCGCATCCCTGCAGATGACCCGTACGACGCCCTTGCGCCGAATGATCTTGCAGTTTCGGCACATGCGCTTTACCGATGCCCTGACTTTCATCTCCGCCTCCCTGATTTGCTGCTTGCCGGGCCGCTAGCGGGGCGTGCCGCTGCGGCTGTAACCCTTGAGGTTGGCTTTCTTCAACAGCCCCTCGTACTGGTGCGACATCAAATGGGCCTGCACCTGGGCCATGAAATCCATGGTTACCACCACGATGATCAACAACGACGTCCCGCCGAAGTAGAACGGCACGCTCCACTGCAGGATCATGAACTCCGGCAGCAGGCAAACGGCCGTGATATAGGTAGCACCCCACAAGGTGAGCCGCGTCATCACGCCATCGATGTAGCGCGCTGTCTGGTCACCGGG
>CAXMNG010000114.1:0-6849 GCA_964194585.1 Salibacteraceae bacterium | reverse complement strand
GGGGGGAGGAGGGAGTCGCCGCCGAGCGCCTGAGCTTTCAGGTACGCCTGATTTATCAGGAACTAAGAGTCTAAAGAATAATGGAGGTTTGGGCCAGTTTCTGTGAAATCCGTCACACTAATTGGGCCAGATCGCACTTTTCCCCCACTTTTCGGTGAATTAATCTCCTCTGCCCCGAAACGCCTCCATGCATCGATGTTGCATCAATTCTGTCATCGGCGTTGCAGGTTCTTGTAAAGGCTCATTGCCCATACGAGGGCCCATACGAGGTCGCACCATGGCCGATGTTATGAAGACAATCATCGACGCGCAAGCTCTGCACGCGCGCTTGAACGATGCCGCGTTGGTGATCGTCGATGCCCGTTTCAATTTGTTCGATGTGGATGAAGGCCGCTCGGCGTACGCGGATGCACACATTCCCGGCGCCGTGTATGCGCATCTGGACGACGATCTGAGCGGACCGCCCCTCACCGATGCGGGACGCCATCCACTGCCGTCGCCGGAGGCGTTGGAGGCGCTCTTTTCGCGCTTTGGTGTACGCGCTGATTCCCAGGTCGTGGCTTACGATCAGCGCGACGGGGTGATCGCCGCGCGGCTCTGGTGGATGCTGCGATACATGGGGCACGAGGCGGTGGCGGTGTTGGACGGCGGCTGGGGGGCCTGGACCGGCGCCGGCTACGCCACCGCCGGGGGCGAGGAAAGCCGTACCGCCAGCGAGTTTCGCGGTACGCCCCGCCACGATTGGTTGACCACCGTGGACCAGGTTGCGGACGCGGGCCGGTTGATCGATTCCCGGGATGCGCGCCGCTACCGCGGCGAGCAGGAACCGCTGGACCCGGTTGCCGGACACATCCCCGGCGCCGTCAATCGCTTTCACGGCGAGAATCTCGACGGCGACGGCCATTTCCTCCCGGCCGGTGAGTTGGCCAGGGGGTTCGGCGATTTGCTCGCCGGCACGCCCATCGAGCAGGCGGTGTTCTACTGTGGTTCCGGTGTGACGGCCTGCCACGGTCTGCTGGCAGCCCGCCACGGGGGCCTCGGCGATGGCCGCCTGTACGTGGGCTCGTGGAGCGAATGGTGCAGCGATCCCGCGCGTCCGGTGGCCACGGGTCCCGAAGAATAAATGGGGACAGATCTAATTTCCCGTCGCCTGCATAGCAGGCGACGGGAAATTAGATCTGTCCCCATTTACGGAAAATAGATCTGTCCCCATTTATCCTACGCTGTATCGGATGAAGGCTTTTTCCAGCCCCCTGCGTCTGTCCGTGGTAATTCCTGCCTACAACGAGGAAAAGCTGATCTCGGGCACTATCGGCGGCGTGCGCCAGAGTCTCGCCAGCGCAGGCCTCGGGGAGGACGAATACGAGATCATCGTCTGCGACAACGCCTCCAGCGACGCCACCGGGGCTCTGGCGGCCGAGGCGGGTGCCCGGGTCGTGTTCGAGCCCGAGCGCCAGATCGCCAGAGCGCGCAACGTGGGCGCGTCCGGGGCACGGGCGCCCTGGCTGCTGTTTCTGGATGCGGATTCCTGGCCGGATGCGGCACTCATGGGCGAGCTCCTGGCGGCCCAGGCCGATGGCGGGTTGGTGGCCGGTGGCTGCACCATGCGCATGGATGACGTGCCGCCCACCATCGGCGTGGCGCTGGTGGCCTGGAATCTGACCTCGCGCCTGTGCCGCTGGGCGGCGGGGTCGTTTGTCTTCTGCCGCAGCGATGGGTTTCGAGCCATCGGCGGCTTCGGGCTCGATTTCTACGTCGCCGAGGAGGTCGACTTCAGCCGCCGCATCAAGCGCTGGGGCGCCGCGCGAGGGCTGGGATTCCGTGTCCTGCACCGCCACCCACTGCTCACCTCGGGCCGCAAGGGCAGCCTCTACAGCCAGCGCGAGATAGGCTCCCTGATGCTCAGCATGCTGCGCCATCCGCGGCGATTCTTCCGGGATCGGCACCTCCTGACCCTCTGGTACGACGGCCGGCGGTGAGCCAATTCTGAGACGCTCGTCACAGGGGCGCCCGGCGACTCCATAAACAATGCCGACAGCTTGTCGATATACATAGAGGCACCCCCAAAGCTTCTGCGCCCGGCGCTTGATCGCCGGTTGTAAGCCTGGTGTAGGTAATGTTTACAGACGTTTGCAGGGGCTACGCTACAATTTACATTAAAACCCAGGGCCAACCATGGGTGTTCGGAGAGTGAATCAGTGACAATCTGCGCGGGATTTCCACTAGCGGCTTCCCTGCCGGAGGCAAGCCACCGATGAGCTATGCCCACTCTGACACGACGACCGTGTCGGATCCCACCAGGGAGGGCATGATTCAGGACGGCCCGACGGAGTTCGAGTCGCGTCTCGCTTTTCGCACCAAAGTGCCCGCCGAGCGCCTGCACGAATTCCTCAACTGGCCCATCTACAAGCTGCGCCGGGAGTCAGAGCACGTTTCCCGGGTGCTGAAACGCATCGCCGAGGCGGTGGTCAACTCCATGGAGAATCCCGCCAGCACCAATGCCTTTCTGCGTGATCTGGATCTGAAGTCCATTTCCCGCGACCACGACTGGCGGGCCATATTCTCCACCATCCGTGCCCACGAGAGCGGCTACGACGGCTACAAGCGCACGGTGCTGATCCGCTACCTGCAGTATCTGAGCTTCCGCAAACGCCTGCTGGAGTACATCTACACCCGCAAGCAGGGCTTCGACGAGATGGACTCCTACTCCGACGAGCTCACCGAGTATCCGAGTCCACCGCCCATGTCTGCCCCGGATACCGGTTTCAATGCCGCCGACGGTCCCGTGAGCGAGGATGGGCTGCGGCGCTTCACCGGCGATTTTCGCCGCATGCCCATGGGCGAGTCGTTGGATATCCCCGTGTGCAAGGGTGAGAAGCTCGACATCATGCTGGCCGGGCACTTGTTTCGTATCATCGGCGGCCATCCGCCGAGTCTCATCGATCAGAACGGTGTTACTTACTTTCTCAAGGACGGCCGCAACATGGTGGGCCGGCACCCGGAGAGCGATGTCCCCATCGATCAGAACTTCAGCGACGTTTCCCGGGCCCATGTGATCGTCGAGTGGGAGGGCACGGACCGGATCACCATCATCGACTTGTCGTCCAGAGGCTCCTTCATCCGCCGCAGGATTCTCGAGACGGCCCTGACTCTGGACACGCCCGACCATGCCTTCGACCTGCCGGGGTGGGAGAAGGACGACAAGGAAGAAGTGACCATCAACTGATGCCGCGCGTAGAATCGGGCCTTTGCCAAGGAGGCCTCCGTGTTCAACGCGACGATTTTACGCAGCTACCCGTATTTCTTCTCTCCCTGTAGGACCGTGGTGGTCGTATCCCCATGAGTCGCGACTACGATCTGCTCGTCATCGGCGGCGGCAGTGGTGGCATCGCCGCCGCCGTGCGCGCCCGGTCCTATGGTGCGCGGGTTGCCGTTATCGAGAATCACCGGCTCGGCGGCACCTGCGTGAACGTGGGTTGTGTACCGAAGAAAGTGATGTGGTACGCGGCCTCTCTTGCGCACATGCTCGATGACGCTCCCGATTACGGTTTCCATGTGGAACGCCGGGGATTCGATTGGGCGACGCTGAAGACGGCGCGTGACGACTACGTGGCCAGGCTCAACGGCATCTATGCCAGGCGGCTGTCGGACGGCGGCATCGCCGACATCCGCGCCACCGGGCGTTTCGTCGACGCGCACACCGTGGAAGTCAACGGCGAGCATCTGAGCGCCGAACGGGTGCTGATAGCTACCGGCGGCGCTCCCACGGTGCCCGAGCTGCCGGGGGCCGAGCTGGGCATCACCTCGGACGGCTTCTTCGAGATCGAGGCCAGTCCGCGCCGGGTGGTGACGGTGGGCAGCGGCTACATCGCGGTGGAGCTCGCCGGCATGCTCAGAGCCCTGGGCGCGGAGGTCACGATGTTGTTGCGCAAATCGCGGCTGCTGCGGGACTTCGATGAGATGCTTTCCGAGCAGCTGATGGCGGCCATGCAGGCCGACGGTATCGAAATCTGCACCGAGACGCGGGTCCAGAGCGTGTCGCGCGGGTCCGGCGGCGGGCTCGTCGTTCAGTGTCACGACGGCCGGCGCATGGACGGCTGCGACGCGCTGCTGTGGGCCATTGGACGGGGGCCACGCACTCATGATCTCGGCCTGGCGGCGGCGGGGGTCGCCTCGGGCGAGAATGGCCAGGTGCCCACGGACGCCTTCCAGAACACCAACGTCGACGGCATCTATGCCATCGGCGACGTCACCGGGCACGATGAGCTCACGCCCGTGGCCATCGCCGCCGGGCGCCGTCTCGCCGATCGCCTGTTCGGTGGCATGGTGGACGCCAAGCTCGACTACGCGCTCATTCCCACCGTCGTCTTCTCCCATCCCACCATCGGCACTGTCGGTCTGAGCGAGGCCCAGGCAAGAGAACGCTACGGCGAGGACGTCGAGGTTTACCGTACGCAGTTCAACCCCATGTACCACGCCTTCACCCGGCACAAGAGCAAGGCGGCGATGAAGCTGGTTACCGTGGGAGACGAACAGCGCATCGTCGGTTGCCACATCTTCGGCCTGGGCGCCGACGAGATGCTGCAGGGATTTGCTGTCGCGATTCGCATGGGCGCGACCAAGCGGGATTTCGACGAAACCATCGCTATCCATCCGACCAATGCGGAAGAGCTGGTGACGATGCGCTGAACTACGCGCCGACTTCGTCGTTCTTCTGCCGCAGGGCTTTGATGAGGCCGTCGAGTCCGGACTTCTTGACCTCCGCCGAGAAAGCGCTGCGATAGGTGGTCACCATGCTGACGCCGGCAATGCTGACATCGAACAGCTTCCACACGTTGTTGCGGCAATGCAGCCGGTAGTTGACTTTGACGCCCTCGCCATCGGCACGGGGAATGAGTGTTCTGACGGTGGCGAAGTTCTGGCGGGACTCCTCGCGCATGGGCAGGTACTCGACTTCGATGCCGGTATATGTCGTCACGGCGGTGGCGTAGGTACGCAGGATGAGGGTATGAAATTGCGTGAGAAACTGCTGCCGCTGCTCTTGTGTGGCTCGTCGCCAGTGCTTGCCGAGGACCAGCTTCGAGAAGCCTTTGAGATCCACGTGCGGGGTGATGAATTCCTCGACCAGGGCCCTCGCCCGGGCAGGATCTTCGCTGAGCACGCCGTTCTCGGCTTCCACGGCGGCGAAGAGCGCGCTGGTGGTTTCGCGAACCACCGCGAGAGCATCGTCACGGGTGGTGCTTTCACAGCTCCTCGCGGCGTGCACCGTGAACGCCACGGCGCTCATGGAGGCCAACAGCAAGGCTGCGACCAAGGCACGGAGCGGGTGGGTGGGGTGACTGGCGGAGAAGATCAACATTGTGGTTCCATCCCGACGATTCCTGCGATCGCAGAAGTAAAGCATCCCCGAGGCCGGATTGACAAGGTCCGCTTGTTTGCGCGTGACCGCGGTTACGATAATCTGACGCCACGCCCGGTGGAGGGATCCCATGACGGAAAGAGTCGAGCGCTACCGGTACTGGAGCAGTTGCGACGAGTGCGGTTTTCAGGGGCTTCTGGAATTCGCGCACCGTGACGGGGAAAACTACGACGATCCCGAGTCTCTGGGCGTGATGTTGGATGCCACCTGTCCTGCTTGCGAACATCAGGCGGCGATACTGGTGGTTATCGACGAGTACCAGGCCATGATGCGCATGGCGCGCTCCGCTCGCAGGGAATAGGCGGATGGCCGTGTATCGTCCGCCCTTCCTGTCGCTGTTTCTGTCGTTCTTCGGAGCAGCAATACTGGCCACATTGCCGTCGCCGGCGTGGGCCGATCAGACCGATGCGCGCCTCGATGGGTTATTCGAAGTGCTCGCGACGACCAGCGACATGGAGGCGGCGCGGGCGGCGGAGGCGGAGATCTGGCGCATCTGGATCGAGAGCGGCAGCGAGGAGATCGATGCACTCATGGTCGAAGGCATGGTGGCCATGAGCACTCAGCGACTCGAAGACGCCATCGCGCTGTTCGGCCAGATTACCGAGCGCGCGCCCGAGTTTGCGGAGGGTTGGAACAAGCGAGCCACGGCTTACTATCTCAACGACGACCACGTAGCGTCGGTTCGGGACATTCAGCGCACCCTGGTGCTGGAGCCGCGGCACTTCGGCGCGATCTCCGGCATGGGGCTGATTTTTCTCGGCCGTGGCGACGAAGCGGGTGCCCTGGCTGCCTTCGAAGCGGTGCTCGTAATCCACCCCGGTGCTCCCGGCGCCCGCCAACGGGTCGAGGAACTGCGCAAACGACTGCGGGAGCGTGGCGCATGAGAAATTGCTTTAAATTCGGGTAATCATCCCAATAATCAGCGAGTTATGATGCGAATTTGGAGTGAAATAGGAAGTCCTATCGGCTTCCAGTGGTGCGCGAGGTCGTGCTAGGCTTGCGCCGTCCGCGGCCCGACGGTGGCGCCAGCCAGACCAGGCAAGAGGCGACGGGGGAGAAGAAATGAAGCTGGGCAGCGAGAGCTTTTCCCACGAGCAACCCGTACCCGAGCGCTGCGCGTTCTGCAGGCCGGATCCCGAACAACACGCGTGCTCCGGCGCCAACCTCAATCCTGCCCTGTCGTGGAGCGACGTTCCCGAGGGCACGAAATCCCTGGTGCTCATCTGCAACGACCCGGACGCCCCCGCCAGGCCCGACAATATCAATACCGAGGGCAAAACAATCTCGGCGCGCCGCAAACGCGCGGATTTCTGTCACTGGGTTCTCGTGGACATCCCGGCCGACGCCGTGGGTATCCAGGAGGGTGAGTTCTCCGACGGCGTGACGCCCGGGGGCAAATCCGGCCCCTCCAGTGCCCGCGGAACGCGTCA
>CAXMNG010000113.1:0-9921 GCA_964194585.1 Salibacteraceae bacterium | reverse complement strand
TCGAGCTGTATTGCGAAGAGGCCGGCGAAGGCGTGCCGATGCTGTTCGTTCACGAGTTCGCCGGCGATCTTCGCAGCTTCGAGCCACAGATGCGCCACTTCGCCAGACGCTACCGCTGCATCGCCTTCAACGCACGCGGCTACCCGCCGTCGGAGGTTCCCGAGGCCGTAAGCTCTTACTCCCAGGAGCGAGCCCGCGACGATATCCTGGCCGTGCTCGACGGCCTTTCTATCCAACGCGCGCACATCGTCGGTATATCCATGGGCTCCCTCGCAACACTGCACTTCGGCCTTCACTATCCCGATCGCGCCCTGTCCATTACTCTCGGGGGCTGTGGCTACGGCGCCGAGCACAGCACGCGTGAGCAATTTCGCACGGAAGCGGCTGATTTTGCCGCACGTATCGAGGCGCAAGGTATGCAGAAGCTCGCCAGGGAGTACGGCAGCGGTCCGGCGCGGGTGCAGTTCGAAAACAAGGATCCGCGGGGCTTCGCGGAGTTCATCGAAATGCTCGCAGAGCACTCCTCCCTCGGATCGGCAAACACCCTGCGGGGCGTGCAGATGGAGCGGCCGTCACTCTACGATCTCCAAGTGTCTCTGGCGGAACTGAGAGTGCCGACGCTGATCATGGCCGGCGACGAAGACGAGCCGTGTCTGGCTGCGTCACTATATCTCAAGCGCACCATCCCATCGGCCGGCTTGGCGCTACTGCCCAATACGGGACACGCACTGAATCTGGAGGAACCCGATCTTTTCCATCGACTCGTGGACGATTTCGTGCACCAGGTGGATGCCGGGCGGTGGAGTCTGCGGGATCCGCGATCACTGGGTGATTCGATCTTGACGCAGGATTAATGGGTGACTGAAGACAGGAACTCGCGCATTCGTTCGAGCGCGCGGCGAATGTTGTCGACACTGTTGGCATAGGAAAAACGCAGATAGCCCTCGCCGTAGGCGCCGAAGCTGGTTCCCGCGATGGTAGCGATACCCACCTCCTCGAGCAGGCGCGACTGCAGCTCGCGGGCGTTCATCCCCGTCCCGGTGATATTGGGAAAGGCATAGAAGGCGCCGCCGGGCGTCCGGCAGCGCGATCCGTCGAGGGCGTTGAGCCCATCGACGATCACATGGCGGCGTTCGTCGAAGGCGGCAACCATCGTGTCGACACTGTCCTGGGGACCGTTCAGCGCCGCGATGCCTGCGTACTGGGCCGACGAGTTCACACACGAGTGGCAGTTGATGGCGAGCCGGATCGCGCCTTCCACCAGTGACTCCGGCCACACGGCGTAACCCAGGCGCCAACCCGTCATCGCGTAGGTCTTGCTCCAACCATCCAGCACAATGAGGCGGTCCTCGAGCTGCGGGTAGCTCAAAAGGCTCACGTGCTCGCGGCCGTCGTAGGTCATGCGCGAGTAAATTTCGTCGCTCAGGACCGCTACGTGAGGATGCTTTTCCAACCCCGCCACCAGGGTGTCGATGGTTTCCCGGGAGATCGTGCCGCCGGTGGGGTTGGCCGGCGAATTCAGGATCAACAGCCGTGTGCCGGGGCCAATCGAATCGAGCACTGCTTCGGCGTCGAAGGAGAAGTCGCGGTCCTCCAGCAGAGGGACCGGAACGGGCGTCGCGCCGCTGAACTTGATTACCGACTCGTAGATCGGAAACCCGGGATTCGGGTAAAGGATCTCCACACCGGGCTCGCCGAACATCATGATGGCGAAGAACATCGTGACCTTTCCCCCGGGGACCACGACCACGCGATCGGGGCTCACCTGGACGCCACGGTATTCCTCGATATCCCGACACACGGCTTCGCGCAGCGCCGGAATTCCCGGTGACGGCGTATAGCCGTGGTGGCCGTCGTGCAGGGCTTTGACGGCGGCTTCGACGATATGCGGCGGTGTCTTGAAGTCCGGCTGGCCGATGCCGAGGTTGATGATATCCCGCCCCTCGCGCGCCAGCGCCTCAGCTCTGGCCAACACTTCGAAAGCGGTCTCGGTACCGAGCTGCGACATTCGATGGGCAGGTTGGATCATGGTCGGGGCGGGCACTCGAGGGATTTCGCCCGAATCTACCAATTTACGCTGGCCTGAACAACGTCGTCCGCCCACGTACCCGGTTGAACGGTGGCACTGGACTAGGCTACTGTCCCATTTCGGGTCGATGTTCTGCGAGGACCCCGGCTCAGAATCTGTATCCAAGCAAGAGTATCTTCAATCGTGAAAATCGAATTGACCGAAAACGAGTACCGATTGCTGCTCGACTATGTCTTCATGGCGAACTGGATGATTCATTCCCACCATCCCGACGGACGCAGCGACGCCGAAGAGTATGATATGTTGTTGCAGAAGCTGTACTCGTTTGCCGGAGAAATGGGTTGCGGCGAGTTCGTTCACGCCGACCGCCAGACGAATGAGTACACCCCGACACGACATTACGAGGAAACTACCAGAGCATTCGAGCTGATCGAGGAGTACGGTGACGATACCTTCTGGGACGCATTGATCAGCCGGCTCGCGGAGCGAGACGTTTATGAGCAGGTGGAAAAGGATCGGCGTGATAACATGGGAATAGAAGAGTACTGGGAGCGATCCGAACCAATCGAGGAAGCTTATTACCAGGAATTTCGTCGGCACGCGCTGGAGCGTCTGCGCCTGACCGACGGCTGACGTCGACCACCGCTGATTTTTTCGATAGAGTGCGGAGTATGATTCGAACTGCGTTTCTAGTTGCGTCTATCATTGCGTTGCTCGCGGCAACGCCAGTGACCGCCGGTATCCAGGAAGGCGTGAACGCATTGGGGCGGGGAAACTATCCGAAGGCATTGGAGATCTTTCAGCCCCTGGCCGAAGGCGGCGACTGGAACGCCCAGGGCTTTCTGGCGCACACGTATAGGATGATGGAAAACAATCGTGAGGCCTATGCATGGTACTACGCGACGGCAAAGTGCGGTTCCAAGGATGCGAGCATCGAGCTGTCCATGCTGGAGCGCAAGGTGAGCAAGAAGACCATAGAGCAGGGGACGACGCTGGGCGATATCTACTACGACAGGTATTGCCGATGAGCCATCGAAACGGGCGCTAGCAGCAGTGCTCGAGCTACGTCCCGGCTGCGAGGCCTGCGGCAAACCGCTGCCGCCAAGTGCCACCGAGGCCATGATCTGTAGCTTCGAGTGCACATTCTGCCGCGCTTGCGTCGAGACGCTACTCATGAACGTGTGTCCAAATTGCGGCGGTGGTCTGAGTCCGCGACCGATACGGCCGAAGGCCAAGCTGGCAAAGAATCCGGCGTCAACACGGGTCGTCAGCAAGCCGGTGGACGCCGAAGCCCATGCAGCTTTTGCCACACCGATAAAAGACGTGCCACCTGAGCTTCGCTGAGACGCGAGAATCGGAGAAAGCAGCATGGCGGCAAGAGGTAAGGTCATCATCACCTGTGCAACCACGGGCTCGATCCACACGCCCAGCATGTCGCCCCATCTACCTATCACGCCGAACGAAATCGCCGAGCAATCCATCGCCGCGGCCGAGGCCGGCGCCTCCATCATTCATCTGCATGCTCGGGATCCGGACACCGGGCGGCCGACACCGGATGCGGATGTCTTCATGCCATTTTTGCAACGCATCAAGCAGTCCTGTGAGGCCGTGGTCAATATCACCACCGGGGGTGGACACGGCATGACGATAGCTGAACGTCTCGCCGCGCCGTTAGCCGCGAAGCCCGAGATGTGCTCGTTGAACATGGGTTCGATGAACTTCGGTCTTTTTCCAATGCTCGATCGCTACAAGGAGTTCAAGTACGAATGGGAGCGCGAGCATCTGGAGAACAGCCGCGACTTTATTTTCCGCAACACATTCAAGGATATCGAACATATTCTCAAGGAACTCGGCGAGGGTTGCGGCACGCGTTTCGAGTTCGAGTGCTACGATGTCGGGCATCTCTACAGTCTTGCGCACTTCCTGGAGCGTGGCTTGGTCAAGCCGCCGCTGTTCGTGCAGACCATTTTCGGTATTCTCGGTGGTATCGGCGCCGATCCGGAAAACCTTCAACACATGAAGCGCATTGCCGACAAGCTGTTCGGTGACGACTACTATTGGAGCGTGCTTGCGGGCGGCCGCCACCAGCTGCCCTTCGTGACCATGAGCGCCATCATGGGCGGCAATGTGCGGGTGGGCCTCGAAGACAGTCTTTATGCGGGCAAGGGAAGGCTCGCCACCAGCAACGCCGAGCAAGTGACCATCATTCGATCCATCATCGAGAATCTATCACTGGAGATTGCGAGCCCGGCCGAGGCCCGTGAGATGTTACATCTGAAAGGCGGCGATCAGGTTAGCTTCTGACGCCGGCTCAGTTGCGACTTCGGCCGGATTCTATTCATAGTAGTCCGGCACGAAGGTCTGATCGGACATGGGTGGCCGAACGTATCCCGCTGCCGGCTGCCGTTTCGGCAATTTGATTGGCTCCGGCGTCAAATCCTGATATGGGATCACACTCAGAAAGTGTCTGATGCAATTCAGCCGCGCCAGCTTCTTGTTGTCGGATTTGACCACGTACCACGGCGCCTGCTTGATGTCCGTGTGAGAAAACATGTCGTCCTTGGCGCGGGAATACTCCACCCATCTGGCGCGGGACTGCAGGTCCATGGGGCTGAGCTTCCAGCGCTTGTGCGGCTCTTGCATGCGGCTCTGAAAACGCCGCTCCTGCTCTTCGTCCGATACCGAGAACCAGTACTTGATCAGGACAATGCCCGAGCGTACCAGCATGCGCTCGAACTCCGGACAGGAGCGCATGAACTCCTGGTATTCGTCGTCGCTGCAGAAACCCATCACGTGCTCGACGTTGGCGCGGTTGTACCAGCTGCGGTCGAACAGGACCATCTCGCCAGCCGCGGGCAGGTGAGCGACGTAACGTTGAAAATACCATTGGGTGGTCTCGCGCTCCGTTGGTGCGGGCAGCGCCACGACCCGGCAAATGCGGGGGTTGAGATGTTGGTTAATCCGCTTGATGACACCGCCTTTACCGGCGGCGTCGCGGCCTTCGAAAGTAGCGACGACTTTCAAGCCTTTGTGCTTGATCCACTCCTGAAGCTTCACTAGCTCCAGCTGCAGGTTGAACAGCTCCTTCTCGTACTCCTTGTTTTTCATGCCGCTTTTTTTTGCAGATCTTTTCGAGCGGGCGCTGGCGCCGTTTCCGGAGCTGGTCTTCTTTTTCCCGGTCGATTTCGAGCCGGCGCCTTTCAGTACCTTTTTTCGTGTCGGGCTCTTCTTGGCCATGATTTCAGCCTCTGGCGCACCGCCGGCTGGGCGGTGCCGGTGGTGGTGTTTCAGGGCATATCGCTTCTTTTAGTAAGGCGGAACGCCAGCGACTGGTTAGGACTTTCCACGCGAAATGCCGAACCCAGTATCTCGTCACGCTGGAGCTGACCGTCTACCTTAATCGACAGCGTCTTGTCCGCTGACCCGAACAGCGTGCGCGGAGTTCCGTGATAGTTGATGGCGAGAGACATGCTGAAGTCCTCGCCGGAGCAATCGTAGGTGCCGATGGAATAGTGCTGCCGTCCGCCGCCCAGGGCATGCCCGTCGTGCAGCACGATGACACCCGCATTCTCCCACCCGTACTGACCGTGAATCTCGGCCGTCCATAGTCCTTCTATTGACACGATTTCGCCTCCGCCGTCAGCAGGTTTTTACGATCTGAACTACCCGGTCGGTAATCGAATGTTGCGGCGTCCGATGGTTCTCGGCTTGCGTCGTTTGAGACGCTTGGCTTCCTTGTCGCGCCGTTCCGCGGCGGCGGCCAGGCGTTCCTGGACACCGGTCATGTCCTCTTCTCCGGCCGGCTGGCGTTGAACATAGGTGCCGTCGGATTGCATGTCCCAGGCGCTTCGCCGGTCGTTGAGGTGCAACTCGAGAATCTGGCGCAACTCCGCGCGCAGTGATGACTCCTCCACCGGAGCGAGTACCTCCACCCGGTGTTCGAGATTACGCATCATGGCATCCGCGGAGCCGATGTAATACTCCTCGTCGCCGCCGTTATGGAAGTAGTAGACACGGCTGTGCTCCAGAAAACGACCGACGACACTGACAACGCGTACATTGTCCGAAAGGCCGGGTATTCCCGGGCGCAGCCGGCAGGTATCGCGGACAATGAGATCAACTTGAACGCCCGCTCGGGCGGCAAGATAAAGCTCCCGGGTGATATCCGGGTCCTCCAGGGCGTTCATCTTCAGCTGAATGAGGCCGCGGTTTTCGGCACTGTGAAGCGAAATCTCTCGTTGGATCTTGGCGATCAGCGCTCGCTTCAAATGTTTCGGCGCCGGCAGAATCTTGTGGTACTGGCGTTTCGGCGTGTAGCCGGTAGTGAGGTAGTTGAACAGCTCTACCACATCCCGTCCAATAACCTCGTCGCAGGTCAACAGGCCGAGATCATCGTACAATCGCGCGGTGCCCGCGTGGTAATTGCCGGTGCCGATGTGAGCATACAGGCGCAGCCCGCTGTAGTCCTGGCGAACGACGAGGATGACCTTGCAATGGGTCTTTAAACCCACGACCCCGTAGGTCACGTGAACGCCTGCTTCTTCCATGCGGTTCGCCCAGCGCACATTGGCGGCCTCGTCGAAACGCGCCTTGAGCTCCACTACCACCGCTACCTGCTTGCCGTTCTGCGCTGCATCGATGAGGTAGTCGACTATCTTTGTACCGACGGAGGTCCGGTAAAGCGTCATCTTGATGGCGCGAACCTTCGGGTCGCGGCTCGCTTCTTTGACGAAGCGCTCGACGGAGGTCGAAAACGACTCGTAGGGGTGCTGCAAGAGAATCGAACCGTGATCACGAATCAGGTAAAAGAGATTCGGCGCATCCAGACGCGGAGGATTCACCGGATGATGCGGCGGATAGTGCAGTTCCGGATTGCCGAGCCCGGCGATCTCCATGAGATCCCGCATGCCCATCATGCCGCCGGTGCTGAAGACGTCCTTGTGCTCGTCGAGACCCAGTTCCGCTGCCAGCAGGCCGCGACGGAATGGATCCATATTTTCCTCCACCACCACACGAACGATGGGCGCGAAGCGCCGTTCGCGAACTTCCGATTCGATCATGGCGAGTAAATCATCGGCACCACCCTCGGTGCGGGTGGTGTTCGCATTGCGGGTTACATGGAACAGCTCGCAGGACTGAATATCCATCTTGGGAAACAGAAGGTCCAGGTTTTTCGACATCACCTGCTCGAGCGGGACGAAGCGATCCGACTCGCCAACCCGCAGAAAGCGCGGGATTCCGGATCCCACGGGCACTTTTACCCGTGCCCGCACCGCTTCCTCCTCACCGGTGTATCCGAGCGTCACGAGGAGATTCAAGGACAGATCGGAGATGAACGGAAAGGGGTGTGCCGAATCGACCGCCTGCGGCGTTACCAGCGGGAAAATATTGGTAATGAAGTGTTCACGAAGTTGTTGCTGTTCGGATTCGCCCAGGGACTGATACGATTCAATGCTGATGCCATGGTCGGAAAGACTCTCGAGGATTTGCGGAAGCAGCGTGCGAGATTCCGCTTCGAGTTCGCGGACAGTGACGTAGCATTCCTCGATTTGCTGTAAAGGCGTACGTCCGTCAACGGTGAGATCCTGTACGCCAACACCGACCTGTAGCTTGAGCCCCCCGATGCGTTTCATGAAGAATTCATCGAGATTCGAGCTGACGATGGCGAGAAACTTCACCCGTTCGAGCAACGGCGTGCGTGAATCGGCCGCTTCATGCAAGACGCGCTTGTTGAAAGCAAGCCAGGTGAGCTCGCGATTGAGATAGAACTCCGGCGAGGTCAAATCGAACTCGCCAGAGGACTTGCTGGAGGACTCGGTGCCCGGTTCGGGCGTCACGGGGACCTTCCCGGGGTGCGCCTTCGACTTGGACGTTTTGGCGCGCCCGGCTTTCGGAGGAGTTCGCGGCTGAATTTCCGTATCCGCGCGGGATTCCACCGCGGTCCCGAGAGTGGCATGCGCGTCGATGACGTTCTCGGTGCTCTCGACCACGGACAGTGCGACGCGATTCTTGTCGCCCGACGGGGAGTTAGTCATTGTATTCTCCATTGGTCGCACGCGACCATCAGCAACCGCGATCAGGCGCCGTCCCGACGTCCCCCGCGATCATGACCATGCTAAGTAATTCATTCTGACTTTTTTCGGATATCTGCCGCCTTGATTTGTATCAATACTCTCCGAATTACTTCCCGGTGATGCCGGAGGAGGTCGAGGGACGGGCAAGCCCTGCTGGTGGCAGCGGCCTGAACGCTCGCTCGAATCGTGCCCGAATGTCGCCGGCCGAGAAACGCTCGAAAGAGGCGGCGAAGCGCCGCCGTTCATTGCCTTGTTGGCGCAGAAGGTAGTCCAGCAGGTGCGCAATCGCGAGCTGGCATCGCACCGATGCCGGCTTCTGCGCTTCCATCCGAGGTGCAAAGCGCTGAAGCGTGCGTCGCTGCACTTCGAGGTCGTTGAAATCACCTAGATTGCTCTGCAGCCGCTTGAGCGATTTCAGCAGTGGCGCGATGTCGTCCTCATCGTAGAGGTCGCGAAAGAACTCCAGCAAATAGCGCAGCTTTTTGCAGTCGATGCGCAATTCATGGAGAGCTTCGGGAGATGAATCGGCGTCGATATTCCGGTCAGCATGGTGGACGAGTCGATAGGCGCGCCAGATATGTGCGCAAGCCACATCCACCACCGAACGCCGCGCATCGGCGGGCGGTGAATCGCCGGCGATGCCGCCATCGAGAAACGCGCGCCAGTCATCCACGAGCTTGCCATAGCGTCTGGATTGCAGTGCGGTCAACAGCCGGCGGCGTTCGGCGCCACGCTGACGGCGCAGCCACGCGTTGAGCGGTGCAAGATCCTCGGCGGAACCGGCCGGCAGCGCGGAGTGGTATTCGTCCATCTTCAGCAGATGCACGTCCAAGTCGCGCATAGTCCCTGTAAGGGACCCGAGCCATTTGAACTCGCGGCGGAACCGGGCCGCGGCGTCCGGCGCAAAAACCGTGTCGAGCTGGGTAAGCAGCGAGCGGGTGCGGCGCACCGAGACGCGGAAGTCGTGGAGAAACTCGACGTTCAGGCCGTGGCGCAGGCCGTTCTCGTGGGCAACCATGTTGTCCAGCAGCCGGCGGCAGCCGGCTGCCGCTGCATGGTCCGCGCGCAGATCCCGTGAAATCCATGGTGCGGGCCCGGCGAGGTACGCCTCCGGATGCGGCCCGACGCCGGCTGGGCGCCCCAATGTCCGCGGGCCGGCTTCCGCCACCGCTTGCGGAAACGCACCGGCATCGCCAGGGAAAGTACGCCCATTGGTCGCCAAGAGGATGATCCTTGTCGCAGCCCGTCACGGCTCTGCACTGGGGCCGAGGCAGCGGCCCGACCACCATGCCATGAATCGGTGCCCGGCTTCTACCGAAACCTGCCGGGCTCGGCGCGCCATTCCAGGGGGCTCCTCAGGAGACGATCAGGTCCACCCCATTGGCCTTCAGATGGGCCGTTTCCCGTACCAGATCTGCGTCAGTGAGTGGGTGCTCACTCAGCCATTCTGCCGGGAATACCAGGCGCAGCCACCCCTCGCCTGCTTCCACACGGATACTGGTGAGGTCGACATCCTGCCGGCCACGATGCAGGACCACTGCGATACGCAGCAATACTGGCAGCGACAGCAGGCGGGATCGGTGGTTGCGGGGCAGGTCATCGAATTGTCGGATGTCGAATTTGCGCCGATGAACGTGCACCAGGGCCGCGGCCTCCGCTTGTTCCTGGCGGGAGAAACCGGATAAGTCCGCATTTCGCAGAACATAGGCGCCGTGTCGGTGGTATCCGCTGTGGGCGATATCCAACCCGATCTCGTGCAATCTGGCGGCCCACTCCAGGAGATGCGCATAGCGTTGCTCGCCGAGATCCCAGCTATCG
>CAXMNG010000112.1:0-8573 GCA_964194585.1 Salibacteraceae bacterium | reverse complement strand
CGTGTCCAACAACACCGACCCGGCGGACAAACGCAAGTTCTTCTACCCGCCGGACGTGGTGCGGGTCACCGACGGCGCGTTCTCGAGCGGCGGTGCCTACGACCTGGTGACCGCGGTCACCGGCAATCGATCCCATCCTCTGGATGAGACTGTCCAGGATCGCATCTATGCCTTCCGCGACGAGCAGACTTATTCCATGGCCGACACGAACGATGACGGTCTGGCCGACGGCTACACGGCCCTCCAGGGAGCGCTGGCGGATCCGTCGACCACGGGTGACCTGCTGAACGTCACGGACATAGTCGACTTCACCGTCACGGCCAATGTGACGGATCTGGAGTCCGCCAACGGATGGTTCATCGACCTGGAAGGCAGCGGCGAGAAAGGACTCGCTGCGCCGGTGATTCTCGACGGTAAGATATTCTTCACCACCTACTTACCGGAAAAGGTCATCGACCCGGCCAATTGCTCCATCCAGGAAGGTGCCGGCAAGCTCTACGCCGTGGATGTGCTCAACGGCAACGCGGTGCAGAACTGGGACGGCGTTGGCGACGATACCAACCTCACCAAATCGGATCGTACCTACGGTCTGGGTAGTGGTATCCCGTCACAGGCCGTGCCCATTTTCCAGCCGGAAGGTATCACGCTGCTCATCGGTGGCGGTGGTGGTGCAACTTCGGTCGACCCGAACATAGCGCTGCCACGGGTACGCACCTACTGGGAGCAGGAAGAGTAAAGCCCCCGCCTATACGGCAACAACGCCGCCGTCGACATCGACGGCGGCGTTTTCTTTTGCTCGACTCAGCCTGCTGTGTCGCCTTTGATGGCACTCACCAACAGCATCACCGCGCCAACACTGATGGCCGAATCGGCAATGTTGAAGGCCGGCCAGTGCCAGGTGCCGTAGTAAATGTCGATGAAGTCCACCACGCCGCCATCGCTTCTGAATAGTCGATCGATGAGGTTGCCCACGGCACCGCCCAACACCAGTGCCAGTGCACATGCGAGCCACTTCTGCTTGCCCGGAATGCGCCGCAACCAGATTACGATGAATACGCCGACCCCCACCGACAGAGCCGCAAACAACCAACGTTGCCAACCCCCCGCGTCGCGAAGAAAACTGAATGCGGCGCCGGTGTTGTAGGTAAGGAAAAGATTGAAAGACGGGAGCACCACCACCGGGTCGTGAATCACCAGCAACTGCTCCGCAAGCAGCTTGCTGCCCTGATCGACCACGACGACAGCGAACGCAAGCCACAGCCAGCGCAGACTTCCCTGCTCTCGATCCTGCTCAGACACCCAGTAACCCCCGCGCCGCGTCCGCGTCCCTGGCGATTTGCTCCTCGAGCGCCTGCAGGGATTCGAATTGCTGCTCGTCCCTCAGCTTGTGCACGAATTCCACACTCACGTGCCGGCCGTAAATGTCCTGGTCGAAGTCGAACAGGTGCACTTCCAGGAGCTTCTCGCTGCCATTGACCGTCGGTCGCGTGCCCAGATTCGCCACCCCCGCCACGGCCGCCGCACCCAGACCGTGCAGCCGTACGGCGTAGACACCGGACAACGAGGTCGACAGCCGGCGCAGAGGAATATTGGCGGTAGGAAAGCCGATACTGTGCCCGAGTCGACTGCCGCGCGCGACCCGGCCCTGTATGCAGTAGGGCCTGCCGAGGAGCTCCGCCGCCTTGGCGAGCTCACCGTCGGCGAGATCGTCGCGCACCCAGCTGCTGCTGACGCGGCGGCCATGGAGCTCGAAAGTGACACAGCGGGTCACGCCGAATCCCAGTCTCTCACCTGCTTCCTCCAGCGCCATGAAGGTCCCGCGGGCGCGGTGACCGTAATGAAAGTCCTCGCCAACCACCACGTGGCGCACGTTCAGGGCCTTAATCAGCACGTCGTCGATGAATGCTTCCGGTTCGAGCTGCGAGAAGTCACGGGTGAAGCGTGCGACGACGACACGATCCAGGGGCGTATCGGCCAGTGCCTGGAGCTTCTCGCGAAGGCGCGTCAAGCGCGCCGGCGCGTTCTCGCCGGAAAAGAATTCCCGCGGATGGGGCTCGAAGGTCAACGCCGTGCTCGGCATACTGCTGTTGCGTGCGATCTTCGCCAGCTGCGCAATAACCGCCTGGTGGCCGCGGTGCACACCGTCGAAGTTGCCGATGGTGAGCGCGCAGCCGCGATGGCGCGGGCGCAGGTTGTGAAGACCGCGTATCAGCTCCATGATTCCGTGCTCGATGCCGTCATTCCAGCGCACCGCTGGGGGCGCGCAGATGCCGCGGACGGATTCCGACGGCGGCCAGACACAACGCGTAGACCGCGGCGGCGCCAATCACCACCAGCGACAGGCGCACCACGCGCAGCATGATATCCGCCTCGATCCACAGGGACGGCTCACCGCGAAAGCTGAAAAGGAACGCCACCATGATCACGTTCGCGAATACGATCTTGGTCGCGAAGCCGGCCCAACCCGGTCGCGGCCGGTGGATGCCTTCCCGGCGCAGTCCGCGATAGAGCAACCCGGCATTGAGAAATGCCGCCAGTGACGTCGCCAGCGCGAGACCCGCGTGCGCCAGTGGCACGACCAGTGCGAGATTCAAAATCAGGTTGGCCACGAGGGCGATAATGCCCACCCGTACGGGCGTGCGCGTGTCCTGGCGCGCGAAGTAGCCGGGTGCCAGCACCTTGATGAACATGAAGCCGACCAGTCCCGCCGCGTAGGCCATCAGACTCAGGCTTGCCATGTGCACGTCCCGGGGCGAGAACTCGCCGTGCTGAAAAATCGTGGTGAGAATCGGACCGGCAAGGAGGATCAGTCCCAATGCCGACGGCGTCGCCACCACCACTACCCAGCGCATCCCCCAGTCCAGGGTGTCGGAGAAAGACTCGGCGGCTTCCTCCGCGTGATGCTGGGAAAGATTGGGCAGGATGACCGTGGCCATGGCAATGGCGAATACTCCCAGCGGAAACTCCACCAAGCGATCGGAGTAGTAGAGCCAGGAGACGCTGCCGGTCACCAGGAAGGACGCGATGAGCGTGTCTACCAGTAGATTGATCTGTGCGACGGAAGCACCGAACGCCGCCGGCATCATCAAACGCACGATGCGGCGCACGCCCTGATGAGCACGGGAAAAGCGCGGCATCGCCAGCAATCCCAGGCGCTTCAGGAAGGGCAATTGAAACGCGAGCTGGGCGAGGCCCGCGATGAGCACGCCCCAGGCCAGCGCCGTGACCGGCTCCGCCATCAACGGCGCGAGCCACAGGGCGGCGGCGATGAGGGCTAGATTCAGCAGCACCGGCGTAAATGCCGGCACACCGAATCGCCCGTAGGTGTTCAGCAGCCCGGCGGCGAAGGCCGTGAGGGAAACGAACAATATATAAGGAAAGGTGATGCGCACCATCTGCACGGTGAGCGTGTACTTTTCCTCGTCTGCGAGAAATCCGGGCGCGAATATCATCACCAGCACCGGCGCCGCCAGCACGCCCACCGCCGTCACCAACAGCAGCGCCGCCCCCAGGGTACCCGCCACGTGGGCCGTGAGCTCCCTGACTTCCTGGTGACTACGCTGGCTCTTGTACTCACCCAGGATCGGCACGAACGCCTGGGAAAAGGCGCCCTCAGCGAACAGCCGGCGGAGGAAGTTGGGCAACCGGAAGGCGACGAAAAAGGCGTCCGTGTTCCCCTGGCTCGCGCCGAAGGCCCAGGCGATGATCACGTCCCGAACGAGCCCCAGCACTCGGGAGATCATCGTATTGGCGCCCACGGTGGCCGCGGATTTGAGCAGCTGTCCGCTCAAGCCCGCCACCGAAGAGTCGGGGCCAAATTGACAAATGCGCCCTCAGGCTGCATAGTTATGCGCCTTTTTTGTTGACTCGATGCGAGGAATCTGACTTTTGGCCAACTCACGGCAAGCTACGAAACGCGCCCGTCAGGGCGAACGACGACGCCAGCACAATGCGGCGCTGCGCTCGAGGATGCGCACCTTTCTCAAGAAGGTCGTGAACGCCATCGAATCCGGTGACAGAAAGGCCGCCGAGAGCGCCTACAAGGACGCCGTGCCCCTCATCGACAGCAGCGCGGGCAAGAACATCATCCACGCCAACAAGGCTGCCCGGCACAAAAGTCGCTTGAACGCCCGCATCCGGGCGATGTCGTAGCACGACACTCATTAGATCAGCACCAGGTTGTCCCTGTGGATGAGTTCCGGCTCGTCCACATAACCCAGTAACTCGGCAATGCGCTCGCTGGAGTGCCCCATGATCCTGCGGGTCTCCTCGGCGCTGTAGTTGACCATGCCCCGGGCGACTTCCCGCTCCTCGGGGTCATAACAGGCGACCATCTCGCCACGTCGAAAATCACCGTCCACCGCCTTGACGCCCACCGCCAGAAGGCTCCTGCCCGACGTCGTCAGCACCTCGGATGCACCGGCGTCCAGGGTCAAGCGGCCGCGTACCTCGAGTTGCCCGGCGAGCCATTGCTTACGCGCGGCCAGCGGCGCCCGATCCGGAACCAGCAGGGTCCCGATGGACTCACCATCGGCGAGCCGGGTGAGCACCTCCGGCTCGCGCCCGAATGCGATGCGCGTGGCGGCGCCCGAGCGCGCCGCCAGTGCCGCCGCCGCGAGCTTGGTACGCATGCCCCCACGGCCGTGGGTGCTGCCCCCCCCGGCCATGGCCAGCAACTCGGGATCCCCGGCCTTGCCACTGGGAATGAACCTGGCGTCGGGACGGGTGCGCGGATCGGCCGTATACAGACCCTGCTGATCGGTGAGCACCACCAGCAGCTCCGCCTCCACCAGATTCGCCACCAGCCCTGCCAGGGTATCGTTGTCGCCGAGACGAAACTCGTCGGTGGCGACACTATCGTTTTCATTGACGACCGGCACCACGCCCCATCCCAGCAGGCAACGCAGTGTGCTGCGAGCATTCAAGTAACGGGCTCGGTCCGCGAAATCCGCGCGGGTCATGAGGATCTGCGCCGTGTGCGTGCCATGATTCTGGAAGAAAGACTCGTAAACCTGGATAAGTCCCATCTGGCCTACTGCCGCCAGCCCCTGCAGCTCGTACACCGCTTGGGGACGGCCCTCGAGGCCCAGTCGACTCATGCCTTCGACGATGGAGCCCGAGGACACCAGCACCACGTCGATACCGGCCTTGCGCAGGGCCGCCATCTGATCCACCCACAGGCGAATAGCGGCATGATCCAGGCCACGGCCCTGATCGGTGAGCAGCGCGCTGCCGATCTTGACGACCCAGCGACGCGCACTCGCCTTGCCGGCGGACGACTTCATGATCGCTCTTCCAGATAATTCATGATCGCCTGGCACAATTCCCGACACCCCTCTCCGCTCACTGCCGAGATATGATACACGGGACCCGTGTATCCGAGCCGCTGCACCAGCGCGTCCCAGTGGGCCTCGCGCGTGTCCGGCGCCAGCAAATCGATCTTGTTCAACACCAGCCAGCGATCCCTGGCCGCGAGCTCCGGGCTGAATCTCTCCAGCTCGGTGATGATAGCGCGGGCATTCGCTACCGGGTCGCTGGATTCGTCCATCGGCGCCACGTCCACCAAATGCAACAGCAAGCTGGTGCGCGAGAGATGCCTGAGAAAGCGAATGCCGAGCCCCGCGCCCTCGGCCGCGCCCTCGATGAGTCCAGGCACGTCGGCCACCACGAAGCTGCGATCCGGGCCCAGGCTGACGACCCCCAGATTCGGATACAGTGTCGTGAATGGATAATCCGCCACCTTCGGCCGCGCCGCGGAAACGGCGCGGATGAACGTGGACTTACCGGCATTGGGCAGGCCCAGCAAGCCGACATCCGCCAACAGCTTGAGCTCGAGATCCAGATCACGCTGTTCGCCGGGCTTGCCGGGAGTGGTCTTGCGCGGCGCGCGGTTGGTGCTGCTCTTGAAACGCGCATTGCCGAGCCCGCGGCGCCCGCCCGTGGCCACGACCAGCTCCTGGCCAGCCCCCAGTAACTCACCCATAAACTCGTGGGTGTTGTGCTCGTTGACCACCGTGCCGACCGGCACCTGGATGCGCAAAGTCTCGCCCCCCCGGCCGGTGCAGTTGCTGCCCTCCCCGCGACGACCGTGCTCGGCTCGATACAGGCGCCTGAAGCGGAAGTCCACGAGCGTATTGAGGTCCGGATTGGCCACCAGCACCACATCCCCGCCGTCGCCGCCGTCCCCGCCGTCCGGGCCGCCCCGGGGCACGTACTTCTCGCGCCGGAAGCTCAGGCAGCCACTGCCACCGCGACCCGCTTCCACACGGATGCTGACCTCATCGACGAATTTCATCTGAGTAGCGGCGTTGCGAGTGCCCCGGATACAAAAAACCCCGTCGGCGACGGGGTTTTGAGCGCGCCCGGTGTCGAGTCCCGTTACTGGCCCGGCACCACGCTCACGAACTGACGCTGCTTCGGTCCCTTTCTGTCGAAGCGCACGTGTCCGTCGATCTTGGCGAACAAGGTGTGATCGCGACCAAGACCGACGTTGGTGCCGGCGTGGTACTTGGTGCCCCGCTGGCGCACGAGAATGTTGCCGGCGCGCACCGCCTGGCCGCCGAACAGCTTGACGCCCAAGCGCTTGGATTGGGAATCGCGGCCGTTCTTACTGCTGCCGCCTGCCTTTTTGTGGGCCATCTCGTGACTCCTTAAAGATAATTACTTCTTGGTCTTTGGCTTGGCCTTGGCCTTGGCTTTCGCTTTCGTCTTGGCCTTGGCAGGCGCTTTGGCCTTTGATTTGGGCTTGGGCGTGGCCTTGGCTTTGGCCTTCGCGGGCGCTTTCGCCTTTGGCTCGGCCGCTGTCTTGGCTTCAGACTTGGACGCTGCCTTCGCTTTCGGCTCGGCCTTGGCCTTCGCATCGACCTGGGCATCAGCCTTGGCCCTGGATTCGACCTTCGGCTCCGGGGCGCTCCTGGCTTCCGGCTTTGCCGCCACCGCCTTGGTCGCCCCACCAATCTTGGTGATCTCCACCTCGGTGAAGGCCTGCCGATGACCCGTCTGGCGCAAATAGTTCTTGCGGCGCTTGAATTTGACTATCTTGATCTTGTCAGCGCGACCCTGCGCGATGACCGTGGCCGATACCTGGCTGCCGGCGAGAAATGGCGCGCCAATCTTCACCTGATCGCCCTCTCCGACCATCAGAACCTGGTCGAACTGGACCTTGGCGCCTGCCTCGGCAGCGAGCTTCTCCACCCGCAAGGTGTCACCCTCCCGGACGCGATACTGCTTGCCACCGGTCTTGATTACCGCATACATTTAAGCGTCTCCAACGCGAAATCGCCGGGCTGGGCCCCGCGCGAATGAAACGCGAATTGTAATAACGAACGCGCGCCAGAACAAGGGCTTAGAGGCCAGCGAATGTCCCCGCCCGGCAAGGTATAATCGCGCCATCCATGGCCCCATATCCCAGGGATCCCGGCACCGAAACATGAGTACCGTGCAAGCCTCGCATCGTCTGGTCGCACCCATCGGCGACCTGGAGTCCATTCGACTCCCGATTCTGGACGATCTGGTGGCGGTCGACAGGCTCATCGAGCGCCGCCTGCACTCCGACGTGGCCCTGGTCAACCAGATTGCGCGCTACATCGTCTCCAGCGGTGGCAAGCGTCTGCGCCCCCTGTTGGTACTCCTGAGCGCCCGGGCCTGCGGCTACCAGGGCGACCAGCACGTGCACATGGCGGCGGTGACGGAGTTCATCCACACCGCCACCCTGCTCCACGACGATGTGGTGGACGACTCCCTGCTTCGCCGTGGACACAAAACCGCCAATGCAGTATTCGGCGATGAAGCCAGCGTTTTGGTGGGCGATTTTCTCTATTCGAGAGCCTTCCAAATGATGGTGGATGTGCGCAACATGCGCGTAATGGAGATCATGGCCGACACCACCAACGTCATCGCCGAGGGCGAAGTGCTACAGCTTCTCAACTGCGGCGATCCGGAGACCAGCGAGGAGCAGTACCTCCAGGTCATCCGTGCCAAGACCGCGCGCCTGTTCGAGGCCGCCGCCCAGCTCGGCCCGATCCTCTGCGAGAGCCGGCCCGAGCAGGAGCACGCTCTGGCCCGCTATGGATTGCACCTGGGGATCGCTTATCAGTTGGTGGACGACGTCCTCGACTACGACGGTTCCGCCGGCGAGATTGGCAAAAACGTGGGCGACGATCTCGCCGAAGGCAAGCCCACCCTGCCCCTCATCCACGCCATGCGCACCGGCACGCCAGCCCAGACGGCGATCATCCGAAAGGCCATCGAGCACGGCGGCCGGGACCACATCAACGCCGTCATCGACGCCGTTGAATCCACCGGGGCCATCACTTACACTTCGCGCGCTGCGGCCGCCGAGGCGGACTCCGCCCTCGAGGCGCTCACCGAAATCCCGCCCTCACCTTACCGGGACGCCCTCGAATCACTCGCGGAGTTCTCTGTCAGCCGCACGTACTGATTCAAGGGGGCCAAGTCCCTTGAAATTCTTTCGATAGTCGGGGTGTAGCTCAGCTTGGTAGAGCACTGCCTTCGGGAGGCAGGGGTCGGAGGTTCAAATCCTCTCACCCCGACCAAACAAAATCAAAGCCTTA
>CAXMNG010000111.1:0-21256 GCA_964194585.1 Salibacteraceae bacterium | reverse complement strand
GGAAAGTTCCGACCGCTAATGCAGACCCGCGACGTACTCGGAGACGGCGCGAACCTCTTCGTCGGACAGCCGGCGGGTTACGCCCCGCATCATACCGTTTTGATCATTGCTCCGTGCGCCCTTGCGAAATGCGGTCAGCTGCTTGGCCGTGTAGTTGGCCCGCTGCCCCGACAAGGCCGGGACGCCCGCCATGGGATCGCCGGCGCCGTTCGGCCCGTGGCAGGCGATGCACGCCGGAACGCCGGAATCCTGATTGCCTCCCCGGTAGATACGTTCGCCCAGCGGCAGGCGTTCCTCGCTGACGAAGCCGCCCGCAGGCGTCAGGGTCGCAAAGTACGCGCCGAGGTTCGCCATATCTTCGGGAGTCAGCGGTGCGACCTGCCCCGCCATGACCGGGTCCGTGCGTTGCTCACCGGCCTTGAAGTCCGCCAGCTGCTTGCTGATATACACGGCGTGCTGGCCGGCAAGATTCGGCCACTCGGGATTCGTGCTGTTGCCATCCGCGCCGTGGCATGCGGCACAGGCCTGGGCTTTGGCCTGGCCCGCTTTTGCGTCACCGGCCGCCGCCGCCATCTGCGTGCCCGCCATCATCATCAGCACAGCAACGAGTAGGTAGGTCTTCATGGGCGTGAATTCTTTATTTCTGCTTCTGCGAAGAGTAGTAAGCGGCCAGGTTTTCCATGTCCTGGTCACTCAGCGGCGACGCCATGGGTCCCATGATCGGGTCCTTGCGCGCGCCCGACTTGAAAGCCTTGAGCTGCTTCACCATGTACGGTGCCTTCTGGCCGGCGAGATTCGGCCATAAGGGATTCGGGCTGGTGCCGGTGGGGCCGTGGCAAGCCATGCACACGGCGGATTTCGACTTGCCGGCGGCAGCGTCTCCGGCGGCGTTCGCACCGACAGACAGTACCAGGCTCGCGCCGGCGAATGCGGCGAGAAACAGCTGTCTCACTGGATTATTCTCCTTCGACAGATTGTTGTTTAAGAATCTGGCGCTGGACTGCTCCCCCGCCCGGGCCAGGCTTCCTTGAAATTTAACGGGGCTATATAACAGGAGTCCCCGAGAAGGGTCAACTTGGTCAGGGCCAATTCCGGGCTCGAGGGTGATCGGCACCCGGCATCACATCGGGTAATCTTCGCCATCATGCACGGCGCTTATCGACAGGCACAATTCTTGAAAGGCGTCGCACGCCTCTCCGCACTGCCGGCTGATGCAGGTGTGGAGGTGGCATTTGCCGGGCGTTCCAATGCCGGCAAGTCCAGTGTCATCAACGCGCTCACCGGGCGCACGGCATTGGCGCGTATCAGCAAGACGCCCGGCCGTACCCAACAGATCAACTTTTTCGTGCTCGAGGACGAGGAGCATCGCCTGGTGGATCTGCCGGGCTACGGCTATGCCAAGGTGCCATTGGCGGTGAAGCGCCAGTGGGCCGCCCTGGTGGAGGGGTATCTGAGCGCGCGCCGCTCTCTCGAGGGCGTGGTGCTGCTCATGGATGCGCGGCGGCCATTCACCGACGCGGACTCGCGGCTCATGGAGTGGTGCGTCCACGCCGGGCTGGCTACCCACGTGCTGCTCAACAAATCCGACAAGTTGAGCCGGAGCGCGGGCGCACGGGTGCTGGCCGACGCACGCAAGCGGCTCGCCCCATTGGGCGACGAGCACCAGGCGCAGCTGTTCTCCGCCACCCGCAAGACCGGCACCGACGAGTTGGGTGCACGCCTGGACACCTGGTTGGGCTACCCGGGCTGAAAGCGCGGGCAGAAAAAAAGCCCCGGCTCCTTGTTCGGGGGGGAAGGGAATAAGCCGGGGCGAAATATCCCAGCCGGGGAAGCCGGGAACGGATCCCGCTCAGGGAGGGAGAGCGGGGAGTCATGCACGCTCCGGTCGTAAGGACCGGTTTCGCTAGACGGCTGCGCGCAGGACTCTGTTAGTTGAGAGTCCCCGGATGGGGAAAAGTTCCTGCTTCGGGGCCCCGCTGGCCAATTCATACACAAGCTGGATGGTACCATTTCCCCGAACAGGGCCAGTCTCGCCGGTGGCTGCGCGCGGCGCCGTCGATTATTCGTAACTCATTGAATTGTAACGAGAAGACGTCGGTCGGCTAAAAAGTCACAGATCTGTATAAATGCCTGAATTGACGGCGATTTGTG
The DNA here is from genome assembly GCA_964194585.1 of Salibacteraceae bacterium. Classification (GTDB taxonomy): domain Bacteria; phylum Pseudomonadota; class Gammaproteobacteria; order HK1; family HK1; genus JAABYT01. The sequence goes on along the minus strand of CAXMNG010000111.1, from coordinate 19,105 downwards.
CCGCTTGTGGAGAATTCATCCACAATGTTATCCACAGATTCTGTGGGTAACATTACGGAACTGTAACCGCCGGGGGATCGCCGATTTGCGGCTTCAGTCGAGTACCTTCAAAGCCGCCGGGTGACGTACCGTGATGCGCAGCTCGCCCCGTCGCTTGTGTATCCAGCCGCGCACTTCCAGGTGCCGTCCGGCGAGCTGCCGCAGGTCCAGGTCACCGAAATACGCCAGATCGTCCTTGGGAACACGCACGGCCATGTGACGGGACAGATTGAGCCACAGGTTGGCGCGGCTCTCGCCCACCCGCTGCACACGGCCCGTCACCAGGTGAAAGCCGCGCGCAGAGTCCGCCAGGGTCGTTGCAGGGGTCGGCTGATACGCCGACAGGCCCCAGATACCGAGGCGTCGCTTCCGCGCCCGCGCCTCCTCCAGCGCATAGCAGCCCACAGACCATTCGTTGGGTGGCACCACCAGGGTGGTGGCGTAGCCGGCGCCCAGAAGCCGTGCCTGCAGGTTGTCGCCGCCATCTTGGAAGACATGGGCGAGCAGCCGGCCATAGCGATCGAAGCGCTCCTCGTCCAGGCGCAGGCGCAACCGCGCGCCGGCCCCGGCAAGGCGTCGGAGAAGCTCTTTCGCCTCCTCGGCGAAGGGCTGGGAGGGCTCCCCATCACGGCCGATTTCCGGTGTGTCGATACCCAGCAGCCGGACCCTTCGGCCGTCAGCCAGCGCCAGGGTGTCGCCGTCGAGAACCATCGCACTGACGACGCGCTGGTCGCTGCGATCCGCCGGACAGCTTGGCCCGCCGCCAAGGGCAGCGACCGGAAACAGCACTGAGGCACAGAGAATCGCGGCCCAGGTTGGAGGCGAGCGCCGGAAATTCGCCTGCGGGTTCATCGCACCGTGGAAATCGCCCGGTGCGCGCTTTCACGCGGCCCGGGCGCGGGGCCGGGGCTCAGCCCATGCCGTACTTGCGGCGGAACTTGTCGACGCGCCCGGCGGTATCGAGGATTTTCTGCTTGCCGGTGTAGAACGGGTGGCACTGGGAGCATACCTCCAGATGAAGGTTCTCCCCGAGCGTCGACTGCGTCTTGAAGGTGTTGCCGCAGCTGCACGTGACGGTGATCTCGCCGTACGCCGGATGGATCTCCGCTTTCATGTCTTTGCCTCTCAGTGACCGCCGGTGGTGGTTGGTCGTGAAAAGAAATCCGGCCACCGGGAAAAGGCGCGTAGCTTAGCCCAGGGAGCGCATGGGTGCCAAGTCCAACCGGCGGATTGTCAATCCCGGTTGCCCGCGTCGATGCCGAGATCGGCCCACATGGCGTCGACCCGCTCGCGTACTTCGCTGCTCATACGAATCGGCCGGCCCCAACGGCGGTCGCTCTCCCCGGCGAGCTTGGTGGTGGCATCGAAGCCGATCTTGGACCCGAGCCCCGCCACCGGCGAAGCAAAATCCAGGTAGTCGATGGGGGTGTTTTCGATGATGGTGGTATCCCGGGCCGGGTCCATGCGCGTCGTCATCGCCCACACCACGTCCTTCCAGTCGCGCACGTTCACATCCTGGTCGGTCACGATGACGAACTTGGTATACATGAACTGGCGAAGAAAGGACCACACGCCCATCATGACGCGCTTGGCATGGCCGGGGTACTGCTTGGCGATGCTCACCACCGCCATCCGGTACGAGCACCCTTCCGGGGGAAGATAGAAATCGGTGATCTCCGGAAACTGCTTCTGCAGCAGTGGTACGAAAACCTCGTTCAAGGCGACGCCCAGCACCGCCGGCTCGTCCGGTGGCCTGCCCGTGTAGGTGCTGTGATAGATGGGATCCCGGCGATGGGTGATGCGTTCGATGGTCATTACCGGAAAGTTCTCGACCTCGTTGTAGTAGCCCGTGTGATCGCCGAACGGCCCCTCGGCGGCCTCGTCGCCGGGTTCGATATGGCCTTCCAGGACGTACTCGGCGCTGGCCGGAACCGGTAGATCGTTACTCAGACTGCTCACCAGTTCCGTACGCGTGCCGCGCAGAAGCCCTGCGAATGCGAGCTCCGAGAGTGAATCGGGTACCGGCGTCACCGCCGCCAGGATGGTCGCGGGATCGGCCCCCAGCGCCACCGAGACCGGAAAGCGCTCACCCGGATGCGCTTGGCTCCAATCCTTGTAATCCAGCGCACCGCCGCGATGGGCGAGCCAGCGCATGATCACGCGGTTACGACCGATGACCTGCTGGCGATATATGCCGAGGTTGATGCGCTCCTTGTCGGGCCCTTTTGTCACCACCAGCGGCCAGGTGATCAGCGGGCCCACGTCCTCGGGCCAGCAAGTTTGAATGGGAAGGCGCGACAGATCGACTTCCCCGGCGCCGATGACGACCTCCTGGCAGGGGGCGTTGCGGACGCGCTTCGGTGCCATGTCCAGGACTTTCTTGTAAATGGGAAGCGCGCGCCACGCATCCTTCATGCCGCGGGGTGGATCCGGCTCCTTCAAATAGGCGAGCAGCTTTCCGACTTCGCGCAGTGCCGCGACGGATTCCTCACCCATGCCCAGCGCCACCCGTAGCGGAGTGCCGAAAAGATTGGCGAGCACCGGAACCGTGTGGCCGGTGGGATTCTCGAACAGCAAGGCAGGGCCACCGTCACGCAGGGTGCGGTCACAGATCTCCGTCATCTCCAGGCACGGGTCGACGGGAGCCGACACGCGCTTGAGCTCGCCCCGCGCTTCCAGCAAGGCGATGAACTCTCTCAGGTCCCGATACTTCATGCTGCCTGCCCCATGGTTGATAGGCTCCGCGCCCTCAAAGCGAAAACTCCGCAAATACGGGTGTGTGATCGGAAGGTCGCTCGTGCTTGCGTGGACCGGTGTCGATGGCGGATCCGGTGCACTGGTCGGCGAGCGCCCGATTCGCGAGTATCAGATCGATCCGCAGGCCGCGATTCCGGCGAAAGGCGGCGGCGCGATAGTCCCACCAGCTGAAGCTTCTTTCGGGCTGCTCGAATTGACGAAATACATCCATCAAACCCGCCTCGAGCAACTTGTTCAACGCTTGCCGCTCCGGCGTGCTGCACAGGATTTTCTCGTGCCAAAGATCGGGATCGTGCACATCCCGATCTTCAGGTGCGATGTTGAAATCGCCGAGCACCACCAGGTACCGGTGCTGGGCGAGTTCCGATTGAAGGTACGCGCGCACCTGCTCCAGCCAGTGCAGCTTGTATTCGAATTTCTCCGAGCCTACCTCCTGGCCGTTGACCACATAGAGATTGACGACGCGCACGCCCGCCACGCTGACGGCCAGGATGCGTCGCTGGGGGTCGTCCAGCGACGGGATGTCGGTAACTGGCTCGGTGGCCGGCGCCTTCGACAGCACCGCGACTCCGTTGTAGGTCTTCTGACCGGAGTAGCTCGACTGGTAGCCGGCCGCCTCGATTTCCGCCAGGGGAAATTTATCGTCCGGGGTTTTGATTTCCTGCAGCGCGAGGACGTCGGGCTCCTCCTTCTCCATCCAGTCGAGCACCTGCGCCAAGCGCACCTTCAGGGAATTGACGTTCCAGGTCGCGATTTTCATTGATCGATGCCGGGTTGGGATCGAAGCACGGGGCTCAAACGCGAAAGCCGCCGTGACGTCTTCGTGATTCCCAGTCCACCGCGTATCCGCCGGCAGCGAAGGCGAGCAACAGGATCGAACCGAACAAGAGCCACTGCCACGGTGACCAGGTGCGCGCCTCGTTGCTTAGCGGTCCATGCCAGATGCTTTTGCCGCCTTCGTTTTTTTCAGCTGTGCCCTTTTCTGTCACCGCGGATTCGGCTGCCGAGTTTGCGGATGCAATTTGAATCGCCTGCAAGTCGGCGATGCGGATCTTCAGCTGCTGATTCACTTCCGCCAGATTTTCGAGCTCACGTTCGGCGTCTTTGAGCTTTGATGCGTCTTCGTTGGTTGCGAGCGACACCGACTTCGTGATACCCGGAGAGTTGCGCGCCGCGGTGGTCGCGTCGCGTTGCAATTCGGTCACGCGTTGACGGAGCACCTCCACTTCCGCGCGCGCAGCGCCCAGGGATCGCACCGTGTCCTGCAGCTTGGCGTCGTGCTCCTCGAGCAAGGCGACACTGGGCTTGTCGCTGACAACGTAGCGCGTATCTACCCAGCCCCTGACGCCGTCGGGTGTGCTTACTTCCACGAACTCGCCATCCCTGTCGACAACTGTGAGTGCCGTACCCGACGGAATCACCGCGACGATGGCACTGTCGATGTTGGTGTTGTCATGCACTCCTATCTCGAAGCGATCGGCGACATACACCGTCTCGGCGCCTGCCGGAACGGTCAGCAGGACAAGCCACAAAAACGCCGCCAGTGCGCACGGTCGGGTCAATTTTTTCATGCCGCGACCTCTTCCGTAACACCGCTGTGGCGCAACAGGGCATCGATGTTTGGTTCCCGGCCACGAAAGTCGACGAACAAAGTCATGGCGTCGCGGGAGCCGCCTTTCTCCAGTATGCAGTGCAGAAACTCCTTACCGGTTTTGCGATCGAAAACTCCGTTTTCCTCGAACTTGGAGTAGGCGTCGCTCGACAGGACCTCCGCCCACTTGTAGCTGTAGTAACCCGCTGCATAGCCGCCACCGAAGATATGCGAGAACGCGTGGGCAAAGCGATTGAATTTCGGTGGGAACAACACCGCCACCTCCGCGCGCACTGCGTCCAGCAACGGGTTCACGTTCGCGCCCCGCTCCGGGTCATACTCCAGGTGAAGTCGGAAATCGAACAGCGCCAATTCGATCTGACGCAGCATCTGCATTCCTGATTGAAAGTTTCTCGCGTCTTTCAGGCGGGTGAAGAGCTCGGCCGGGAGCGATTGCCCGGTCTCAACGTGTCCCGAAATCACGTCCAGCGCCTGCTCTTCCCAGCACCAGTTTTCCAGAAACTGGCTCGGCAGCTCCACCGCATCCCATGCGACGCCGTTGATTCCCGAAATACTCGGGTAGTCGACCCGGGTGAGCAAGTGATGCAGACCGTGACCGAACTCGTGAAACAGCGTCGTGACCTCGTCGTGGGTCAGTTGCGACGGCTGGTCGCCCACCGGCGGCGTGAAATTGCACGTGAGGTAGGCGACCGGCGTCTGCACACCGCCGGGCGTTCGCATGCGTACGCGGCATTCGTCCATCCAAGCGCCACCGCGCTTGTGCGGCCGCGAGTAAAGGTCCAGGTAGAACCGTCCACGCAGCTCGCCGTCCGCGTCGTGGATCCGAAAGAACAGCACGTCCGGGTGCCAGGTATCGATTCCCTCTACAGGCTCGATGTCGAGTCCATAGAGCCGATGCGCGACCTGAAACATCCCGTCGAGCACTGTGTCCACGGGAAAATACGGGCGCAACTCTTCCTGGGAGATATCGTGCTTCGCCTTGCGAAGCTTCTCCGAGTAATACGGGACATCCCAGGCCTGCAGGGAATTCCCGTCGAGCTGCTTGGCGGCGAACGCTTCGAGCTCCAGCAGTTCCCTTTCCGCGAGCGGCCGTGCCCGGCGTGCGAGATCCCAAAGAAATTCCAATACCTGTGGCGTACCGGGCGCCATCTTGCGCGCCAGGGAGAGCTCGGCGAAGTTGGCAAAACCGAGCAGCTGGGCGCGCTCGTGGCGCAGTCGCATGATTTCTTCGATGACCTCACTGTTGTCCCAGGTATGCGCGTTTGGTCCTTGATCGGAAGCACGCGTGCTGTTCGCCTCGTAGAGCTCGCGGCGCAGGCTTTCGTCATCCGCGTAGCTCATGACCGGGTGGTAGCTTGGAAACTCGAGTGTCAGCATCCATCCCTCTACACCTTCCCGCTCGGCGGTATCGGCGGCGAGTGCCAGGGCTGACGCGGGAAGGCCGGCAAGCCGCTCCACATCGCGGATATGTTTTTTCCATCCTTGCGTTGCGTCCAGGACGTTTTCCGAGAACGTCGACTGCAGCTCCGCCAGGCGTTTGCTCAGCTCCTTGAAACGCGCCTTCTCGCCAGGCGCCAGTTCGACGCCGGCGAGACGGAAGTCGCGCATCGCGTTCGCTAGAACCTTTTGCTGTGACGGATTGAGCTCCTTGGTTTCGGCAATGCGTTGATAGCTGTGGTAGAGCCCGTCGTTCTGTCCCATCTCGGTTGCGTATTCGCTGAGCAGGGGCAGGGCGGCGTTGTGGGCCTCGCGCAGTCGCGGGTTGTCGGCTACGGCGTTCAGATGCGCAACCGGCGACCACGCCCGGTTGATACGGTCGTCAATTTCAACCATGAGCTGCACAACCGATTCCCAGGTGGGCTCTTCGGCGGCATCGAGCACTTCGGCAACCCGCCCGCGCCCCCGGGCAAGCAGCGTCTGCACGGCGCCGAGCACGTGCTCGGCGCCGATGTGGGAGAAAGGCGGCAGTTCGAGGTCCGCCAGCAGCGGATTGTCCGTGTTTTCAGCCACGCTCAGATAGCAGCCGTGAGTTATTGAACAACGGCAGCATGCTATCAAGCCATCCGGGCACCGAACAACGCGCCCCTTGGGAACGCTATCCGCACGCCGCGCCGGAGGCGTCCGTGTTGCCTGCCCGAACACACACCGGGCACTGGGGGTCCTTGCGCAGCTTCAGGGTGCGCCACTCCATGTCCAGGGCGTCGAGGACCAGCACCCGGCCGACCAGTGGAGTCCCAATGCCGACGATGAGCTTCATGGCCTCGGCGGCCTGGATGCTGCCGATGATCCCGAGCAACGGCGCCAGCACCCCCACCTGGGAGCAGGCTTCGCCCTCGGTGGATTCGTCGCTGTAGAGGCAGCGGTAGCAGGGGCTTGCGGGCTGCCGGGGGTCGAACACCGTTACCTGGCCATCCATACGCATGGCCGCTGCGGAAACCAACGGTGTGCCCAGCCGCCAGCACGCCGCATTCATCTCGAAGCGGCTTTCGAAATTGTCACAGGCATCGATGACCACATCGGCCTCGCCGACCTCTCGCGCCAGCTCGTCGTCCTGCAGGGCCCAGGGAATCGCGGTCACCCGCACGTCGGGATTGAGATCCCGGATCGCGGCCCGGGCCGACTCCACCTTGTTTTCCCCGACATCGTCGCTGTGGTGAATGATCTGGCGTTGCAGGTTGGAGAGCTCGACGACATCGAAATCCGTGAGCACCAGATGACCGACACCGGAGGCTGCCAGATACATGGCCACCGGCGATCCCAGCCCGCCCATGCCGACAATCAGAACCCGCGCGGCGAGCAGCTTTTCCTGCCCTTCCTCCCCGATCTGCGCGAGCAGCATATGGCGGCTGTAGCGGGCTTCCTGCTCGGGCGTCATGCCGTTCGTCATCACGTTAGTCTCCACCGTGGTGGGGGCTTTAGGCAAGCCGTACTGCTGACCATCGAACAGTCCCGGGATCGCCTATCCGCTGATCTCCGGCTCCGGCTGTCTGGCGCCGCGGGGTTGTACCAGCGTCAATCCGGCCATCATCAGGGCCAACGCCGACCACACCCAGGCGGAGTAAATTTCACTCAGCAGCAGGGCGCTCAATAGTATCGCCGACACGGTAACCACGTAGGCCATCTGACTCGCGAACACGGCGCCGGTCATGCCCACCAGCCATACATAGCCCGTATATGCCACCACGTGACACAGGGATGAGAGCAACAGCGCCCACTCCGCATTTCCCCAGGGCGTAAACACATCCACCCAGCTACCCGAGGCAAGCGCCAACGGTCCTGCAATCAGGCAGCCGATGGCGGAAGCGCCCAGCAGTGTCATGACAGGATCCACATCCTGTGGCGCCCGAGCGGCAATGTAGTGGCCTTCGGCGCCGTAGCAAAGCGGCGCTATCAGCGCCACCAGGACGAAGATGGCCTTGCCCGGATCCGGCAGACTGGTCTGCGGCCCGATCAGGAGAACGACAGCGCCCGCGCCAAGCAGCACACCGACGCCCCGTTGAAATGAAGGCCTCTCGAACCGAAAGCCCAGCGCGATGCCCAGCGAGAACATGGGCACCGACGCGATGACGATCCCCATGACACCCGCGGGCAGATGTGCCGCCGCCAGGTAGGAGAAGCTGTTCGGGAAGATGGTGCCGAGAAGCCCTACGACCAGAAAATAAATCAGGGCGCGCCGATTGAGAACTGGTCCAACGCGACGAATGACCGAGATGGCGGACAGGGCGACCGTGGCGATGAGCAGCTGCCAGAAGATCAACCCCAGAGGCTGGTGACCCGTGGACACCACGATCTTGGTCAGCGGGATGGTCAAGCCCCATATCATCCCGAGGGCGACCAGCACGGCTGCCATGCGAAACCGATTCACGCCAGAAACATCTCCACGTTGGGGACATTCATGGCTGTTACATGAAACCGACGACGACCCGGTCGTTGCCACCGAGGTCCTGGTAGCCACGCACTTTTTTATAATCGTGCCGACGGAAGAGTTCCCGTACCGCCGGCCCCTGGTCGTGCCCGTGCTCGAGGATCAGCGCCGCTCCCGGGAGCAAATGGGCGACGGCCGACGCGGTAATATCACGAATGGCATCCAGCCCATCGTCGCCCGCAGTGAGCGCCAGACGCGGCTCGAAGCGCACGTCACCCCGGGCGAGATGCGCGTCGCCACTTGCGACATAGGGGGGGTTGGCAACGATGAACGCGCAACGCTCGCCGCCCAGTGCGTCGCACCAGCTGCCTTGGCGCACGGTGACGTTGTCGAGGGTGAGCTGCGCCACATTGCGCCTCGCCACCGCGAGCGCCCGCGGGCACACATCCGTGGCAATCACACAGCAGTCGCGGCGTTCCGTGGCGATGGCCGCCGCTACGGCGCCTGTGCCGGTGCCGAGATCGGCGATGATCAACGGTGCGCCATCCGGAATCAATGCCAGCGCCACTTCCACTAGAAGCTCGGTCTCGGGGCGCGGAATCAGGGTTTGCCGTGTCACCTCCAGGGGCAGAGACCAGAACTCGCGCATACCCGTCAGGTAGGCCACCGGTTCACCGTCGATGCGGCGTGCAATCAATTCGCGGTAACGGGCGGCCTGGCTTGCCGGAACCGGATCGTCCGGCCACCCGAGCAGACGGGTGCGCGGCTTGTCCAGGGCATGGGCGAGCAACACTTCGGCATCGAGCCGTGCCGACGGCGCTTTTCCGCCCAGCACGGTCAGCGCCAACGCCAGCAGCTCACCGCTGGTCTGCGACCGAGTGCTCGATTTCCCGCTCAATTGCCCGCTCAGTTGCCCGCTCAGTTGCCTAGAGCCGCAAGCTTCTCCGCCTGTTCTTCACGAAGCAACGGCTCGATGACCTGCTCCAGGTGACCAGCCATAATTTCGGAGAGCTTGTACAGAGTGAGGTTGATGCGGTGATCGGTGAGCCTTCCCTGGGGAAAGTTGTAGGTGCGGATGCGTTGCGATCGATCACCGCTGCCGACCAGCAGCTTGCGTGTCTCGGCGCGCTCGGCACTCTGACGCTCGCGCTCGGCCGCCACCAGTCTGGCTCTCAGCAACGACATGGCGCGGGCCCGGTTCTTGTGCTGTGAGCGCTCGTCCTGGCACTCCACTACCGTGTTGGTGGGCAAGTGCGTGATGCGGACCGCGGAGTCGGTCTTGTTCACGTGCTGACCTCCGGCACCGGAGGCGCGATAAGTATCGATGCGCAGATCCGAGTCATCGATTTCCACGTCCTCGATCTCGTCCACTTCCGGCAACACGGCGACCGTGCATGCCGAGGTGTGGATACGGCCCTGGGATTCCGTTTCCGGCACCCGCTGCACACGATGCCCCCCCGATTCGAATTTGAGCCGCGCGTACGCGCCGCGCCCGATGACCCTGGCGATGACTTCCTTGTATCCGCCGTGCTCGCCGCGGCTCTCGCTCATGGGCTCGATCTTCCAGCCGCACAGTTCCGCATACCGGCAGTACATGCGGAACAGATCCCCCGCGAACAGCGCCGCTTCGTCGCCGCCGGTGCCGGCGCGGATTTCTACGAAGATATTGCTGTCATCGGCGGGATCTTTCGGGATCAGCAGCTTCTCGAGATCCTGTCCCAGAACTTGCTTCTGTTGTTCCGCTTGCTCGAGCTCCTCTTGGGCGAGCAGTTTCATTCCCGGATCGGCGTCGGCGAGCAGCTCTCTGGTGGACGCGATGTTTTCCAGCACCGCGTTGTATTGCTGAAAGCAATCCACCACCGGTGCGAGCTCCGCATGCTCCTTGGAAAATCTTCTGAAGCGTTCCTGATCGGCGATCACGCTGGCATCGGCAAGCAGCGAGCTGAGTTCCTCGAGGCGCTCGCTCAACCCCTCGAGCTTCTCGAGCGTTGACGGATTCATGGGTTGCTTCCGTCGCCGTCGCCGCCGGCGCCATCATCGGAATCGCCAGGGTCGGATTCCAGCTCGTAGAGTGTGCGCGCCGCGGCGACCAGTTCGTGTCGGGCGCCGGCGCCGGCGCGGCGGATCTGCACCGTGGGCGCGTGCAGCAGTTTATTCGTCAGGGCACGGGCCAGATAGTGCATCACTTCTTCGGGCGGGTGACCGGCAGCGAGACGCCGGTGTGCCTTCTCGAGCACTTCGTTACGGGTATCCTCGGCGGTGCCGCGAACGGCACGGATGGTAGCGCGCACTTCACGGGTTCCCAGCCAACCCATGAATCGGCCCACGTGCTGGTCGATGATTTCTTCGGCCTGACGGGCGGCGTCCTCGCGTGAACGCCGGTTCTCCTCGATGACCTCATGGAGATCGTCAACCGTATAGAGATAAACATCCTCGAGCGCGCCCACCGCCGGGTCGATGTCCAGGGGAACGGCGATGTCCACCATGAACACCGGACGGCGCCTGCGGGCTTTCATGGCCCGGCGCACGTGCTCGACTCCCAATATCGTGCCCGGGCTTCCGGTGGACGCGATGACGATATCCGCCTCGGCGAGGTGTGCGGGGATCTCCGAGAGCTCGATAGCGTAGCCGCCGAACTGGCTGGCGAGCCGATGGGCATTTTCCAGGGTGCGATTGGCGATGATCATGCGGCCCAGTCCATTGCCGGAAAGATGCCGTGCCGCTAGCTCGATGGTCTCTCCGGCGCCAATGAGCAATGCCGTGTGGGTGGACAGATCGCCGAGGATCTGCCGCGCGAGCGCCACCGCCGCAAAAGCGACGGAAACCGGACTCGATCCGATGGCGGTGTCGGTGCGCACGCGCTTGGCGACGAAAAAGGCCTGTTGAAAGAGTCTCCCCAGCAGCGTCCCGACGGTGCCGGAGCTGCGCGCTGCTCCGTAGGCGAACTTGAGCTGCCCGAGGATCTGTGGCTCGCCCAGCACCATGGAGTCCAGCCCGCTGGCCACCCGCATCACGTGGCGCACGGCGCCATCCGCCCGGTGGGTATACATATGGCGCTGGAGCTCGCTCGCGCTGAGACCGTGGTAGCCCTGGAACCAGTTCTTGACCGCCCTATCGCCGCCGCCTTGCAGGCCAAGATACAAATCCGTCCGGTTACAGGTGGAGAGGATGGCCGCTTCCTCGACGCCTTCGCAGCCGTACAGCTCACTCAATGCGCGCGGCAGCTCTTCGGGTCCGAACACGACCCGCTCGCGCATGCCGACCGGCGCCGATTGATGGTTTACTCCGCAGGCAAAGAGGGTCATTTGGAGCTATCGACTCGAGACTGAAAAAATAGTGCGGCATGGCCGCATCGAAAACAAGCCGCGTCACAAGGCCCAGGCCCGGGCTTCCTCGCCCCTGCAAACAAAAGATGAAAATCCCTGCCGCCACGGTAGTTTACGCACGCAACATCCGCGTTTATAGTGGCTATTCCCCCTACCTGGACGGGCTGCTACCCTGCCCGATCCCGGGGCGGGGTATGGCAGGGACGCGAACCCCGACACTGTTCCGGGCGCTGCGACTGACTAAGCTACGGTGTACAGGTGACTCCAGGCAGGCCCACGATCCATCCTGAATCCATGAGAACGATTGACAACTCCACGCCGGGTTCCGGCCCCGGCGATGTCAGGCGCGTCAGCACCGCGTCGCTGCTCTCCCCGGCGGCATTAATCATGGGTGTGAGCCTGGTGCTCGCAGGGTGCGCCGATCTGATGCCGACTGAAGACGGCACGGTATCCCCCGGCGCGGTTGAAAAGGCTGCGCCGGCCGCCGCCCAGGCACCCGCGGCTGGTGCCGAGCAAGCCCCGGTCGCCGGGACTTCTTCCGAGGACAATCTGTACAAGTTATTGGTGGCCGAGATTGCCGGGCGCCGCGGGCGCATGGATTTGTCCCTCGAGAATTACCTGGAGGTGGCCCGAGCGACCCGCGACCCAGCGGTCGCCGAGCGCGCGGTACGCATCGCGGTGTTCTCCCGTAATCAGGAAGGTGGCCTGGAGGCGGGCAGTCTGTGGACCGAGATAGCCCCCGACAGCACCGATGCCCGCCAGGTATACGCGGCGTTGCTGCTGCGTGCCGGCGAGATCGACACGGCCGTACGGCAGCTGGACGCGGCCGTGCAGAACTTTGCTGGCGGTCCGGCGGAAGCCTATCCGCGCATCGGTGACATGCTGGGCCGGGAGCGCGACAAGGCGGTCGCGGTGGCGGTCATGGCACGCCTGGTCGGCGGTCGCCCGGATGACCCGCACGCCCAGTCCGCATACGCGCAGCTCCTGGCCCGCGCCGGTCAGACCGATCGCGCCCTCGAGGTTTACGAAAAGGTTCTGGCGCTGGATCCGGACGACCAGCAGACACTCATCATCTACGCGCGCCTCCTGCAGCGCCAGGGCAACGTGGATTCGGCCCTCGGCACGCTCAGCGATGCGCTCGATCGGCGTCCGGAGTCCGACCGCGTGCGTCTTACCTATGCGCGCCTGCTGGTGGATGCCAAGCGATACGATGACGCGTTGACACAGTTTGCGCGTCTATCGGAGAGCGCGCCGGGGAACGCCGACGTACGTTACGCTTACGGCCTGCTGCTGATGCAGACCAATCATGCGGAGGAAGCCGAGGCGCAGTTCAAGGAGCTGGTCGCGCGGCGTGAGCGTGTGCCGGTGGCATATTACTACCTGGGTCAGATCGCCGAATCCAGGGAAGACATCGAAGCGGCGCTCGCCGCTTACCGAAAAGTTTCCGATGGCGAGCATCGCCTCAACGCGCAGATTCGTGCCGCGGTGTTGCTGGCCGAAAGCGGACGCCTCGTGCAGGCCCGCGCGCATTTGCACGGGCTGCGCAGCGACAACAGTCAACAGGCGATTCGTATCTACCGGGCCGAAGCCGAGATCCTCACCAAGCGCAAGGATTATGCTGACGCGATGCAGGTTTACGACGGCGCGTTGGCGGATTACCCACAGGATACGGACCTGCTTTACTCCCGCGCCATGCTTGCCGAGAAGATGGACAACCTGCAGCGGCTGGAGCAGGACCTGCGATCCATTCTGGTCCGCGAACCGAACAACGCCGACGCGTTGAATGCCCTGGGGTACACGCTTGCGGATCGTACCGATCGCTATAGCGAAGCCTACGAGCTGGTCAAGCGCGCCTATGAGCTGAAGCCGGATGATCACTACGTGATCGACAGCATGGGTTGGACGCTCTACCGCATGGGCCGCCACCAGGAGGCCCTCATGCATCTGCGCCGGGCCATGGAGCTCAACGGCGATCCGGAAATCGCCGCGCATCTCGGCGAAGTGCTGTGGATGTCGGGCGACAAGCAGGCGGCCATGGAGGTTTGGGACACAGCCCTCAAGGGTACCCCTGACGACCCACGGCTGCTGGACGTAAAAAAGCGCTTCGAGAAGTGAACATGTCCGTTCGGATGGTACCGGCCGGCGCGGCCAGTTCCGTCGATCCGGGCAAGTGATCGCCGTACCCCCCGCTGTCATCTTCCGAATGCCCGGGTTGCGTTTCGCGCTGATTGCCGTGGCTGCGTTGTCTGCGGCCTGTGAGACCACGCCTGAAGTGGTGCCGGTGGACGATCCGGAGCGCGTCTGGGCGGAGCACGAGAAGCGACTTGCGGCCATTGAGCAGTGGACCACGGTGGGCAAGCTCGGCGTACAGTCCGCGCAGGATTCATGGAGTGCCGGTCTCAACTGGCGCCAGGGCCGGGACAGCTATCGCCTTCGCTTGAGCGGACCGCTGGGACAGGGACTCATGGAGCTACGCGGATCCCCGGGACTGGTGGAGATGCATACTTCGGACGATGGCGTGTATCGGGCACGGACGGCGGAAGAGTTGATGCAGACCCACGCCGGCTGGCGGGTGCCCCTGTCGGGTTTGCGTTACTGGATTCTGGGACGCCCGGACCCGCAAGCACCCATTGTCGATCTGGAACTCGACCCGGGCGGGCGACTTTCGGAGCTCCGCCAGCTCGGCTGGCACATCCGCTACGAACGCTACGGTGAATTCGACGGCATTGCCCTGCCCACCAGGCTGACCCTGGAAAATTCGCGCCTGCGGGCGAAGCTGGTGCTGCGCAGCTGGCTCACGGGACCGGGTTCGACGTAGATTCTCGGGATCCCCATGAGCACCACCGTCTGGCCCGCTCCGGCAAAGCTGAACCTGTTTCTGCACGTGCTGCGCCGCCGCGACGACGGTTACCACGATTTACAGACCGTCTTTCAATTCCTCGACCTGGAAGACAGTATCACGCTCACCCCACGCCGGGACGGCTGCGTGCGCCGCGTCTCCGGTCATGCCGAGGTGGCGGAGGATGCTGATCTGGTGGTGCGTGCGGCGCGCCTGCTCAAGGAGGAAACAGGTGCCGCACTGGGGGCCGAAATCTCAGTGGAGAAGCGCATCCCCCTGGGTGCTGGTCTGGGCGGTGGCAGCTCTGACGCCGCGACCACACTGTTGGCTTTGGACAAGATCTGGAATCTGGGTCTGGGCACCGAGCGTCTCGCCGCGCTGGGGTTGCGCCTGGGCGCCGACGTGCCGGTGTTCGTACACGGCTTGGCGGCCTGGGCGGAAGGTGTGGGCGAGCGTCTCCAGCCCGTCGAGTTGGAAACCCCCTGGTACCTGGTGGTCAATCCAGCCTGCTCGATTTCCACCGCCAGTGTGTTTTCCCACCCCGCGTTGACACGGGATGGCACGCCGCTGAAAATACGCGACTTTCTGGCGCCGGGCGGCGGGCAAGTGCTGTCTCTACGCACCCTCCTGGATTCAGCAGGAAACGACTGCGAGGCGGTTGTGCGCACGCTTTACCCCGAAGTCGACGAGGCGCTGCGTTGGCTTTCCCGTTGCGGCGATGCGCGCATGACCGGGACCGGGTCCAGCGTATTCGCGCCCTTTGCCGAGCGCGCGCAGGCAGAACACTGGTTACACACCCTGCCGGGCGGGTGGGAGGGTTTCGTCGCCAGGGGAATGAACCGCTCGACCGTTCTTGCGTTGGTGTAGAATTTCACCATGGAGGCGCCGGCGGCGCTGTGGGGCCTCACCCCATCATCGACGTAAGATCGACGTAAGTCAGGGCATAGTTATCGAGCGTCATGTTGGGGCGTAGCCAAGAGGTTAAGGCACGGGACTTTGACTCCCGCATCCCAGGTTCGAATCCTGGCGCCCCAGCCATCCACACGGGGGAGTGAGCGGCTGTGAATGATCGGCACTACGATGGCCGCAACCACGCCGGCAACGAGGGCTACGTGGGCAACGGCATGGACGAAGACAGCTCCATGATGGTGTTCTCCGGCAACGCCAACCTGCCGCTTGCCGAGGAGATCACCACACGCCTGAAACTGCCGTTGGGCAAGGCCGCCGTCGGACGCTTCAGCGACGGCGAGGTGATGGTGGAGATCAACGACTCGGTGCGCGGCAAGGACGTGTTCATCGTTCAGTCCACCTGTAGACCGGTGGATCAGAATCTCATGGAGTTGCTGGTCATGATCGACGCCGTGGACCGGGCGTCGGCGCGCCGCGTGACCGCGGTCATCCCGTACTTCGGCTACGCGCGCCAGGATCGCCGCCCGCGTTCCGCGCGGGTCGCCATCTCCGCCAAGCTGGTGGCCAACATGGTTTCCATGGCCGGCGCGGATCGGGTGCTGACCATGGACTTGCACGCCGATCAGATCCAGGGTTTTTTCAGTATTCCGGTGGACAACATCTACGCGTCGCCGGTGCTGCTGGGGGACGTCTGGAAGCATGAGTACGAGAATTTGATGGTGGTCTCGCCGGACATCGGCGGCGTGGTACGCGCCCGGGCGCTCGCCAAGCGTCTGGACGACGCGGATCTGGCCATCATCGACAAGCGCCGTCCGCACGCCAACGCTGCCGAGGTCATGAACATCATCGGTGACGTGGGCGGCCGGACCTGTGTGCTGGTGGACGACATGGCCGATACGGCGGGAACACTCTGCAGCGCGGCCGCCGCCCTGAAGAAACAGGGCGCCTCGCGGGTGGTGGCCTATTGCACCCACCCGGTCCTGTCGGGCCGGGCGGTGGACAATATCGAGGGCTCGGAGCTGGACGAGCTGGTGGTGAGCAATACCATTCCCCTGGATGAGCGGGCCGCCGCTTGCTCGAGGATCCGCCAGCTGAGCATCGCCGAGCTCATCGCCGAGAGCATCCGGCGCATCAGCCACGAGGAATCCATCGGGGATCTGTTCATGGACTGACCCCCCCGACTCGCCCCCTTTTTGTCCCCGCCTCTGTATTTGTATATGATCGAGCGTTTGGCTGGTCGAGACCCGATTTTCGGAGAATTGGAAATGAACGAGTACGAATTGCTCGCGGAGCCGCGCGAAGGCGGCGGCAAAAGCGCTTCCCGCAGGCTGCGCCGCGACGGCATGATTCCGGGGGTGCTCTACGGCGCCGGAAAGGACACTGTGAGCATCAAGCTGAAAGCCAACGACGTCCACAAACGTCTCGAAAACGAGGCTTTTTACTCTCACATCCTCGATGTGAAGGTGGGTGGCCAGGGCACTCAGGCAGTGCTTAAAGCCTTGCAGCGGGATCCGACCACGGATCAGGTGGTGCACATGGACCTGCTGCGGGTCAGCAGCAGCCAGGAAATCATCATGCACGTGCCGCTGCATTTCGCCGGTGAGGATACCTGCCCGGGCAAGAAAGCCGGCGGTGTCGCCAACCACCTGCTGGTGGACCTGGAGATTAGCTGCCTGCCCAAGGACCTACCCGAGTACATCGAGGTCGACATGTCCGAGATGGACATCGGCGATTCCCTGCACCTCTCGGACCTCGTCATGCCCGAGGGTGTGACCCTGCTGGCGCTCGCACAGGACACGGAGCACGACCAACCGGTGGTTTCCCTCCAGCACTCGCAGAAGTTCGAGGAGGAAGAGGAAGCGCTTCTCGAAGAAGGCGAAGAGCTGGAAGAAGGCGCGCCGGAGGAGGGCGCCGAAGGCGAGGCTGCTCCGCCCACGCCGGAGGAAGGCGAAGAGAGTTAAAGGCGCGGCGCCTTCGAGCACCCTTGTCCAATTCGATTCGACTACTCGTAGGGCTCGGCAATCCGGACCCGCGCGACGCGCGCACGCGCCACAACGCGGGTTTCTGGTTCGCCGACGCCGTGGCGTCGCGCTGGGGTGCGAACTTTCGTTCGCATTCGAGTTTTTTCGGCGACGTCGCCGACTGTCAGGTCGACGGCCGACGTCTGCGCTTGTTGAAACCCACGACCTATATGAACAACAGTGGCCGTTCGGTGGCGGCTCTGGCGAATTTCTACAAGCTGGAGAACGACGAGATCCTCATTGCTCACGACGAGATCGATTTGCCCCCGGGAACGGTGCGCTTGAAGCAAGGCGGCGGCCACGGTGGGCACAACGGGCTGCGCGACATCATTCCACAGCTGGGCGGCCCGGACTTCGCGCGTTTGCGTATCGGCGTCGGCCACCCGGGTAACAAGAGCGCCGTTGTCGGTTACGTGCTGAAAGCCGCGCCGGCGGACGAGCAGCGCGCCATCGATGATGCTGTGGCGTTGGCGGTGGATCACTTCCCGGACATCGTTGCCGGGAAATTCGCGGCGGCGATGAATTCCCTGCACAGAAAATCCCCGGAGCTGGATTCCGAGAATGATGCGAACAGCCCGTGAATACTGCCGGCGGGCCTGCGTGTGGCGATAATTTCCAAGGATCCAAGACTTCATGGGCCAAAAAAATCATGGGATTTAGATGCGGCATCATCGGACTGCCCAACGTCGGCAAATCGACTCTCTATAACGCCCTTACGAGTGCAGAGATTGCGGCGGAAAATTATCCTTTCTGCACCACCGATCCCAATATCGGTGTCGTGCCGGTGCCCGACGAGCGGCTTGCGCGTATCGCTTCCATCGTGTCACCGCAGCGCATCATGCCGACCGCCATGGAGTTCGTGGACATCGCCGGCCTGGTCGCTGGCGCCTCCAAGGGCGAGGGCCTCGGCAACAAATTTCTCGCCAACATCCGAGAGACCCACGCCATCGCCCACGTGGTGCGCTGCTTCGAAGACCACGACGTCACCCATGTGGCCGATAAGGTATCCCCCGCGGACGATATCGCCATCGTCGACACCGAGCTCATGCTTGCCGACCTGGAGCAGGTGGAGCGTGCCCGTGAGCGTGCGGCTAAGAGCGCCAAGACCGGTGACAGGGAGTCCCGGGCCCGGCAGGCACTCATGGAACGGGCGGCGGCGCAGCTCGATGCCGGTCAACCGTTGAGAGCTCTGGAGCTGGACGAAACCGAGCGCGACTGGATGCAGCAACTCCAACCGCTCACCGCGAAGCCGGTGCTATACGTTGCCAATGTTGCCGAATCAGGCTTTGAGGACAATCCTTTGCTCGAGGCGGTCGAGGTTATCGCCTCACTCGACGGCGCGCCGGTAGTGCCTATCTGCGCCGCCATCGAGGCAGAGCTCGCGCAACTCGATGACGACGAGAAGCGCGAGTTCCTCGCCGATATGAGTCTGGAAGAGCCGGGTCTCAATCGTCTGACTCGCGCCGGCTACTCCCTGCTGCACCTTCTGACTTTTTTCACTGCGGGACCCAAGGAAGCCCGCGCCTGGACCGTGCGCGGCGGCGCGACCGCCCCGCAGGCGGCCGGCGTCATCCACACGGATTTTCAGAAAGGCTTCATCCGAGCGGAAATCGTGGGCTACGAAGACTTTGTCGCACTGAACGGTGAGCAGGGTGCGAAAGAAGCCGGCAAGTGGCGGCTGGAAGGCAAGGACTACGTCGTCCAGGAGGGCGATGTCGTGCATTTTCGATTCAACGT
>CAXMNG010000110.1:0-7697 GCA_964194585.1 Salibacteraceae bacterium | reverse complement strand
TATCAACGGCGCGTGCCGCCGCCTCGCGGGCTTCCGATAAGCGCGCGGCACGCAGATAAGCATCGGCCAGCCAGACGAAGGGATAGCCTGAGCCTTCTGGATGATGCTGCAAGATCTCTGGCTTCACCGCGAGCTCCAGTAACGGTATCGCGTCCGAATGCCGGCCAGCGCCGCTGAACGCGAGACCTAGAATGCCACTGGTGATGGTCCTGAGGAGTAGAACCTCTGCGCGCTCGCACAGCTCGAAATTGGGTTCGGCAAGAGCAATGGCCTGATCGAACTCACCGCGGCGAACATGGGTCAGTGCCAGATAATCGGTCACCCAGACTGTGCTCATGGCGCTGTTGACTTCGCTCGCAATCTCGACGCCTTCTCGCGCCCAGGCTAGCGCCTCGTTGAATTCACCCAGCTCGGCCAGCCCCCAGGCCAAGAACCCGCGGGTGATGGCCGCGGGATAACCGGCCATCCCGTGTAGCTGGTAAGCAGGCGGCCCGGTGAGAGCCTTCACCGCCCGTCGATGTATCTCAATCTGTCGCTCGAACTCGCCGCGGGCATTGAAGGCGAGGCCGAGGTGCTCGATGCTCGTAAAGAGTACCGAGAAGTCTCCAGCACGTTCGGCAAGAGCAATGGCCTTCTCGCCATGTTCGATAGCGCGAGCGTGCTCACCTGCCTGCCAGTAGTGGGCAGTCAGGTAGTTGTGCACCCACGCAAGGCGCGCAATGTCGCCGGCTCGCTCCGCAATTTCGCCCGCCTCGCCCACGCGCTTTTCCAGCTCATCGTGCCGTCCAAGTGGCCACAACGCCGTGCGCATTTCGAGCCGAATGTCCATCTTGTCGATCAAGTGCGCCTCGTCGTCGGGGAGATGGTCGAGGGCGGTCAGCGCATTCTCGAAACGCTCGATGGCGGCGGGATATACCGAACGCCCGTGTGCCCTTTTCGCCGCTTCGCGATTGTAGGTGAAGGCTTTGTCCCATTTTTTCGCCCGTAAGGCGTGCCGGGCCAGTTCCTCCACGTGTTCTTCCAACCGCCCGGCATATGCCGTCTCGATGGCATCGACGAGACGCCCATGCAACTGGCGGCGTGTGTGTTTCGTCAACGACGCATAGGCGACCTCTTCGGTAAGCGCGTGCTTGAACAGATATGCCGCGTCCTCGCCGGTGGCGACCTCGTGGAGGAACTCCGATGATTGCAGGGCCGAGAGCTGCCCATGCAGGGCGTCATCGGACAACGCTTCGATGGATTGCAGGAGGCGAACCGGGATGCGGCGCCCGATGACCGCCGCGACCTGTAACAGGTTCTTGAGTTCAAGTGCAAGCCGATCGATGCGCGCGGCCAGGACATCTTGCACCGACGCCGGGATGTCGATGGTTGTGGGGTCGCTTTCGAGTCGTACTATGCCATTTTGCTCGAACAGCACGCCAGCTTCCTTCAGCGAGCGGACGGTCTCTTCGATGAATAGCGGGCGCCCTTCCGTCCGCTCGATCAGAAGACGTTTGAGTGATTCGAGCTCCGGGCCCACGCCGATTAACGTGTCGAGCATTTCGTGGGCCGAGGTGGCAGCAAGGGGGTCGACCCGAGTGCGCGTGTAGAAGCTCTTGCCCATCCAGTCGTGCTGGTATTCCGGGCGGTGGGTAACTACCAGAAGCAGCCTGTGCGCAGCCATTCCATCGACCAATGCGTCGAGCACCCGTTGCGACCCGGGATCGATCCAATGGAGATCCTCGAACACCAGCACCATGGGCCGTGTCTCTGCGGCTTGCAGCAGGAGGTTTCTGGTGCCATCGATGATTCGGCTGGCGCGTTGCTGCGGATTCAGAGCCGCCCAGTTCGGGTCCGAAACCGGCAGGTCCATGAGTACCTGCATGACCGGGAGCAGCGGATCGGCGTCCGCCACGAATCCCGCGAGACCCGCGCGCATCTTCGTGTCGATCTCCCTCTGGTCGTCCCGCTCGCTGACATTGAAGATAGCGCGGAGAAGAATGCCTAATGGCAAATAGGCAGTGTTCATGCCGTGAGGCAGCGCACCCGTCTGATATAGGGTCCAGTCGTCGAACTGCGGGAGGTGGGTGAATTCGTGCAGCAATCGTGACTTGCCGATTCCAGCGTCCCCTACCAGAGCAATCAGCTGACCCTGACCGGAGCTGACGCTTTCGGCGGCAGCCAGCAGACTTTCCAGCTCACGCCGACGCCCCACGAAAGTCGTCAGTGCGTGCGAGGCGCGTGCCTCCCAGCGCATGCGCAGCCGAGTCCGGCCGACGAGCTCGTGCACCTCGATCTTCTGTCGTAGCCCCTTGACCGAAACTGCCCCCAAAGGCTGTGTCTCGATAAATCCCTCCGCCAGGGAGCGCACCGATTCGGTGATGCGAATTGTCCCGGATGCTGCGCTCTGCTCCATACGACTTGCCAGATGTGCGCTTGATCCCACTACGTCATAGTCCATCGACAGGTCGTTGCGGACGGCGCGGACGAGAACCTCACCGCAGTGAAGGCCCACGCGGACATCGAGACCGCCCTCGAACGCATCCCGGATCGCGATCGCGGCGAGGCACGCCCGAACGGCATGGTCCTCATGGGCGAGCGGCGCGCCGAACAGCGCCATGACGCCGTCACCCTGAACCCTGTTGACCGTCCCTTCGTAGCGGTGGATTGCATCCATCATCGCCGACAGCGCGGGACCCAGGTGTCCGGCTGCCTCTTCAGGATCCAGGTTCTCGATAAGCGCCGTCGAGCCTTTGATATCCGCAAACAGCATGGTGACGTGTTTGCGTTCGCCTTCCAGCGCATGGCGGGAGTTCAGGATTCGTTCAGCGAGATGGTTTGGCGTGTAGGCCAGGGGCGCCCGGGTCTCGTCAGAGGTAGCCGGCGCTTGCTCGAGGCGTGCCGCCGCAACACCTTCGTCGAGCGCGATGATGGCCGCAAGCAATCTCTTCCGGTCGCCCAGCGCGGTGACACCCAACGCCTTGAGATCATCGTCCGTCAGCTGCCGCAGCAGCTCGGAATCGATCTTGTTTTCGGCGAATGAGGCGGCATACTCCCCGAGCTTCAGCTCCAGAAGCCAAGCGCTAACGTCCAAGGTCTACCCCCGAGATCGGAAAGCCGGCGAGAAAAATCAGCTTATTATAGCCACGACCGCGCAAAGCTCCGAGGCTTCGTGTCCTGCCTGAGAGGGCCGAATACACAGATGAACGGCTGGTTTTGTTCGGGCACTGATCCAACACGGTTGAGCACGGTGCGGCGCCCATGCAACGATCTCTCCAGAAGATAACTCGCTAAAACAACAGGTTAGTGCCTGCCGCGTGGGCTCATGATGCTGAGATCGGTGGCTGAATTCCACTGCCTGAATCACCCAAATACAGCGGGGTTGACATTATCGTGTAGATACACTAGTGTAATTACACATATTGTGACATCCAGAATCATGAGCAAATCATCGAACATCGTCGACTGTGCGTCCTTCAACCTGCGAAAGGCTTCTCGGTTGATGGCTCAGGCCTATGACCGCTATTTACAGCCAAGCGGGCTCACCAATACCCAATTTACCTTGCTTGCCGTCACTTCGAGCCGCGGCCCTATCTCCATAACGGAACTGGCCGGTGTGCTCGGCATGGATCGTACGACGCTTACACGTAACCTCAGACTCGTCGAGCGGGAAGGGCTCTTGGAAGTGACCGCCGGTCGGGATGCGCGCACGCGTGACGTGCGGTTGACTGCCAAGGGGTCCAAGATTTTGAAGAAGGCGATGCCACTATGGCAAGAAGCTCAAACCCGCGTCGTCGAGGCCCTTGGGCGAGCGCACTGGCGTGACCTTGTAAAAGAGCTTCGAACGATCTCCCAGATCGCCCGATCCCTGGATTAAGGAGTCGCTATCGCAACGCGATGTCGTGCGAGTTGTTAGGTGTATATACACGTGAATTCAACGCAATATCAGTTTCGATGAAAGAGGGTCACGTTGATCGGAGCAGGCAGTGCCCGACCGGCACCGCTGCAAACGCGGCTCAAAGGAGAACACAGCTAATGGGAAACACATTAAAGGCAAAGATTTTGAGCGGTACCGCTACCGTCGTCGTTGCCGGACTCGTCGCCGCCGGACTTGCCGGTGTTGGCGCGGTGACGGCACCGAAGACCGATGCGAGCGCGGTGCGCGCTACACGGGTGCTTCCGGTCGAGACGATCAGTGCTTTTCCCGAGCCGGGATACGCCGTCCAGCGCCAGTTCGTGGGCCGCATCGAGGCGAGGCGACAGAGTCGCGTTGGATTCGAGCTTGGCGGTCTCGTCACCAAACTGCTCGTCGACGAAGGTGAGCTGGTCGAGCCCGGTCAGGTCATCGGGCACCTGGACACCGCGCGACTCGCGGTCCAACTCGAACAGCTCGAGGGCCGGCGGGTGGAGCTCGAGGCCGACATCGGGTTGGCCCGGGCGACACGGATCCGCCAGGAGCGGCTCACGAACAAGGGGCACGTCTCCCGACAGCGCTACGACGAAGCGCGCTTCGATGAACAAGGGCAACTGGGGCGGCTGCAGCAGGTCGATGCGCAAATCGCCTCGATTCGACTCGACATTGAGAAATCCGAACTCAAGGCTCCCTTTGACGCCATCGTCGCCAGGCGTTTCGCCGACGAGGGCATCGTCATTGCCCCCGGCGCTGCGGTATTCGATCTGATCGAGAGGACCAATCCGGAGGTTCGAATCGGGCTCGCCGGAGGTGTTGTCGACGCCATCGCGATTGGTCAGGAGCACGAGCTGCTCGTGCGTGGCCGCCGCGTGCGAGCGACCGTTCGCGCCGTCTTGCCCGTACGTGACAGGAATACCCGCAGCGTCGATGTGGCGCTGATTCTGCACGTGCCTCTCAACGGCATCCGCCCCGGCGATCTGGCGCGTCTGGAAATCACACGACGGATCGACGAGCCGGGTTTCTGGCTGCCCCTGGCGGCGCTCACCGAAAGTTCCCGAGGGCTATGGGCGGTGTACGTGGCGAATGGATCGGACGGCGAGACCGGCGTTATCGAGCGACGCGAGCTCGAGATTCTCCACCAGGAAACCGACCGGGTCTTCGTGCGCGGAACACTCGCCAGCGACGATCGCGTTGTCGTGGCCGGAATTCATCGGCTGGTGCCAGGACAGTCCGTCCAGATCACTTCATTCAATCGCGACTCGGTTTCTGCCGCGCTGGAGCAAGAGCGATGAACACGACCGCCCCACAGAGCGTTACAACGCTGTTCTTCCGCAACCGTTACCTGCTGGTCTTGTCCATCGTGGTGATCCTGGTGGGCGGGCTGTCAGCGGTATTTTCGCTACCGCGGCTCGAAGACCCCCGCATTGCCAACCGCTTCCCCGTCATCATTACCTCGGTACCCGGGGCGTCGGCGGAGCGCGTCGAGACGCTGGTCACCGAAGTGCTGGAAGAGGCGCTACAGGAGGTTGCGGCCATCGAGGATATCGAGTCCACATCCCGTGCCGGCGTTTCGATCATCGCCATCGAGTTGAAGCCAGAGGTAACGGCGGATGAAAACAAGGCGATCTTTTCGGAGATCAGGGACCAAATCAGTGACACCCTGCCGTCGTTACCGCCGGAAGCGGGTGTCCCCGTCATCGACGACAAGCGCGACCCCGCGGCCTTCACTCTCATTGTCGCTGTCCGGTGGACAAAGAATACCTCGGCACAGGTCGGGATTCTGAACCGGCTTGCAGAGGACTTGTCGGATCGCCTTCGCAACGTCAACGGCACGGAGCTCGTCCGTCTGTACGGTGATCCCGATGAGGAGATCACGGTCACGGTAGACCCGGCCGAAATTGCCGAGCTGGGCTTGAGCGCAGCGGATGTCTCTCGACTGATTGCGGACGCGGACGCAAAAACGCCGGCGGGCGTGCTGCGGGGCGCGCGATCCAACGTGCTGCTCGAGGTGCAGGGCGCGCTCGATTCGTTGCAGCGCATTGCCGCGATCCCGTTGCTCAGCGGTGAAACCCAATCTGTCGTCAGGCTTGCCGACGTCGCAGATGTGAAACGCGCGTGGCGCACGCCACCTGATGAGATTGCTCTCGTGGACGGGCAACGCTCGGTCCTGATCGCCGTGCGCATGGGAAATGGTCAACGCGTCGACCGCTGGGCCGAGAATGTGAATGGCGTCATCGACGCCTTCGCATCCACCCTGGGCAGCGGCATCGTCATCGATCGCATTTTTGAGCAGGAACGCTATACGACGACCCAGCTCAGCACGCTGGTGCAGAATCTGCTCGCCGGCGCGGCTGTCGTCGTCGCCGTCGTGTTCGTGATGATGGGATGGCGCCTCGGGCTCATCGTCGGTCTTGCCCTGCCGCTGGTGGCGTCGGTGGTGCTGTTCGGACTCCAGGTGAGCGGCAACGCGATTCACCAGATGTCAATCTACGGCATGATCGTGGCGCTCGGTCTGCTCATCGACAACGCCATCGTCATGGCCGACGAGGTGGCCAGGAACAAGGCCGAGGGCAAGACTGCTCTCGAGGCCGTGGATACGGCCGTGCGGCACCTGTTCCGGCCCTTGCTCGCCTCGACCCTGACCACGGTCCTCGCCTTTGCGCCGATCCTGCTTCTGCCCGGCAGCGTGGGAGACTTCGTGAGCTCCATCGGGGGTAGCGTGATCATGGCGCTGGTCGCCTCTTTCGCGGTGGCGCTGACGATCACGGCCGCCTTGGCCGGAATTTTCGCCGAGCCATTGCCCGCCGATCGCCCGAGGCGCTTCTGGCGCGACGGACTCCGATCGGTTTGGCTGACCCGGTTTTACCGTCGCTCCTTGCGCCTCGGGTTGCGCCTGCCGGTCGCGGCAATCCTGCTCGCGTGCTTCCTGCCGGCAAGCGGTTTCCTCGCCGCCCGGTCCCTCGGTAACGAGTTCTTTCCACCCATCGATCGCGACATGTTCGAGGTCCAGGTCTGGTTGCCCACAGACGCCACGATTGCCAACACCCGCAACCAGGCACAAGCAATTGAAGCCGTCATTCGTGAGTTCGAGGCAACGGAACGCGTGTACTGGTTGGTGGGCGGGAGCTTCCCGACGGTGTACTACAACCTGGTGATGAATAAGGACGGCTTCTCCCATTACGCCCATGCCATCGTGACTGCGCAGTCGAATCGCGCCGCCAAGGCGATGATCGATCCGTTGCAGGCGGTGTTGGACCGTCGATTTCCCGGGGCGCAGATCCTGGTCGGCCAGTTCAGTCAGGGACCGCCGGTGGTGGCCGACGTGGAGTATCGCATCTTCGGTCCCAGCATCCCGGAACTCCAGGATCTCGGCGACCGGGTTCGTCTGGCGCTGCAGTCACACCCGGACGTGCTGCACACGCAGACGACCATGCCGCGCGGCGAGCCGAAGTATTGGCTGGCGGTGGATGAGGACGAGGCGCGGCTGGCCGGCCTCACACTGGGTGATGTTTCCCGGCAGCTGCAAGCCAATCTGGAAGGCAGCCTGGGGGGATCGGTGATCGAGAACCTGGAGCAAATGCCCGTGCGCGTGCGCTACGCCGATCGACAGCGCGCGAGCTTGAGCAACGTCGCCACCATGCAGATGGTGCAGTCGGGCGACGACTGGGTACCGCTCATCGCGCTGGGCGAAATCACGCTGGCGCCGGAGCTCGGCGGTATCACGCGCTTTGACGGTGAGCGCACCAACATCGTCAAAGGCTACACGCGCAACGGCGCTCTGCCCATCGATGTCACCCGTGAAGTG
>CAXMNG010000109.1:0-14998 GCA_964194585.1 Salibacteraceae bacterium | reverse complement strand
CCTGCCGGCTGATCGCTGCCGGCGCCGAAGAAGTGATTTTCCATCTGCTCTTCGAGGTATTTGCGGTGCTCGGGATTCACAGGACTCAGGTGCTGCTCGTTGATGAGCATGGTCTGCAGCGCAAGCCACTGCTGCCAGGCGTCCTTGGAGATTTGCTCGAATATGCGCTGACCGAGCTCGCCGGGATAGGGCGCGAAGTCTAGTCCCTCGGCGTCTTTGTCGAGCTTGATGCAGTGAACCGTTCTCGGCATCGTGGCAAATCTCCTGTCCTCTTAACGTGGCTAATCTACCAGGGATTGCAGCTCGCCGAGCAGCCGTGTCATCGGGGCTGCGAGGCCGATGCGCTCGGCGCCGTCGCTCTGGTACCACTGCCGGTCGGCGCCGTCCTTCACCGCGTCGACCGCGCTTGCGCTGTCGACGCTCACCAGGACGGGTTGGATGTCCAGGCGAAAATGGCTGAATGTGTGGCGCAGCAAGGTGAGCTCCCTGGCCGGGTGCACCGCGATGCCCAGGTGCTCTCGGCACCAGGCGCCGATGTCGGTGCCTGGCTCGCACTCGGGGAAGCTCCACAGACCACCCCAGACACCGGCCGGTGGCCGCCGCTCGAGAAGCACGCGGCCGCGCGGATCCCGCACGATGACGAACACCGTCTGGCGCAGCGGCGTTGTCTTGCGCGGCTTGCGCTGCGGTAGCTCGGCTTCCCGTCCCTCGGCCAACGCCAGGCAGTCGCCGTTCAATGGACAGTCCTCGCAGCGTGGTTGATTGCGGGTGCACACGGCGGCGCCCAAATCCATGAAGGCCTGGGTGTAGGCTGCCAGATCGTCATCCGGAGCATGCGCCTCGGCGATCGCCCACAGGCGCCGGGCTACCCCGCCCGCGCCGGGCCAGCCTTCGATGGCGTGGTAGCGGCACAGCACACGTTTCACGTTGCCGTCGAGAATGGCGTGCCGATCACCGAAGCTGAGCGCCAGAATGGCGGCGGCGGTGGATCGCCCGATACCCGGCAACGCCATCAGCGCGTCCAGGCTTCTCGGCAATTCCCCGCCATGATCACTTACCACCACCTGGGCGGCACGGTGCAGATTGCGCGCCCGCGCGTAGTAACCGAGGCCGCTCCAGGTATGCAGCACCTCGTCCACGGGCGCCGCCGCCAGCGCGTGGACGTCGGGAAAACGTGCCGTGAACTTCTCGAAATAGGGGATTACAGCCTGTACCTGGGTCTGTTGCAGCATGATCTCGGAAATCCACACGGGGTAGGGGGTGGCCGGGTGTTGCCAGGGCAAATCCGTGCGCCCGTGGCTCCGGTACCACGCCAACAGCCGTTCACTGAGACTGGGAGGTACAGGCACCATTCACGGACTCCCGTTATCCACCGCCGGAGGTGAAACGAACATTTTCCAATTGCACGCCCTTCAGTGTCAGCTTCCGCACGCGCACTTCGCCCGCAAAGTCCAAAGCGCGAATGGCGTCGATGGACGCGCCGACCGGCGTTGCATGGTCGGAGCCGCCGCTGCCCGCAGCGACGGCCAACAGATAACGATCGGCATCGATGGTGTCCGCCTGAAGGTCGAATCGCACTGCCGGTCTGTCGAAATTCCGGACATTCACGGATCCCGTGATGTGGCTGTCGTCGATGGTCACACGCAGGTTGTTCGAGTGCACGGTCTCCTCGTCTGTATCCAGCTCCAAATCCGCACGCAGTTTGACGGTGAGCTCACCATCCGGAAACGAGGCATCAGTCAGGCGGGCACCCAGCTTCAGATCGCCGACCTGCCAAGGGCCATCCACAGGGGCGGGTTTCACCTCGGCGCGCAGCACGACGGCACTGCGGCCGCGCAGGGCAAGACCTCCGCCTTCGATGTCGAGGTCGGCGACTACATCGAAACGGACATCGATCCCGCCGGAATTCTGCGAGGATTCGGTGACGGCGAAGCTTCCGGCCAACGGTTGATCTTGAACCCGCAGGTCCAGCACTCCCTGCACGCCGGGCGGTGATGCCGCGGCCCGCACGGTCATCGCCCCATCGAGCTGCCAGTCGCGCAGGGTGAGACGCATGTCCGTCGCTGTCAGCACCCGCGCACGTTGTGACATGTCCAGGTTCGCGATGAATCGAAACGGCAACCGATCGCCGTCAACACTTCCGGCAATCTCCAATCCCGGCGCAAGGATCTTTCGCCTTTCCAAATCTGCGTTCAGAGTCCCACCCAATGCAAACGCGACGTCGGAATCGGCCAATGCTTCTCCGCCCATCGTGCCACTGCCCTGCATCTTGTCGAACGTGTAGGTAGCGGTGCGCAAATCACCGGAGAGGACGCCTTTCAACACCAGGTC
Source organism: Salibacteraceae bacterium (assembly GCA_964194585.1). Taxonomy (GTDB): domain Bacteria; phylum Pseudomonadota; class Gammaproteobacteria; order HK1; family HK1; genus JAABYT01. The sequence goes on along the minus strand of CAXMNG010000109.1, from coordinate 12,667 downwards.
GCCGTCGATGCCGAACAGGGAATAGGCCGGTACCTTCAACGACAGCGCACTCTCCGTGAGCCGCCGCTGGAGGAAATCGAATTCGAGCGCGGTGGTGATCTCCATTGCAATCTGCCGGTTTTCGTTTCCCGACCCGCGCGCGGACACGCGCACGGTATCCAACGACAGGCGCTGCTCTGCGAGATCCACCGTGAGGCGGGTGTTGAGTGTGCCGTCGATGCGCATTCCGGCTATGGCGAGTTCACGGAAAGTCGTCTCGAGCTTGCGGATGACGAGGGTGCGGCCAGCCGCGCTCAGCGTCACGTCGCCACGGGCCTCGATGGTCGCGCCGCTCTCCAGGAGTGTCGCCTGCAAGCGCACATCGTCGATGCCTTTGCCAACCTGGAGCGCGCCTGTCTGCAGGGTGATTGCGGAAACGGTAATCGTTTCGTTGCTGATTTGGTCGCGCCAGTGGAGGGTGGCATCCCGAACATCGAGCGCGCCGACTGCCATCGTCGCCAGCAGTGTATCGGCGGCGGTGCCTTGCCGCGTGTCGGCGTCCTGCGCCATAGCCACAGTCGTTTGCCAGTTGCCGCGTCCACGCTGGTCACGTTCGAGATTCAACCTGAGACCGACCACGTCGAGGGCGTGTGGCTCGATGCGCCCCGCAAGCAGCGGCAGCAGCTTCACGTCCACCATCAACCATGGAAGCCTCGCGAGATCGGAGGTGCTGAATCCGGGTGGGTTGGCGAGCCGGATATGCGATACCGTCAGGCGCAGGCCCGGGAACACGCGCAGTCGCACGTCGCCATCGATGTGAAGATCATGGCCCGTGCGCTCCTTTACGAGCGCGATCACCTGGCGTTTGTAGTGGCTGGAGTCGACCAGCATCGGCAGGACGATCACGGCGACGAGAACAAGCATCGCCGGCACGACGATCAGCGCGGCGAGCAGCTTGAAACGGCGTCTCATGGCACGTGTGACAGTGGCGGTTTCAGATCTCGTATTCGCTGGCGCGTCGCGCGTCGCCGCGCACCTTCTCGACCGGATAGCGTTCCTCGTTGATGGCGATCTTGTCTCGGGCGGCGGTCAGCAGATCGATGTTCAACTTGTCCGAGATGCGCACCAGGTAAATGAGAATATCGGCGAGCTCGAGACGCACAGCGGCGATTTTCTCGGGGGTCAGCGTGATACTCTGTTCTTCCGTGAGCCACTGGAAGTGCTCCACGAGCTCCGCGCACTCGGCGATCAACGCCATGGCGAGATTTTTTGGCGCGTGAAACTGATCCCAATCCCGCACCGCAGCGAAGGCGGCGAGTCTTTGCCGCAGTCCTTCCAGGTCGGCGATGCATTCCCGGGTCACTATGCTTCGTCCCGCATTCGTTTGCGCGCACGCTTGATGGCCTTGCGCACCTGGGCCGGGGCGGTGCCGCCGAAATGATCGCGCGCAGCCACGGATCCCTCGACTGACAGCACATCGAACACATCTGCCTCGATGACCGACGAGAAATCCTGCAGCTCATCCAGGGAAAGCTCGGCGAGATCGCGACTGCTGTCGATACACAGGCGCACCGCGCGTCCTACCACCTCGTGGGCGTCGCGAAAGGGCGTGCCCTTGCGCACCAGGTAATCGGCCAGATCCGTGGCTGTGCTGTAGCCGCGTCGAGCGGCCTCGCGCATGGTGTCGCGCTTGACCGTGAGTGTCGGCAACATGCCGGCGAACACCGCGAGGCTCGACTTGACTGTATCGATGCTGTCGAACAGCGGCTCCTTGTCTTCCTGGTTGTCACGATTGAAAGACAGCGGCTGACCCTTCATCAATACCAGCAAGGAGTTCAGGTGGCCGATGACGCGGGCGCTCTTGCCACGCACCAGCTCCGCAACATCCGGATTCTTCTTCTGCGGCATGATCGACGAGCCCGTACAGTAGGCGTCCCCCAGGTCGATGAAATCGAATTGCGCCGACATCCAGAGAATCAACTCCTCGCTCATGCGCGACAGGTGCACCATGAGCAACGCGGCGGCGGCGATGAACTCGATACAAAAATCGCGATCGCTGACCGCATCCATTGAATTTTCACAGGCTGTTTCGAAGCCGAGCAGCTCGGCAGCCATCAGCCTATCGATGGGATAGCTGGTACCCGCAAGCGCCGCCGCGCCCAGCGGTAAGCGATTGACCCGGCGTCGAACCTCGCCTAGACGTTCGGCGTCGCGTCCGAGCATTTCGAACCAGGCCATCATGTGGTGACCGAATGTCACCGGTTGCGCAGTCTGCATGTGGGTGAAGCCCGGCATCACGGTATCGGCTTCGCGCTCCGCCAGGTCCACGATGACGCCCCGAAGCGTCGTCAGCATCCGCACGAGCACATCGATTTCCTCACGCAGCAACAGTCGCACGTCCGTTGCCACCTGATCGTTACGGGAACGTCCGGTGTGCAGTTTTTTCCCGGCCTGGCCGATGCGGTCGATGAGTGCCGTCTCGATGTTCATGTGCACGTCTTCGAGCTGCGTCGACCAGTGAAATCGGCCAGCCTCGATATCGGCGCCGATGGCGCGCAGTCCTTCGACAATGGCGTCGCGCTCCTCGGCGCTCAGCACGCCGACGTGGCCGAGCATGGTGGCGTGGGCAATGGACCCGGCGATGTCATGGGGCGCGAGTCGCTGGTCGAAGCTCACCGATTCGGTGAACGCTTCCACCAGGGCATCCATGGACTCCGTGAAGCGACCGGACCAGGGATTGGAGTCGACGCTATCGTCAATCATGGTCAGTCATGGCTGCTCGGTCAGGCTCGGGTCAATCGGGGGGTGGCGGGCCACGCGGGCGACACAGGGAGCTTGGGAACGACGGCACATTTCGCGCCTCGCAGTATAACTATAATGGGTGGACTGGTGCACGCCGTGAGCATTCATGCAGGACCGAGTGGGCAAGTCCCCCGACGACGACCTTTTTCTGCCTGACTTCTGCGACATGGGCACTGTGCTCACCGTCGTGGTGGTGGGAGCGTTGCTGGCCTTCATCCTGGTGCTATCGCCGGTGGTCAGCACCAGCCACTGGTGGCGGGACATGGCGCTCAACTCACTTTTCATCCAGTGGGTGGCTCTGAGCAGTGCGGGGCTCCTGTGCACTGGCCGGCGTTGGTTTTCCACCCTGGGAAACACCGGCGCCGGTATTGCGGCGTACGTGCTGATTCTGCTGGTCAGCCTGTTATGCAGCGAGGCGGCGTACTGGCTGGTGGCACGACCCGTGATGGACGTGGAGCACTTCATCGCACAGGCTGGCAACTCGGATTTCATTCCCAGCCCGGTGCCCATGGGCACCATGTGGCACCTGGAGTTTCTGGCCAAGAACCTGGCCATAACCGCCATCGTAGCCGCGGTGGCGCTACGCTACTTCTACGTGCAGCACCAGTGGCGTTCGCGGGTGCAATCCGAAGCCAAGGCGCGCATCCAAGCGCTGCAGTCGCGGATCCGACCGCACTTTCTGTTCAACAGCATGAACACCATCGCCAGTCTCACGCGCACTTCGCCGGAGCTTGCCGAGCAGGTTACCGAGGATCTGGCAGATTTGTTTCGCGCGAGCCTTGGCGACGCGAGCGTTCCGGTCACTCTGGAACGCGAGATCGAAGTCTGCCGGCAGTATCTACGCATAGAGGAACAGCGCCTCGGCGCGCGCGTATCCACCGGCTTCGACGTGGACGATCTGCCCGCCGACGCCATTCTGCCCGGCCTCACTCTGCAGCCGCTCGCCGAGAACGCCATCTATCACGGCATCGAACCGGCGGAGCTCGGTGGCTTTGTCGTAATCAATGGCGCCGGCAACGACGAGCGGATCGTCATTCGGATCACCAATTCGCTGCCGAACTCCGATGCCCGTAGCATCCGCCGGAGCAACCAGATGGCACAGGACAACGTCGAGCAGCGATTACGCGCCTTCTTCGGCGCGGACGCGAGCCTGCAGGTTTCCAGTGAAGGGGGCGAGTACACCGTGGAGCTGCGCTTTCCCTATATGAAGGAACGCTCATGAAAATCATCATCGTCGACGACGAGCCGCTGGCGCGGTCACGGCTGCTCGCCATGGTCACGGAGCTCGATGCCGGTGAAGTGATCGGCGAGGCGGACAACGGCGCCGATGCTCTGCGCCTGGTGGAGCAGGCAGCGCCGGACATCGTATTGTTGGACATCCGCATGCCGGGGATGGACGGAATCGAGGTGGCACGGCACCTGGCTGCCACCCTGCGCCCGCCGGCGGTGATATTCACTACCGCCTACGACAGCCATGCGCTGGCGGCCATCGAGGCAAACGCGGTGGACTATCTGCTCAAGCCCATCCGTAAACCGCGCCTGCAGGCGGCGCTGGAGCGTGCCACCACGCTGACCAGGGCACAGCTCGCCGGGCTCGAGGCGGTGGTGCCGGAAGGCGAAAGCGCTCGCGCCCGTACGCACATCAGCGCCACCCTGCATGGCAATCTGCAGCTTCTCCCGCTGGGGGAAATTCGCTTTTTCCGCGCCGAGCACAAGTACGTAACGGCACGCCACCCGGGTGGGCAGCTCATCATCGAAGATCCCCTGAGTGCGCTGGAGACGGAGTTCGAAGACCGTTTCCTGCGGGTGCACCGCAATGCCCTGGTGGCCAAGGCCCACGTGCGTGGTATCGAACGGGATGCCAATGGCCATCAATTCGTGCGCCTGGACGGCATCGACGACCTGGTCGAGGTCAGCCGCCGGCAGGCACCGATCATCCGGCGCCTGCTCAAGAGCCGCAGCACAGGTGGCGCTTGAACGCCGGCCGGTGAAGTGGTCCAGCTCAGAAACCACACGATAGGAATCTGACAAGCTGTTGTTATATAGACTCTTTGACTGCGCGGGGGTTGCCGGAATAGTCTAGTATTTCGCTCATAACTCCATGAACCAGGGATGCCTCGTACCGGGGGTAGACGGCACCCGCAAAGCGGTCTTCACGCATGTCCACTGGCCTCAGCGACTCCGGTCCCGTGCCGGAACAACCGGATGTGGCGCTCGCGCGCGCCATCAGCCGGCGCATTTCCTGGCATCCGTGGCGGCTGCTGCTGCCGGCGGTGTTGTTCACCCTGGCCATCGTCTCCTACCTCTACCAGGAACGCCGGGCCGGGGATGACGCGGATTATTTCACGCGCCTGGACCAGCAGGTGTTGCTCGCGTTGCAGGTGGCGCGCATGACGGCGCGCGCCGCCAGCGATCCGAATGTGTCCCTGGATCTGTTGCGCCAGCGACACCGCAATGCCCGCGCACTGCTGGAGAATCTCTATCCACCGCGCCCGCCCCTGGGTCTGTGGTCGGCGCCTGCGGATATCGAGGCCCGCCTCTCACAACTGGATAAGGAGTGGGCGCACCTGGGAAGTGAGCTCGAAGCGATTGCAGCCAGGCAAACCGTCCACGAGGAGCTGGAACGTGCGCTGATGCGCTTTCAGGGCGTCGCTACCCGTATGCTCGTGACCAGTGACGACCTGGTGGTGGCCATGACCGCCGCCGAGGAGTCTCCCGAGCAGCTCAGGGTGGTGGCCCGCCAGCTGATGCTGATCCAGCGCATGATGGCCAACGGCGACCAGTTGATTCGTCGAGGCAAGGGTCGGCTTACCGCCGCCGATCGTTTCGGACGCGACGCCGTGCTCTTCGGAAACGTGAACAACGGCTTGCTCAATGGCAATCCGGAGCTCGGTATCGAGGCGGTGTCCGACGAGGCTGCCCGTGACCTGCTGGTGAGCATCGGGCACCTGTTCCGGGAAGCCAGCCGGCAGGTGCAGGACATCGTCGGGCAATCGGTGGATCTCGCCCGCCTCCAGGAGGCGGTGGGCGATGCGGCCCGTGCCAGCGATGCCATTGTCGCCGCCACTCGCGAGGCCGAGCTGATGTACGCCGGCCACGTGGCGACGCGGCCGCTGCAACCCGCCCACACGCGCCTGTTGGCGGGCCTGGGTCTCGCGACGTTGCTGATTGCGGCGCTGCTCATGGCCGTGGATGCGCGCGCCCACCGGCGCAACGAAAGCCAGCGACGCCTGGATGAATACCGACGCAACGAGCAGCTCGAGCAGGCGGCGGCCATGGCGGGTTCCGATATGCGCCGGGTCGGCGGCGAGCTGCGGCGTTCCATGGCGGAGCTGGGAAGGATGGTCGAAGTGGAGACTGTCGTGGACCCCGGCGAGGACCCCGGCGAGGCCGTGGCCCGCGGGCTCAAGCGGGTCCTCGCGGAGCTGCACACGCGCGTCGATGCCATCGTCACCGATGTCCATCAGGTGGCCAGCAGCGCCGGATCGCTGAACGAAGCCGCGTCGAAGCTGCATGCCAGCGGCCGCCAGCAGGCTCGGAGCGTGGACAAAGCGGCCAACGCCACCCAGGAGCTCGCTTCGGCGGTGAAGCTCGGATATTCCAATATCACCAAGTTCGATACCCTCGCCGAGAATGGCGTCGCCGAGGCGCGCGCCGTGAAAGAATATCTCGGCGGTGCGCTGCAGGAGCTGGAAGGTTTGGGCACGTCGGTGCAGGAAAGCGCGCGGCGGGTGCACCGCTTACTGGAGAGCGCTGACGAAGCGCGCGCGGTCGCGCTTCGTATCGACGAGCTCAGTGATCACAGCAAGATGTTGTCTCTGAACGTCGCCATTCAGACGACCGTTCACGGTGGCACTTCGCGATCTGGTGCGAGCTTCGCCGACGAGTTGCAACGTCTCGCGGAGCGGGCCCGCGGCGTCGTGCAATCGGTGGAACGCATGCGCGAGGGGATGCGCTCCGACGCCGAAGAGGCGGCCAAGGCCATCAAGCACACGGCCTGGTCGGTGAAGGGCGCCGGCGATCGGCTGCGCAAGGCCGAAAAACCCGTTGCCAATCTCAACTTGATATCGCGTAAGCTCGAGAAGTTTGCGCAGTCGCTGGTCGGGTCGAGTCAGGAGCATGCGTTGCGGGCCACCGAGGTGGTGAGAGCGGTCACCGCGGTGCACGCTGCCACTGGCCAGTCCAATGTGGGCACCGAGGCGGCCGCCAGCTCGGCGGCGCGGCTCGCGGAAATAGTGGCGAGCCTCGAGGCCCACGTATCGCGACTGCATCCCGTTGTGCCGGAGGAAAAAAGTGTCGTGGCTTTGCAAGCAGAGAGTGCCGGCGAAGGGCCCGGCGCTAAGGCCGCGACCGGGGATGGCGATGATCGCCGCCGCGGAGGCGAGCGCCGTTTGCGGCGTTCCAGCGGTCTGCGTCCGGTACCCTGATCTGCAACGCTCGCGGCCGCGCCATGCCTGCTGATTCCGGGCGCGAAGGTTTTGTCGAGCTGCTGGCCCGGGCCCGGGTCGCCATACTCGCTCTGACTCCCGAGGAGGGCGAGGGCGCTGCAACCGACCCCATCGCCATAGAGGCTTCGGCCCGTGCGTCCGCCGCCGTTGCTGACTTGCTGGGCCAGCTCGAGGTTCAGGACGATTCCTTGCGGGCTCTGCTGGCCGTCGACATGGCGCTGGCCATCGACATGGCGCTGGCCATCGACGATGCGGGGTCGGGAATGGGCCGCGGGCGCGGCAAGCTGGTCGCGCTCCTGGTCCAGGCGCTGTCGGTGCTTGCCGATGATCCTCCCGGGGATGGCGGCGCCGCATCGCTCCCGTCGCGCTCGCCGATGGCCCTGGCCAATGAGTTTCGGGCCCTGCGCGGCGCGCCGCTGCTGTCCGGAAACATCGTTTTCGCCATCGCCGTGGGCGCGGGAGCGCGAGCCGCGGGCGCCGACGAGTCCGCGAGCGTCGATCCCCGGATGGCATCGTCGGCACGGCGTTTGCGATCCTACTACCAACAGGGACTCATCGCCTGGCTTGGCGGCGATGCTCATGGGAAGGCCGGCGCCCATCGCATCGGCGAAGTTTTCGCTCGCCTGCACGCGCTCTCCCAGGGCTCGGTCCAGGAATCCCTGTGGCGCGCCGCGGCCTCCTTCGCGGGTTTGCTGGAGGACCCCCGCTGGCGGACGAGCGCCGCCATCAAGCGTCTCCTCGGTCAGCTGGACGGTCAGCTCAAGGGACTTGGAGATGGGCAGCGGCCGGCTTCGCCCCTGGTGCAGGATCTGCTTTTCTACCTTGGCGAAGGCCACGACGTGGATGCCACCATCGGTGTATTCCCGTCGCGCAGCGCGCTGCTGGCTGCCTTTGTTGCTCCGCCGCGGGCGCACCCCGACCAGCCTACCGCGGCGTTGGCTCTGTTGAACGAGCTGCTTTCCATTTCCGGCCAGCTCATGGAGGCGCTCGCCCCGGACGAATCCTGGCTGGCAAAGCGCAGCTGGCTCACGGAACGAATGCTGCAGGTGGCCGACGGCCTTGGCTTGCTGGGCGCCCACGGGCTTCGCCACCGTGCCGTGGAGGAAATCGCGCTGCTTCGCAATACTCCGGGCTCCGGCGATCCGCCCCCTGGCGGCTGGGGCCAGGTGGCGGAGCGGCTGCACGGACTCGGCGCCGATCTGCTCACCGCCGTCGGCATGGAGCCTGCCGCCGCCGTCGCCGAAGATACCGCCGGCATGCCTTCCAGCGGTCAAATCGCGCGACGCCTGGAGGCCGACCTGGTGCATGCCGAGGGAGTCATACAGCGGCTCGAGCAGGGGGATGCGAGCCTGCCCGCGGAGCCACTCGAACCGCCTGGGGCACCATCGGCGGTGGACGAGGCCGGCACGGCGGCAATGTGGCGCCACCGCCTCGACGAGCTCGCCGGCGCAGTGCGCTCGAAGTCGGATGAGGCGATCTCGAATGAGGCCGTCGCCGCGCCACCGCCAGCCCCAGCCCCGGTGGACCATGGGCTGCTGGACGACATTGCCCGGTTTGCCGGCGAGATCGATGGCGCCCGCGCCCGGCTGGAGCAGCAGGTTGGCGCCTTCCGCGAAGGTCTGCAGGACATGAACAACGGCTTGCGGGCGCTGCGCGAAGAGCTCGAAGGACTGCGCGTCCACAGCGAGGCGCTGGCCATGCCCCACGATCCTGCGGACTCGGAGGAGTTGCCGCCCCTGGTTGGTCGCGCGCCGCCGGCCGGCATGCACCAGCGCCTCGAAAGCCTGGCGAGCCGAATCAGCACGCTCTCGGAGCTTCGCGATAGCATCGAAAGCATCGCCGGCGACAGCCGCTCGATGCTGGTGCAGCAGGCGCGTGACAACGTGGCCCTGGCGCAGTGCCTGATGCAGACGCGCATGCGGCCGCTGGACGCGCAGCTGGAAGATCTCCGGGAGGAGATCGGCGGGCGTGCCGCTGGCGCCGGCAAGCAGGTGCTGCTGCGCGTCGACGCGGGAGGGCTGGACATGGAGCCGGAAAAGACCGCGGCCCTGCTGCCGGTGCTGCGCACCCTCACAGGCAGCTTGATCGAGAGCAGTATCGAATCGCCGCGGGCGCGGGTGCTGGCCGGGCGTCCGCCAGGCTGCTTGATGGAGATGTGCTTCAGGCGCCGCGGCGCGGATCTGAACATGGTCTTGACGGCGGATTGCAAGGCGCCGGGGCCGATCGCCATGGCCGAGGCCGGGACCTTCCTGAAGCCCCTGGGCGGACGCTTGGAGCCGCACGCCGCGGGCGAGCGCCAGACCCGCTTCGAACTGCAGATGCCCCTGTCGCCGCGGGTCTCTACCGTGCTGCTGGTGGCGGTGGGCAGCGAGATTCTGGCTCTGCCGCTGGCGGAGGTAACAGCGGTGCTGCAGCTATCCGCCGAGGAGCTGGAGGCCGGCGCGCAAACGGGCATAGAGCACCAGGAACAGCGCTGGCGGCTTGGCCGTTTGGGCGATCTGCTGGCACTCGGTGAACAGCCCGAGCGCAAACCGGCGAGCCGGCTGCCGCTGGTGTTGATGGCCTCCGGCGGCGCTCGCCACGCGCTGATGGTCGACGCCATCGGCGAGCGTATCGACCTGGTGGTGCGTTCGGTGGTACCCCAGCTGCGCTCGGTAAGAGGGCTGGCCGGCGCGGCGATTCTGGGCGACGGCCAGGTTGTCCTGCTGCTCGATGTCGGCCAGCTCGTGGAATCTCACTCAGAGCTTGTTCCCGACCACCCCGAAACCGTTGCATGAGGACCTCGGTCGGGCCCCCGGCGCTCTTCCCCGAGTCGACCCAGAACTTCAAGAAATTCCGCATGGACCATCGGCAAGCTACTGTTCTAGCAGTGGTTCAATGAATGCATTCGCAGGGCGGGTATACTAGGATGCAACAGATAACCCCGTCACGTCGGAGTGCGGACCGAAGGGGGGAAATAAGGCCGTGACCGGAAAGAATCAGAACGGTCTCGGCGGCGTCAAAGTGATGGTCATCGACGACAGCAAGACCATCCGTCATACCGCCGAGACGTTGTTAAAAAACGCTGGCTGCAAGGTCGTTACCGCGACCGACGGCTTCGAGGCGCTCGTTCGCATAGTCGATCACGAGCCTGACATCATTTTCGTCGACATCATGATGCCGCGGCTCGACGGTTATCAAACCTGTGCGCTCATCAAGCACAACCAGTTTTTCAAAAAGACGCCGGTGATCATGTTGTCGAGTAAAGACGGATTGTTCGATCGGGCGCGCGGACGCATCGTCGGCTCGGAACAGTATCTCACCAAACCGTTTACGCGCGACGAGTTACTCGGTGCAATCGAGAAGCACGTATTGAATGGCAGTCAATAACATGAACGCGATCAAAAAAAGCGATGCGGCTGGTTGGAGATGACGCTCATGACCCATGTACTCATAGTCGACGACTCACCGACCGTAGTCGAGCATGTTTCACGTTTGCTGATACAGAACGGCTTCAAGACTTCATCGGCAACGACCGCCGAGCAGGGGATCGTCAGGGCTCGGGACGAGCAGCCGGACCTTATCTTGATGGATGTCGTGTTTCCCGGCATGAGTGGTTTTCAAGCGACGCGCAAAATCAATCGCGACCCGGAAATTTCACGCATTCCCGTAGTCATCCTGAGTGTCAGAAACGAAGCGAGCGACCGGAAATGGGGCCTGCGCCAAGGCGCGCGCGAGTACCTGACCAAACCGTGTCGAGCGCAGGAGCTCATCGATGCGGTAAAGCGAAACATAGGGCCAATGTCATAGCGCACGCCGGCATCGAGTGAAACATGCAGGAAAACGTCAACGACCCAATCGCCTTGCTGCGCGATATGGAACGGCGGGCCCGAGGCGGGCTTGCCGGTCCTCCCGACGCGCAGACGTCTGGGGACGTGTGGCGTGGAATCGGATTCTCCATCGGCGATCGACGTTTGGTGGCCTTGATGGCCGACATCAGCGAGGTGATGCATTGTCCGAAGCTCGCGCGCGTGCCCGGCGCAAAGCTCTGGTTGATGGGTATCGCCAATCTGCGCGGCGCGTTGTTGCCGGTCGTGAATCTGCACGGTTTTCTGCTCGGTCAGCTGGCGGTGCTCGATCGAGAGTCCAGAATTCTGGTCATCGAGCAGGATGAAATTCTTTCCGGCCTGGCGGTCGAAGAGGTATTCGGCGTAAAGCACTTTCTCGGGGAGCAGCGTCAGGCGCTCGCCACCGCTTCCGAAGACTGGCTTTCCCCGTATGTGGTTGGCAGTTTTCATGTCGCCAACGAGACCTGGGAAGTCTTCGACGTGCATGCCTTGATCGCCGCGCCTGCCTTCATGCAGGTAGCTGCATAGACGAGTGGGCAATCGATGGGACTGTTGAAAAAACCTCGTAACGACAGCGCCGCGGTATCCGCCGAGGAGGTGTCCGGTTATGAGTCCACCACGGGCGCTTCGCGGCGCAAACCGGTGCGACAGGCGTGGCGCGTGGTGCTGCCCTCTCTTCTGTTCATATTCGTCGCTTTGATGTTCGCCGCGCACTCGCTGGCGCGACGCCACAGCAATGCCGATGCCGAGTACGTTGGCTTGATGAACGAGTTGAAATTGCGCTCTCAGCAGGTATCCGGTGATGCGCAATCGGCGGTGCTCGGTGGTGTGCAGGGGTTGGCGCGGCTCAAGGCCCACGGTACGGACATGCAGACAATGCTGAATCGGCTTCGTAACGGCGATGCTGTCGGCCCACTGCCACCGCTGCCGGCCAGGGTGGCGCCGCAGCTTGCGGCAGTCGAAAACGCTTGGCGCGGCATGCGCGAGGATATCGATACCATTCTCTCAGGCGCACAAGTTGCAGCGGCCATGCGTGAGAATGGCAAAAGTCTCGACGCGCTGTTCTCATCCGCGCGGCTGACGACCCAGGAGGTTTTCGGCGCCGTCGTTTCGGGTACCGCATCGGCGGAGCAGGTATCGCTGGTGGGTCGTCAGCTGGTACGCCTGGAACGCATGTCCATCGACGTGAAGCGCACGCTCGAGGGCGGCACCGACACCGCCGCCGCCGCGCTCGGCTTGAAACGCGACGTCGCCGACCTGGTGCGGACTACCCTGCGCCTGCTCGGTGATGACCAGGCGGAACCGGGCCTGCGCGTCGAGGACGCGGTCGCGCGACAGGCGTGGCGCGTGGTGTTGCCCTCCCTGCTGTTCATATTCGTCGCATTGATGTTCGCCGCGCACTCGCTGGCGCGCCGCCACAGCAATGCCGATGCCGAGTACGTTGGTTTGATGAACGAGTTGAAATTGCGCTCTCAGCAGGTATCCCGTGACGCGCAATCGGCGGTGCTCGGTGGTGTGCAGGGGCTGGCGCGGCTCAAGGTCCACGGGACCGCCATGCAGACAATGCTGAATCGGCTTGCGAACGGCGATGCCGTCGGCCCGCTGCCGCCG
>CAXMNG010000108.1:0-5141 GCA_964194585.1 Salibacteraceae bacterium | reverse complement strand
GCATCATTGGTGCGGAATTGGGCCATGCTCACGCCCAGCAGGCAGCCCGTGCTCTCCGGCATCGAATGCTTCTCCTGAAGCATTCGCATCAACCGACGGACATTCCCAAGGGGCGAACCCTCCTTGTTGAGCTCACCGAATATCTGACGTACGACGCTATCCGAGTAGAGCTGCAGGGCCTTGATAAAAAGTTCCCGCTTGTTCCCGAACGTGTCGTAGAGGCTCTTTCTGCCAATGCCCATCTGCTGCTGCAGTTCAGCCATCCCCGTCGCTGCGTATCCCTTCGCCCAGAAGAGCTGCATGGCCTTTCCCAAGGCCTCGTGCGGGTCGAACTGTTTGTCAGGTCCTCTGCTCATGGTCGAAGTGTTGCATACATAGACCAATCAGTCAATGATAAATTTGGAATGATCCCCCCGGCTACTCGACTTCGGTTCGCGCATTGTAAATTTCGTGACGCTAGCACTCAGATTGATCACTCCCCCAAATCGGACATCAGTGCCGTCAGGCGTCGAAGAGCTGGTTTGGGTCGTTGGTAGAGGGTGGTGGCACTGCCGGCCGATTCCGGGTAGTGCTCTGTTGACTTACGTGCTTGAGGGAATAACTGGTCGGGGTGAGAGGATTTGAACCTCGACCCCTGCCTCCCGAAGGCAGTTGGGCATCTTTAAGTAGTTGTATTTAGTGAACGATGCTGCGCACCGCCATCAGCTTCGCCCCCTTTCGCCCATCTGCGATTCCTTGACCGTGGGGTTCGTTTCCCCCGATCTCCAAGACGCCGCGAAGCTGCTCGAAGAGGTGGCCTGAGACCAGCTCTGGCTCCGGGTTGCCCCAGATCATCGAAAGAGCGAGGATATTGTGGTCGGCTGTACAGCAAACACGAGGGTATAATTTCGCCTGCCACCCAACCCTGACGCCACGCCACGGGAGCGACCGTTGGAGTGCCTCGAGTGCCAAACCGATAATCCGCCCCGAGCAAATTTTTGCCTCCAGTGTGGAACGCGCCTGAGCCTTGCGTGCCGCAAGTGTGGGACAGAGCTACCCGCGCACGCCAGGTTCTGCTTGGAGTGCGGTGAATCAGTCGCGGAGCGGCAGAGCGAAGAATCCCGCTTCGGTTCGCCTGAGTCCTACACGCCCGGGCATCTGGCCGAGAGAATCCTCGCAAACAGGGAAAGCCTCGAAGGTGAGCGCAAGCAGGTTACCGTGTTGTTTGCGGACATTAAGGGTTCGACCGAGCTGATCGCCGATCTGGACCCGGAAGAAGCGGATCGGCTGCTCAATCCGGTGATCGACTGCATGATGGAAGCGGTGCACCGCTATGAGGGCACAGTTACCCGCGTCATGGGGGACGGCATCATGGCACTGTTCGGTGCCCCGATTGCCCACGAAGACCATGCGATTCGTGCCTGCTTCGCAGCTCTCGTGATGCAGGAAGGCATGCGACGCCACGGCGAGGAGGTTCGCCGGGATCAGGGTTTCACGGTGCACATCCGTGTGGGGCTCCATTCGGGCGAGGTGGTGGTGCGTTCCATCGGCAACGATCTTTATATGGAGTACACGGCCGTCGGGAAATCGGCGCACCTGGCCGCCCGCATGGAGCAGCTCGCCGATCCCGGCAGTGTATTCATGTCCGCCGATACCCTGCGTCTGGCCGAGGGTTACGTCGAAGTTCGCGATCTGGGAAAGGTGCCGGTCAAGGGACTGACCGAGCCCGTCGACGTCTATGAGCTGACTGGCGCGGGACTCGCGCGGCGTCGATTCGAGGCGGCCGCTGCCCGTGGCCTCACGCGTTTCGTGGGGCGCGACGCGGAGATGCAGCACTTACAAGACGCACTGGAGCAGGCAGGGAGCGGCCACGGCCAGGTGGTGAGTGTGGTCGGCGAGGCGGCGGTGGGAAAATCGCGCCTGTTTTTCGAGTTCACGCGCTCTCATCGAATGCAAAGCTGGCTCGTGCTGGAAGCGAGCTCGCTCTCCTATAGCACGTCCAGCCCGTTCCTCCCCGTAATCGGTCTTCTCAAGGACTATTTTCGGATCGAGCCCCGGGACGAAGCGAGGACCATACGCGAGAAGATCAGCGGAAAGCTCGTGACCCTCGACGAGGCGCTGCTGTCGAACATCCCGGCGTTCCTCGAGCTTCTGCATGTTCCGACGAATGACGTCCAGTGGAAGAGCCTGGATTCGACCCAGCGCCGGCAGCGGACCTTCGATGCGTGCAAACGTCTGTTGCTCCGGGAGAGCCAGATACGGCCGCTGGCCCTGGTTTTCGAGGATCTGCACTGGATCGATTCGAAGACCCAGGCATTCCTCGACGATTTCATCGACAGCGTTCCGAGCGCACAAATACTCTTGCTCGTCAATTACCGCCCCGAGTACGAGCACCTGTGGGGAAGCAGGACCTACTACAATCAGCTGCGCATCGCTCCGTTCCCGCCCGAGACGGCAGAGGCGTTTCTCGATAATTTGATCGGTTCGGATCCCGGCCTGCAACCGCTCAAGGGGCTACTCATCGAGCAGACCCAAGGGAACCCCTTCTTCCTGGAAGAATGTGTTCGGACACTGGTGGAGACCGACACGCTCATCGGCACACCCGGCGGTTATCGCCTTGCGAAGGCGCTCACGAGCATCGAAGTGCCGGCCAGCGTACAGACAGTCCTGGCCGCTCGCATCGATCGTTTACCCCCCGAGGAAAAGCACATTCTGCAGACCGCATCCGTGATCGGCGAGACAGTGCCACTCGCATTGCTGAGTCAAACCATCAACATGCCACAAGAAGCGTTGCAGCACGGCATCGGCCATCTCAAAGCCGTTGAGTTTCTCTACGAGACAAGCCTGTTTCCGGAGGTAGAGTACACGTTCAAGCATGCGTTGACCTGCCAGGTGGCGTACAACTCGCTTCTCACGGAGCGCCGGCGCATGCTGCACGTAAAGATTCTGCGGAGCATGGAAGAGCTTTACGGAGATCGGGTAGAAGAGCAGATCGATCGATTCGCTCACCATGCATTCCGGGGTGAGGTGTGGACGAAAGCGTTGACTTATCTGCGCCGGGCAGGAATAAAGGCCGAGACCCGGTCCGCTTACCGCGAGGCGGTGAGCTGTTTCGAGCAGGCGCTCGAGGCATTGAATGCTTTGCCGTCGGATCGGGAGTTGCTACAGCAAGCGGTGGACGTTCGCTTCGACCTGCGAACCTCGCTATTCCCCCTCGGTGAAGCCAAGAGAGTTATCCATTATCTGGAGGAAGCAGGGAATCTCAGCGACCGGCTCGACGATCCGCTGCGGCGGGCCTGGGTATCCGTATACATGTGCCACTATCGATGGGTGAGCGGCCAGTCGGCGCAAGCACGTGAGCTCGGCCTGCGCGCGCGTGCCATGGCAGAATCGCTGGACGATTTCTCTCTCACGATCACGGTCAACTACTATCTGGGCTTGGCCTGTCTCAGCGCGGGCGACTACCCGGGCGCCGAGACGTACCTGCGAGAGAACGTCGCGCTTCTGCAAGGCGATCTGGTCCGCGAGCGCTTCGGGGTGGCCGGCTATCCGGCGGCCATGTCTCGCACCTATCTCGCGTGGGCGCTCGCCGAGCGAGGCGCGTTCGATGAAGGCATCGCGTGTGGGCGGGAAGGCGTTAAGATGGCGCGGGAGACCGACCATACCTGGAGTCTGGTCACCGCATCGTGGGGACTTGCCTCGCTCCATATCATCAAGGGGGAAACGCACGAAGCGATCGAGATCCTCGAGCATGCGCTTTCGTTGTCCCGTGAGATGTCCCTTGGCGCCCTGACTCCCGGCGTGAAGGGTTCGCTGGGCTATGCGCTCGTCGTCTCGGGCCGGGTCTCCGATGGTCTTTCCCTGCTGGAAGAGGCCATGGAATCCGCCGAAGCGTCCGGGCGCCTCGCCTTTCATGCGCTGCTCGTGACTTATGCGGGTGAAGCGCTGCTGCTCGCCGATCGCCTCGAGGATGCGCGCGCGCTTGCGGAGAGAGCGATCGCACTCGCGCGGGATCGCGGCGAGCGCGGGGTGGAGGCTTTGACCCTATGTCTCTTGGGTGAGATCGCCAGGCACTCCGCATCGGGAGAAACGAAGGCATGTGTCTCCCGGTACGAAGAAGCGCTCGCTTTGGCCGAGGAGCTCGGCATGCGACCGCTTACGGCCCGATGCCACCTCGGCCTCGCGCATGCGTGCAGGCACACGGGAAAGCCCGACGCGTTCACGGACCGGATCGAGGAAGCCGCCGGGCTTTTTCGCGCGATGAGGATGCGCTCCTGGCAGGAAAGGGCGGAGCAGGCGCTGCGCTCTTGATTGTGGTTTCTACGAAGCCGGAGCGGATAGTGCCAGCCGACCGCTGTCCTTCGGAATCTCAGTAGTCGGGGCTGAGATCAGAATGTTCGATGGAGATTGTGGTACTGCAGGTAGAGAAGATAGACCGCCCACGTCAGGGCCAGCACCATGATGGTCATGCCCGTGACGTTCGTGAACGTGCCGAAGGCGTGCCCGTAGTCGAGCATACCCAGCCTGCCCAGGAGATTCGTCCAATCGTGGGCACCGGGTCGCTCCTGGCCGATGAAGCCGCCGATCAGCAGGAGCTGTCCCGTGCGTGCGTCGTAGATGTAGGGGGCCAGGTCCATGGCGCTCTGACCAAGCCACCACAATGCCACGGCGCCGCCGAACGCATTCTGGTGCTTGAACACGAAGGCGACTATTACGACTGCCGGGACGATCAGTTGCGCGAGTGAGCCGCCCAGCACCATCATGAAATTACCGAGAAACATGAACAGCATATGCCCGGCCTCGTGAAAGGCGAGATTGACGTTGTGCATGATTGAGCTGTTGATCTCGGGAAGGTGCCCCCATAGCTCCCGGTGATCGGTCTGGAAAAACCAGATACTCCAGATGGCGAGCCCGACCAACGTCACGCAACGCCCGGCGAAGAGAATCGGATTCACGTGGCTCTGGACGTGACACAGATGTCCCGCAAGCCGTCCCCACCACTCGCTTGCCGCCTCAGTCCTCGCGACAGGCGCCGCCGTGCACGGCCGGAAACGTTGCTTCATCCATTTTCTGAAAATAAGCCCGCAGGCCGGGCACTGGCCGCGCTCGGCCATATCCCCGGTTGCAGGTGAGTATCCACACTTTGGACAAGTGCTGTACAT
>CAXMNG010000107.1:0-9302 GCA_964194585.1 Salibacteraceae bacterium | reverse complement strand
TTCAGACACAATCTGCTGGCGTTGATCGAGATGGATTCCAGGATCGATCTGCTGGAATGGTCGTTACAGAAAATTCTGTTCAATCATCTGGACGCGCAGTTTTTCAAGCTGCCACATGTGAAAGCAGTTTATTCCCACCCCGGGCAGATCAGAAACGAAGTTGCGGTGATACTTTCGGTAATGGCTTATGCGGGACAACAGAATCAAGGCGATGTCGAAAAAGCGTTTGATTCAGCGGTGCAAACGCTGGAGCTGAACGACCTCGCGTTGCTTGCAAGAAATGAGATCGGCCTGTCGAGGCTGGACCTGGCCCTGGAAAAATTGGCGAGATTGAAGCCCCTGGCGAAACCCCGATTACTGAAGGCCTGCGTAGCCAGTATCGTACACGACCAGCGGGTATCTCCCGTCGAAGTAGAGCTACTGCGCGCATTCTCGGATGTGCTGGATTGTCCGATGCCACCTGTCGCCCAGGGGAGCCCCGCCTAAGTCTTGCGTCCCGGGCACCCAAGACCCGGGTATCCTTGACCCGTGCCGTGGCTCAACTTTTTGTAATGTTTCGGCAATGAGCCGGCGATCCATCGGCTGCTAACGTGGGCACCGAAGCTCGGGGAGAGTTCACCATGGAACAGTCTGCAAAAAATCACCAGCACTCCGGCGATCAGCACAAAGGGCTGCGCGACCCGGTGTGCGGCATGGCCGTAACCGCCGAGTCTGGGCACAGCGCGGTTCACGACGGTGACACATACCACTTCTGCAGTGCCCTTTGTCTCGAGAAGTTCCGTGCTTCTCCCGACGAATACCTCACCGGGCAGCCGGGAGAACACCGCACGCACGCCCACGGTCACGCGCGAGGCACGAGCGTAGGCGGGTCGCCGACGGGCTCCTACATCTGTCCGATGCATCCGGAGGTGCGCGAGACCGGCCCCGCCGCCTGCCCCAAGTGCGGCATGGCGCTCGAGCCCGAGACGCCGACGGCGCTGGCGACGCGTACTCAGTACACCTGCCCCATGCATCCGGAGATCGTTCGCGACGAGCCCGGCGAGTGCCCGATCTGCGGAATGGCGCTCGAGCCGATGACGGTGACCCTCGAAGAAGAAGAGAACGCGGAGCTCGTCGACATGACACGGCGCTTCTGGGTGAGCACGGTCCTGACCGTGCCGCTGGTAGTCCTCGCCATGGGCGAGTTCGTCGGGCTCTCCTTCGAGTGGCTGGCGACACCGCGCACGCTCAGCTGGCTCGAGTTCATCCTGGCGACGCCGGTAGTGCTCTGGGGTGGTTGGCCGTTCTTCGTGCGCGGCTGGCAGTCGCTCGTGAATCGCAGCCTCAACATGTTCACGCTCATCGGACTGGGTACCGGTGTCGCTCACGGGTACAGCGTGGTAGCGACCGCAGTGCCCGGCATCTTTCCGGCCTCCTTCCGAGACGCCCACGGCGAGGTCGCGATCTACTTCGAGGCGGCGGCGGTCATCGTGACCCTGGTGCTGCTCGGTCAGGTGATGGAGCTTCGCGCGCGCAGCCGAACGGGCGCGGCTATCCGGGCCTTGCTCGGCCTGGCGCCGAAGACCGCTCGGCGCCTGAACCCGGATGGCACGGAGAGCGACGTGCCCCTCGAGCAGGTGCAGGTGGGTGACCGGCTGCGCGTGCGGCCCGGCGAGAAGCTGCCGGTGGACGGTATTGTGGTCGAAGGTGAGAGCGCGGTAGACGAGTCCATGATCAGCGGCGAGCCGATGCCGGTAGTCAAGCAGATCGGAGACAAGGTCATTGGTGCGACGGTCAATGGTACCGGTGGTCTGGTCGTCGAGGCACAGCGCGTCGGCAGCGACACCCTGCTCGCGCAGATCGTTCAGATGGTGGCCGCAGCGCAACGCAGCCGCGCGCCGATTCAGAAGCTCGCCGACGTGGTCGCCGGCTACTTCGTGCCCGCGGTGGTCGTGGCCGCCGTCATTACCTTCATCGTGTGGGCCTTGGTGGGCCCGGCGCCGGCCATGGCCTACGCCATCATCAACGCCGTGGCGGTGTTGATCATCGCCTGCCCGTGCGCGCTCGGACTGGCGACGCCCATGTCCATCATGACGGCTACCGGCAAAGGCGCGACCTTCGGCGTGCTGTTCAAAGATGCGGAAGCCATCGAGGTGATGCGCCAGGTCGATACGCTGGTGGTGGACAAGACCGGTACGCTCACCGAAGGCAAACCGCGACTGGTCGGCGTCGAGACCACCGGCGCAAGGTTGGAGTCGGATTTACTGAGGCTTGCCGCCACCCTGGAGCGCGGCAGCGAGCATCCGCTGGCGGCGGCCATCGTCGCGGGTGCGCAAGATCGCGGCGTCGCGCTGGGGCAGACCGCGTCGTTCGAGTCGCTGACCGGCAAGGGCGTCACCGGCGAGGTGGACGGTCGGCGCGTGGCACTCGGCAACGCGCGGCTGCTCGGAACCCTGGGCGTGGACCCGGGACCGCTCGCAGAGCGCGCGGAGCTGCTGCGCCGGGAAGGTCAGACGGTGATGTTCGTCGCCGTCGACGACCAAGCGGCGGGTATCGTGGCCGTGGCCGACCCCATCAAGGAGACGACCCCGGCCGCTATCGAGGCGCTGCACGAGGAGGGAGTGCGCATCGTCATGCTGACCGGCGACAGCGAGACCACGGCCAAGGCGGTCGCGGCAAGGCTGGGCCTCGACGAAGTGGTCGCCGGGGTGCTGCCCGACCAGAAGGCGGATACGGTAAAACGGCTGCAGGGCGAGGGACGTGTCGTCGGCATGGCCGGTGACGGCATCAACGACGCGCCGGCGCTCGCCCAGGCACAGGTCGGCATCGCCATGGGCACGGGCACCGACGTCGCCATGGAGAGCGCGGGCGTGACGCTGGTCAAGGGTGATCTGCGCGGCATCGTGCGTGCCCGGCGCTTGAGTCGCGCCACCATGCGCAACATCCGTCAGAACTTGTTCTTTGCCTTCATCTACAACGGGATCGGCGTGCCGATTGCCGCCGGCGTGCTGTATCCCGCATTCGGGATTCTGCTGAGCCCCATCATCGCGGCAGCGGCGATGAGCTTCAGCTCGGTATCGGTGATAAGCAACGCGCTCAGGCTCAATCGCGTCGAGCTGTAAGGCCGACGCGCGATATGTAGGCAGGCCCGTGTCGAGGCCTCGGAACTGCTTGCCCTGCCGCCGGTCAAAATGGGGACGGCATGCGGTGCAGACCTCGTGAGTGCCCGCAAGATCGCCTTGTATCTTAACTCGAGGATTTCTCAGATGTATTTTTCTCGCTGGACGACAACAGCCAGACTCGTATTCGCCACACTGACGTTTGTGCTTGCCCCTGCCATGGCGCTGGCCTCTCAGGACAATCCAGGAGTTCAACGAGTCGACATGGATCTTGGGGACTATCAGTTTCACCCGGACACCGTTTCCATCGCCGCCGGCACAGCAGCCGAATTGATTCTCACCAACCGCGACTCGATTACACCTCACAATTTCATTGTCGAGGCTCCCGAAGCGGGGATGGAGGTGAATTCGGAAGTGTCTGCTGGTGAATCGGTAACGATCGTGCTTCGGCCTACCCGACCGGGTACCTATACATTCTACTGCGACAAGCAGTTTTTGTTCTTTGAAAGCCACCGAGAGAAGGGGATGGAAGGTCAAATAAAAGTGACAGTCGGATCGGGTTAGCCAAGAAGCGACAGAACTCGTCGAGCCACGAAGTTTACGACCCGGGCCGCAACACCTGGGAATCGCGAGCCTGCGCGAGGGCGCGGTGCAGCGCGTCCCGCTGCGAGAACCGGCCCTCGACCGCTGACACCGCAGCGGCGATGAAACGGGCGGCGACATAGCCACCGATGGCATTGGCGTCGGGGTCGTAACCGTAGGCCTCGCGGAAAGCCACCGAAAACGGCACGGCGTCCATGGTCACGAGGCTATCGGGAGCACTGGTGGAGGAACGGTACACCACCGAGTCCAGCGGGTCGACGAGGATGCTTTGGCTGTCGTCGAGCATGACGCCGGCGGATGAGGGCGATTCGGTCACCGATACGCCAGTCAGGAAGACGAGCCCCTCCCCCTCGCGTAATTCGTCGAGCTGCCCGCGAACGGCGTCGACGCCGAACGCAATCCAGAGCCGGACAATCATGTTGCTTCTATCTAAACAATCCGTCGAGGGCGTTTTTCAGATTCGCTGCCGGAACAGCACCTGCCCGGACCACGACATCACCCGTCCGATTGTTTCGCAAAACGTTCCCGGGGGTTCCGGTGATACCGATATTCGTCCCGTCGTTGTAGTCTTCCAGCACGCGTTCGGTGAATTTTCCCGACTCGAGGCAAGCACGGAAATCACCTGTGTCCAGGCCAATCTCTTCGGCCAGGGGCAGGAGTCCGCTCAAGGGAAATCCATTTCCATTCGATCGGGTGCGTTCGTAAATTTTGTCCGCGAATCTCCAGAACGCGTCGTTTCCACCCAGCGCACCCGCGCATTCCGTCGCTTCCGCTTGCTTCTGTGCGCCAGGATTATGGAACGCCAGCGGAAAATGACGATACACCCAGTTGACCCGCCCATCGTAGCTGTCGACCACCTCTTTCGCGGTCACGTGGAAGCGCTTGCAGAACGGGCATTCGAAATCCGAGTACTCGATCAGAGAGACCTCGGCGTTGGGGTTTCCGTAAATGTGATCCCGCTGTGGCGATACCGGGCGAATATTCTTCGCCAGGGCGGCCGAGCGCTGTTCCTTGCGGGCACTGGCTGCGGCCTGCGCCGCCCGTTGCTTGGCGATGAACCTTTCGATACCTGCGTTGATCTGTGCGTCCAACGCACCGTCTCGCATCAGGTCTCTCAGGACCTCGCGCTTGATCCGCTCGACCAGAGCCTCCTCGGCATCTGCTGCGTTCTCCGGCGACGCTTGCTGCGCGAGAACAACGTGAGTGCCTGCCAGGGCGCAAATTCCCGCAACGATAACGATGCGGCCTGCGCTCACCAATGCGCCAGGAAAGAATCCAATCACCGTATCTCCCTCACCAGATCAGGTCTGCACATTACACACATTTAGCCGGTGATGGGCTGCGTGCCAAGTCTGCGCACCACACGGTAATGTGCAATGTGCAGCCGTGCTCCTTGGCTATTGACCTCCCACTCCCTGGAACCCTTACAATTGCCGCAGAGAGGTAGATTCACCATGACGACGCGACGAAAATTTCTCGGCAGCTTGGCAGCCGGCGGCGCCATGCTCGCGACGCCTGCCAGTCGGGCTCTCGCACAGCAAGCGCCCGATCTCGTGCTGAAGCTGACGGCAGCGCCGGCAGCGCTGCCGATCTTCCCGGGAACGCCGACCCGGGTGCTGCGACTCGCCGGCGAGGTGCTCGCGGGCAGGCCCGATGCACTGCAGGCGTCCGGCTCGTATCTGGGGCCCACCATCGAGCTGCGGCGAGGCGAGCGCGTACGCATTCACTTCGACAACCGCCTGAGCGAGTCCAGCATCATCCACTGGCACGGGCTCATCGTACCCGAGAGTGCGGATGGCCATCCTCGGTTCGCGGTGAATCCCGGAGAGCGCTACACCTACGAGTTCACGGTGCGAAATCCGCCGGGGACCTACCTGTACCACCCTCACCCGCATGGCCGGACCGGCTTTCAGGTCTACCACGGCCTCGCGGGGATGATCATCATCCGGGACGCGGAAGAGGACGCCATCGGCCTGCCTAGAGGGCCCTATGAGCTGCCGCTGGTGCTGCAGGATCGCGAGATCGACGGCGACAATCAGCTGATCTTTCGTGACACGATGATGACCCGCATGGCGGGAGTGCTCGGCGACACGGCCTTCGTCAACGGCCGGCCGGATGTCCGCTTCGATGTCTCGCGGCGGCATTACCGCCTGCGCGTTTTGAACGCATCCAATGCCCGGATTTACAAGCTCGCATGGTCCGACGGCCGCCCCATGACCGTGATCGGGACCGACAACGGACTCATCGATGGGGCCGACGGTCCGCAGCAGCGCCCTTATGTGATGCTCGGTCCGACCGAGCGAGTCGAGATCCTCGAGGATTTCTCTACGCGCCAGCCGCGTGCCGAAGTGGCGCTGATCAGTGAGCCCTTCGACACCGGCGAAGGAATGGAAATGATGATGGGCGGCGGCATGGGTGGAATGATGGGCGGCAATTCGAATCAGGGCCGATCGCCTGGTCGAATGGGCATGATGGAATCCTCCCAGGGCCGAGAGATGCTGCTCGCGCGTTTCACCGTCGGCGCAGAACATCCCCAGCCCTTGGCCGAATTCACGCTGCCGAAAGCGCGTTCCGTACCACCCGAGCCGCGCTTCGAGCTGACGACGCGCATTGGCTTTCGCCACATGCGTGGTTTCCTCAACGGACGGGACTTCGAGATGAAGGCTGTCGCCCCCGATGAGCGCGTGCCGCGCAATGTACCGTTGCTGTGGACATTCGAGCACGAAGACGGTATGGGCATGCACATGCCCCACCCCATGCACGTGCACGGCGTGCGGTTCCGAGTCGTCGAGCGCCAGCGTGGCCCCCACGCCCCGACGGACGTGGCGGACGGCTTCGTGGACCAAGGCCACAAGGACACGGTGCTCGTATTCCCGGGAGAGCGCGTGCGGGTGGCGATGACGGCGAGCGAGCCGGGCCTGTTTATGTACCACTGTCACAATCTCGAGCACGAAGACGGCGGCATGATGCGCAATTTTTTCGTGGAGGCCTGAGCGTCGGGACAACGAGAATCACAGGGAGCGAAAGAAAGATGAGAGATCGGCTGGTCAAGCTGGCATTCGCGCTAACGGCGGGAACGTTAATCGGCGTGGGCGCCGCCGCACTCGTCGCGTCGCAGCTCGATGAGGCGCGACCACCGGATGTCGAGGGCCTGCTATGGCCGGATCCGAAGATCGTGCAGCCGTTTTCGTTGGTCGACCACCGTGGCGACCCGTTCACCCTCGAGCAGCTGAAGGGCCGCTGGAGCTTTCTATTCTTCGGATACACGAACTGCCCGGATGTGTGCCCCACGGTCCTGTCGATGCTCGACAAAGTCGCTCAAGAGCTCGACAAGGAGCCCACGTTGAATCGTGACGTCCAGTTCGTGTTCGTGTCCGTCGATCCCGTGCGCGACACGCCCGAGGTGCTGCGTAAGTACGTTGGAAACTTCAATCCGGACTTTATCGGCGTGACCGGAGCGAACGAGTCGCTGACGCCGCTGACCCGTCAGCTCGGTATCTATGCGAAACCCGAACCGGCCGATGCCCACGGGCATTATTCGATGGACCACGGTACCCCTGTACTATTGATCGATCCGGCCGGACGACTCCTCGGGGTGTTTCAGTCTCCACGCGGCCCGCTCGACGTCGCCGAGCGATATCGACAGATGCGCCGTTTCGTAACGGGCTGAGAGATGAGTAGCGCCTCACCATGAAAGGCGACCTCATCTGGATGACGGGGGTCGCGTGCATAGCAGCGGTGTTGGGCGCGGTCGCTTACTGGACACTGGGTCCGGTAAATCGCGGGTCCGCACCGTCGACGCAAATTGTTGTGGCGGGCACCCAGGTCGGCGACGCATCTGCCCCGAGGCAGACGCGCCCCGTTGATGCTGGGAGGAACCTGGCCGTGAAACCGTTCCGATTCGGCCCGGCGGGTGCTGATTCCGACGATATCGCCGAGGTGCGCTTCGTGGACGCGGACGGGCGTCCCATGAGCCTCGCGGACTTCCGTGGCAAGCAGGTGCTTCTCAACATCTGGGCGACATGGTGCGGACCGTGCCGGGAAGAGATGCCGACCCTCGACCGGCTGCAGACTCGGCTGGGCGGCCCGGATTTCCAGGTGGTGGCGCTTTCCATCGACCGCGAGGGCATTGATGTGGTGCGTGACTTCTACGCCGAGCTCGAATTGCAGGCGCTACGCATCTATGTGGACACGTCGACCATGGCGCCGATCAATCTCAACGTGCTGGGCGTGCCGACGACGCTGCTGCTCGATGGAAACGGGCGGGAGATCGGCCGCTACACGGGCCCCACCGAATGGGACGTTGAGGCAGTCGTAAGCGCCATTCGTGAGCAGCTGGGCGCCGCGTCGAATACGCGATAAGTACCCAGTTGGAGAACGATCGATGACCCCACGCGATTTTCGTGGCCTTGCCGCTCGCGCGCTCGCCGCGGCTACACTGATTATGATCGCCTACGCCGCGGGGGCGCAGACACTGACGCTCGCCAATCTCCGTGCAAAGACCCACATCCACGGTATTGCCGTCGACCCGAAGGACGGCTCGCGCGTCTACCTCGCGACCCACCACGGCTTCTTCGTCGTCTCCGCCGACGGCCAGGCGACGCGCGTGTCGCAGGACACAAACGACTACATGGGTTTCACGCCTCATCCCACGGACCCTTCGGTGCTTTTTGCGAGCGGTCACCCGGCGGGAGGTGGCAATCTCGGCTTCATCGTCTCCCATGACGGCGGTCAAAGCTGGCGTCAACTCTCCACGGGCGTGCGTGGTCCGGTGGACTTCCACCAAATGGATATCAGCAAGGCGGACGCCAACGTCATCTACGGCGCGTTCGGCGGACTGCAGGTGAGCCACGACGGAGGCAAGAGCTGGAAGCTGAGCGGCCCGCTGCCCGATGGACTCATCGACCTCGCGGCCTCCGCCGTCGCCACAGACCGCCTCTATGCGGCCACCAAGGGTGGTCTTCTCTACAGCAAGGACACCGGAAACACCTGGCGGCCGGCACACCTCCGCATATCGGCGGCGACGATGGTGCAAACAGGACACAAGGGCGAGCTCTACGCGTTCATCATCGGGCTCGGGCTACTGCGAACACAGGAACCCGAATTGCGCTGGGACATCGTCAACAAATCCTTCGGCGACCGCTATCTGCTTCACCTCGCAGTCGACCCCGGCGACCCGCGCCGATTGTATGTCGTGACGAACGACAAGCGGGTGCTCGCGAGCACCGACAAAGGCGTCTCCTGGGTGGAACTCGGTGGCGCGGGCAGCCAGTAGGTCTTACATCCGAGCATCGGTTAAGATCGATCGGGCGCCTTCGTCATTCAATCACCCGGCATCTTCACGCAAACCGTCCTCGATGCCGTCGATGATGGGGCAGGATTTCCCGGAACCGGTGCAGGAGTCCATCAGCAGATCGAGTTCCTGACGCAGAGCCTGGAGGGCATCCACGCGCGCACCGATGTCATCGAGCTTGCGCCGCGTGAGCTCGCGCACCTGCGCCTTGGAGCCCGACGGGTCGGAACGAAACTGCAGCAGATTTCTGATCTCATCGAGACTGAAATTCATGAGCCGCGCACGCTGGATGAACTTCAGGCGCGCCA